>CAXTPN010000276.1:0-3280 GCA_964246125.1 uncultured Acidobacteriaceae bacterium
GCGGGGTAGATAGGGGAGCGGGGGCTGGCGGCGGGGGAGCGGCAGCATGCACTATTGGGGGGGGGGGCGGAGGAGCGGACGCGGGCTTCGGGGAAGAGTGCGTCGCGGGCGGTGTATGCGAACGCGCAGATGAGCACACAGCAGATCAGGGTGTACTGCGAGCTGGGGACGGATGCGGAGCGGATTCTGGAGCGGGCGATGCAGCAGCAGGGGTTGAGCGCGCGGGCGCACGACCGGATATTGAAGGTGGCGCGGACGATTGCGGATCTGGAGGGGGCGGAGATGGTGGCGGTGAAGCATATCGCGGAGGCGATCCAGTACCGGACGCTGGACCGGAGCTACTGGTCATAACTGTGTGCGAAGTTCATATTGCTCTCACAAATCCCTTTTTTGGAACTAGAGGGTGGTCATCCTTCCAAAATAAGTATTGACGGGCGACGGGTGTACGGGCTATTTTCAGAAGGGTCATGCCAACCCACTGCTTCCCAGAAGATTCGAGAGTGTGAAGCGCGGCCAGCACCTATCCTTCCCAGGTTCAATGATTTGCATGGTGAACAAGGGCCGGTTCGATGAATAAGGTGTCGTTGCTGGCATCCTGAGAGTCGGTTCCGCGTCTAAACAATAGAGATTCACAGATGCAAGGTGTCGTTTTGAGAGGTCCATGGAACGGTGGGCCGAGGTACAGGCTTGCCACCAGAGAAGTGGATCTAACATCTGTCAGGACATGGCGCAAAGACGCTGCTGTCTAAGAAGAAAGAGGAGAGAAGATTATGCGCTCGGATTTGATCTTTGGAGCACTTACGCACGTTACGAATCGGTACCAGTTGTGCCAGTTGGCCGCGAAGGCCACGCGCAAGCTGCACAAGCCGAACACCCGTCTGCAGGATACGACCAATGAGGTTCTGGACCGGTTCAAGGACACCGTTCCGATGGACGATCCGACGGAGCCGACCGTGGAAAAGATTCATGTAGCAGACCACCGGGAACGCCGCGCGGCTTAGTCGCGCGGCAGTTTCACCACTTTCACGATTCACGGTTTGGATGTATTATTCCTGCTGTACCCCCCGCACAACAGAACTTCCGCAATCTCTTCGGCCTCCGCAAGACCCCTGCGTCACGCAGATCCCCCTGAGCTTTCACTCCCCTCCCACCTATTTCCATTCCCAGAAAAGACAGACCCATGACAATTTCCGAGTTAAAAGATCACAATATTGCCGAGCTGGGCAAGCTCGCGCGTGGACTAGACATTGGGGGCACGAGCGGCCTCCGCAAACAAGACCTGATTTTCAAGATATTGCAGGCGCAGAGCGAAAAAGAAGGGCATATCTTCGCGGAAGGCGTGCTGGAGATTTTGCCTGACGGTTACGGGTTTTTGCGCTCGCCGGATTACAACTACCTGCCGGGGCCGGACGACATCTACGTTTCGCCGTCGCAGATTCGCAAGTTCGACCTGAAGACCGGCGACACGATCTCGGGCAACGTGCGTTCGCCGCACGAGGGCGAGAAGTACTTTGCGCTGGTGAAGATCGAGGCGATCAACTTCGAGAGCCCGGAAGAGACGCGCAACAAAATTTTGTTCGATAACCTGACGCCACTGTATGCGCAGGAGCGGGTGAAGATGGAGACGGTGCGCGAGCACATCTCCGGGCGGGTGATGGACCTGCTGACGCCGGTGGGCAAGGGGCAGCGCGGGCTGATCGTCGCGCCGCCGCGCACCGGCAAGACGATGCTGCTGCAGTCGATTGCGAACTCGATTACGGCGAATCATCCGGAGGTGGTGCTGATCGTGCTGCTGATCGACGAGCGGCCGGAAGAGGTGACGGACATGCAGCGGAGCGTGCGCGGCGAGGTGATTTCGTCGACCTTCGATGAGCCGGCGGCGCGGCATGTGCAGGTGGCGGAGATGGTGATCGAAAAGGCGAAGCGGCTGGTGGAGCACAAGCGCGACGTGGTGATCCTGCTGGATTCGATTACGCGTCTGGCGCGGGCGTACAACACGATCGTGCCGCCGAGCGGCAAGGTGCTGTCGGGCGGCGTGGACTCGAATGCGCTGCAGAGGCCGAAGCGGTTCTTCGGGGCGGCTCGCAATATCGAGGAGGGTGGTTCGCTGACGATCATTGCTACGGCGCTGGTGGACACGGGCTCACGCATGGACGAAGTGATCTTTGAGGAGTTCAAGGGCACGGGCAACATGGAGGTGATTCTGGACCGCAAGCTGGTGGATAAGCGGGTGTTTCCGGCGATCGACATTCAACGCTCGGGTACGCGGAAGGAAGAGCTGCTGATTCCGAAGGATGACCTGCAGCGGATATGGATTTTGCGCAAGGTGCTGAATCCGCTGTCGCCGACGGAGGCGATGGAGCTGCTGACGGACCGGCTGGCGAAGACGCGGAATAACTCGGAGTTTCTGCATAGCATGAGCTCGAGTTAGGGCGTGGGTAGTACGGAATAGGAGACCCTCCTCGCGATGTGCGGGAGGGTCTTTGTTTTTAGCGAGGTCCTCAAGATTTTGACGAATACACCAATTCGTGAAATTGTTACACATCGAGGGAGGCTCCCGTGAGGACAAACATTGAGATTGACGACGAGCTCATCGCACAAGCGATGAAAAGTACTGGAGCGAAGACAAAGCGGGCCGCAGTTGAAGAGGGGTTGAGATTGCTCGTGCGACTGAAGGCGCAAAGCTCGATCAGAGACTTACGCGGCAAGGTGAAGTGGGAGGGTAACCTCGAAAAGTCGCGCCTTGGCAAATTCGAGGATTAGTGCATGCTCGTGCCTGACAGTACGGTTTGGATCGACTACTTCAACGGCCTCGACAATGCACATACGCGATGGATGGATGGAGAGTTCGGTCGACAGGAGATCGGAGTGCCAGACCTGGTACTTTGCGAAGTGCTTCAAGGATTTACAGATGAGAAGCAGTTCCGGCAAGTTCATCGAGGGTTGGCCAGTTTCGAATTGCTTTCTACAGGAGGAGAGGAGATGGCGGTGGCGGCGGCGAACAATTATCGTTTGCTGCGCAAAATGGGCATAACAGTACGGAAGACTATCGACTGCGTGATTGCCACGTTTTGTCTGATGGAAGGTCATTGGCTGTTGCATCGGGATCGGGACTTCGATCCTTTTGAGAGACATCTTGGGCTGCGGGTGATTCATCCTCCATCTGCGATTCAGTAGCCGTTGGCGAGGAGGTTGGCTTCGGTGAGCTGCCATGTGGGTTGGGGTTGGCTCTGGCGCTCGGCGTATTTGGCGAGGGGGTCTACCTCGATGTTGAGGGGGG
>CAXTPN010000277.1:0-2191 GCA_964246125.1 uncultured Acidobacteriaceae bacterium
GCGTGGATGCCATGGGTGCGGCCGATGATGGGGGTGTGCTTGAACTCGAGGGCGCGGGTGCGGAGGACTTCGGCGAGGCGCTCGATGCCGGCGCGGATTTGGGCGGAGGCTTCGCGGAGCTGGAGGGCCTGGGCGGTGTCGACGACGTCGGTGGAGGTGAGGCCGAAGTGGAGCCAGCGGGAGGCTTTTTCCTGTTGATGGGGGGGCGCGTCGATGTGCTCGGCTACGGTGGTGGTGAAGGCGATGACGTCGTGGCGGACTTCCCCTTCGATTTCGTCGATGCGGGCTACGGTGAAGTTGGCGCGGGCGGCGATGGCGTCGGCGGCGGACTGGGGGACGAGGCCGGCAGCGGCAAGGGCCTGGGAGGCGGCAATTTCTACACGGAGCCAGCAGCGATACTTGTTTTCGTCGGACCAGATGCGGGCCATTTCGGGGCGAGTGTAGCGGGGGATCATGGGTCTTAGTCTATCGTTGTTCGCTCCGGGAGTCGTCCTCCCTGCTTGCGTCAGGCTTGCTGAAGCGGGGTGATGCTCCGGCTGTGACGACGTCAGCTGGGGCGCTGGCGTAGGCCCGCAGAAAGGCGGAGACGGCGGCTTCCACGTGCTCGATTCGTCGCTCGCGGCTTGGCAGGGCGGGGCTGAAGCCGAGGATGTACCAGTGGATGGGGCCACCGATGACGAGAGAGATGAAGTGCTCGGCCATGAGCTCGGGGTCATCCGGGCGGAACTTTCCGCGGGTGGCCTGCTGGGCGAGGTATTGTGCCAGAAAGGCTTTGCCGCGGGCCGCGCCGAGTTCGTAAAAGCGTTGCGCGAGTGCGGGGAAGCGCCTGGATTCCATGCTCATCATGCGGATGAGGGAGATGTGCCGGGGCGAGAGAGCGGCGCGGAGGATGGCGGAGGCGAAGTCGCGCAATGTGGCGGGGAGCGGGGCGTCGAGCGGCAGCGTTGGGGCTATTCCGTAAAAGACCTGTTCCATGCGGTACTCGATGACCCGGGCGAAGAGGAGCTCCTTGGTGGGAAAGCGCGAGTAGAAGGTGGTCTTAGAGGCGTTAGCACGGCGGGCGATCTCGTTGGTGCTGGCGGCGTCGAAGCCTTGCGCGATGAAGATTTCCGCGGCGACTTCGAGGATTTCCGTGAGCCGCTCGGACTCCAGCGGAGTGCGGGTGGGTGAATGGACGGCGGGACGCGTTGTGGCGAAGGCGGGAGGCTGTTTCAAGGGGAGTGTTGGCATATGTGAAGTAATTCCGTGTACTGAATGATACCGCATGGTACTATTCTTCAAGCAGCGGCAGTACCAGGTGGTATTGTTTCGTCAATGCTCCGAGATTGACTGCCGGCTTGCTCTTCGTCTTGCTTTCTTCGCCTTACATTGCAGACTATGCCTGGCTAACCCTTTCTACTCAACGGTCACACACAGGAGTTTTCATGAAAATGCATCTTGCGAATATCGCGATGGGAGTGGCGCTGATTGCTTTGACGCCGCTCCATGCCCAAACCTCGATGGCGATCGTCTCCGGCCACGCCAATGTAACCCTTACGCCTGCTGTGCTGCAGCAGTTCACGGGAGCGGGCGTTGCGGTGACCAATTTGTCCGGGCAGGCGCTGCAGAACGGTCTGAACTCGCTGCCTGCACTCGAAGGAGCGATCGATTTGAGCACGTCTTACAACGAAGTGGTGTATGGCGGCGGGTTCGAGTTCAAGTCGGGTACGGCGGTCATTCAGGTTCGGAACCTGACGCTGGATCTAATGGGTCCTTCGGCGATCTTCTACGGGATCGTGATTGAGAACGGGACGTTTGTGGGACGCGAGGCAATTATGTCGATCGTCGCGACAGGCGGGGCACCCTCGCTGCCGATTGTGCCGGTGAACGGCACGATCAGCCACAACGGACTGATGCTGAGCTTTCAGCCTGCATTTGCCGGGCTGATAGATGCGGCGTTCAGCGGCGTTGGTTTGAATGCGACGGCGCAGATCGGCACGCTGGATCTGTTCTCGGTGCTGGCTCCGCTGGTACCAGCTGGAAGCGGCTGGCCTTCTCCCTCCCCGTTTCCGTTTCCCGGCCCTATTCGCTGGTAGGGAGTCCCTTTCCGCAGTACGCGCAGACAACGATACCCTTCCGAGTGGAAGGGTTTTGTTGTTTGCAGGTAGCGACGACCGGGTTCACCTAAGGGTGGGGGCCGCCGAAGAGGGTG
>CAXTPN010000277.1:2201-3276 GCA_964246125.1 uncultured Acidobacteriaceae bacterium
CTTGGTGGAGGAAGCCGCGGCCGGGGCGGTAGGGTTGGATCCACTTGCCGTCGAGGACGAACTGGGGGATGGCGCGCTTGCCGACGTTTTCGAGGACCTCGTCGGCGGCTCCGGGGGTTTGCTCGATGTCGATTTCTTTGTAGGGGATGTTGTGCTTGCTGAGGAAGCGCTTGGCTTCGCGGCAGTCGCGGCACCAGGAGGCGGAGTAGACGGTGAGTTCCATGGGGACAGTTTACAGTGACTCGGTAGGGGTGACAGCGTAAAGGAGGCTTTCCCTGGCGACGAAAGATCAATACGAGTTTTACCGCAGCCTATATGACGAGGAGGAACGGACCTCGTTGCAACTGGAGGGCAGGGCTAAGGTGTTTCTCGGGATCATCTCGGCCTTTCTGGTTACGATTCTGCTCAAGTCGAAAGAAGTAAAGGAAAGTACGGACACGCTGCACATCCCTTGGCCTTGCATTCTGGCGGAAGCGCTGGTTTTGGGCGGCGCGTTGCTCTGCGTTCTGTTTGCACTGCGGATCAGAGTGTTCGAGGCCGTCAACGACGGAGTTCAGTTGATTGTCGGGTATCCGGACAAGGGGCCTTCGGATGAGACGTTTTTCGAGGATCGTATTGCGGACTACGCAGTGGCATCGTCGAGAAATCGCGAGGTAAATAACAGCACATCGCTTTACTTGGCGATGGCTGGGTGGCTTATCATTGTGGGGATGTTGTTGCTGTTGGGGCTACTCACTTTTGCATTGAGGAGGACGTAAATGGCGGACAAGGCCAAGTCGACGAAGACTAGCGCGAGCAGGACGGGTGCGGTAGGGACCACTCCGAAAGGGAACCAGAAGACGGCGCTGAAGGCTCGGCTGGCACTGAAGGTGACAAAGAAGTAAGCGATTCTCAAGGCTTTGCGATCGAGGACCAGATTTCTTCGTCCACGGGGACGCCGAGGCGGAGGTTTTCTTCGCGGGTAGCGAGGGTTTGTTCGCCGGGGTAGCGGACGGGCTTGGTGGGGTCTGACGGTGTGGCGGCGGCGAGGTTGGCGAGGCCGGCATCGGCGGTGGCGGAGCGGGGGGCGGGGGCG
>CAXTPN010000278.1:0-3248 GCA_964246125.1 uncultured Acidobacteriaceae bacterium
CCCGTGATGCATTCCCCGTCGACTTGAGCCCCAGCTTGCGCGCCGTGTAGGTATTGGTCACATAGCTCTTCAGGATGCCGCGCTCCACCAGCACCGTCCGCCGCGTCGGCAGCCCCTCTCCATCGAACGGAGTCGTCCCAAACCCTCCAATCCCGTTCAACATCATGGTCCCGTCGTCCACCACTGTGATGTTCTCCCCCGCCACCCGCTCGCCCAGCATCTCATCGAAAAACGTGGCATGCCGGTAGATCGCATCGCCATTCGCCGCCTCGAAGATACTCCCAATAATGGACTTCGCGATCTCCGGCGAAAACACCACCGGCGCGCGCTGCGTCTTCACCTGCCGAGCTCCCAGCCGCCGCAGCGTCCGCTGCGCCGCAATCCGCCCAATCTCCTCCGGCGACTCCAGCGTGCGCGTCGTCCGCCCGCTCGAGTACCAGTAGTTCCGCTGCATCTTTCCATGCTCGTCATGCGCAATGGGTGCCGCCGAAAAGCCGCAGTAGCTCCGCCGATACTCACCCGCAAACCCACGCGAGTTTACCATCACCTTGTGCGAAGTCGCCGTATCGAAGTCCCCTCCGCCCGAGTTCTGGATGCGCGTGTCATACGCCATCGCCGCCGCCTCGCACCGCCGCGCAATCTCGATCCGCTCGGCCGGAGGCTGCTCGTTCACATCCTCGAAGTAAAGCCCCAAATCCCCGTCCAACTGCCCAAACTCACCTTCTTGCGGCAGCCCCGCAAACGGGTCCTCGCTCGTAATCTTCGCCAGCGCCACCGCCCCTTCGACCAGTTTCTCCAGCCCCTCGCGCGACAGGTTCGAGGATGACGTGCTTGCCGTCCGCAACCCATTGAATACCCGCAGCCCAATCGCCCGCGACCCCGACTCCTTCAGAGTCTCCACTTGCCCCAGCCGCACCAGCGCGGAAAACTCCTCGCCCTCATACGCCACCGCCTCCGCATCCGTCGCGCCCGCCTTCAGCGCCCGCGCCAACACGTCATTAGCAAGCTGCTTCAAGCTCTTCAGACCGGTATCACCCATACTAAGAAGCTTCATATCGATCTGGTCTGCTTTCATCTGAGAAGTGGAGACGGACCTGCACAGGTTCGACATTGCTGATGTCAATTGAAATTACATCCAGATTGTCATCAAGCTTGGCTGTGCAAGTTACCTTGACGGGGCCAAGATGGGCAAACTGCCGATACAGTTCCGCGAGCCGTTGCTCATTGGTGAATCTATATCTGATCCGTCTCCCATTTTCCGCGACAAAGACGCCCGAGTTGTTTGTCTTTGAGATCGTGTTCATCGTGCCGATCATGGTGAGCTCGGCAGTCGTAGCCGCCTCACGGCGAGTACGGGAAAAATAAGGTCTATCGGAGGCATCAAGATGCAGATCTGGGCTTTGGCCGCTATCGCGCCTGATCTCAAAAACATCGACTGCATCTTCTCGGAGCGGAGACGTCATCTTATCGAGTTCCGCATCGATGGTTCCTTCCTGAAGGAGTTTAAAAACATCCTTGTCTACGGGCAACCGAGCGTTGACTCCGTTCACGATAACAATCTGATTTTGGTCGCCACTTACCGCGACTTCTGTGGTGTATAAACCATTCTGAACGTGCTTCTTCGCCTTAGCCACACCGGCTATCTTTTCGATGACTACATCCGCAATCTTTTTCCCAACGTAAGCTAAAGAACCCGTAACGGCGGTAGCAATCAGCGGATGGGCTTGCGCCAGCTGAAAAATTTCAAGTTGAATGTTTGCAGAAGACTTTGAAATTCCCGTGACTTTGATCCGCTGTTTTGAATCTTGCGATTCACGATCAGCAAGGCGATAAAAGGCAGATGAGAAACCGTTCAGCGCAGCCAGAACATCTTCAACGTCTATCGTGCCGTCATCCACATCCTGCCCGGCATAGCGAAGGACTACTCGCACCTGCTCATCATTCAACTCTGGGGCGAACGTCTCCGCGATCATCTCAGACAAGGTGTTTCCCTCCCTGCTAGAGGGAATCATATCGCAGACACCACACCCGGCATATCGAGCTACCGCACCGGAGCCGAACTCATCCTCGCCTCGCGCCCATCTGTCGCCTTTAAAAACCACAACCCCGCCGCGCAGTACTCCGAATCGCTCTTCAACTTATGCTCGATGTGCGGTGGCGGAGCGTTCTCCATTCGCCGCCGAAACAGCTTCACCGCGCCTCCGCAATCCTTGCAGCGAAACTCCGTGTCCTCATCCACCAGCGCCTCGGCAATCGGCTTCACCTTCCAGAACGGCTCGTACCCGCCTGCTGCCCTTACTCTGCGACGCTTCACTTCACATTCATAAAATTTCTCACGCTCGGTTGTTGCCATGATTCACCTCGAAGTCGCCGTTAGAGTTCCGCTGGGTGCTTCCTGAAAGGTTACCGGCACGGCCACAAGTCCGCGCGCAAATTGCCATCTACTCCACCGGGCTCTCCGACCGCCGCGGCTCGCGCCCATCCGTGGCCTTCCGAAAGTGCATCCCCAGCGAGCAATACTCCGAGTCCTGCCGGCTCTTGTGCTCGGCATGCGATGGCGGCCCGCCAACCTTATGAGTCTTGAACAGCTTCACCGCCCCCCCGCACTCCTTGCAGCGAAACTCCGTGTCTTGATCTACCAGCGCATCGGCCACTACCTTCACCTTCCAGAACGGCTCATACCCGCCGCCTTCCTTGGTCCGACGCCGCTTCACTTCGCACTCGTACAGCTTCGTTTCGCGTTCAACCGCCATTTACTGCCCCGTTCCTCCGACCGTCATGCGATCGAGTTTAATGGTCGGCATCCCGACTCCCACCGGCACGCTCTGCCCGGCTTTGCCGCACGTCCCAATCCCTTCGTCCAGAGCCAGGTCGTTGCCCACCATGCTCACATACTTCAATGCCTCCGGCCCGTTGCCGATCAGCGTCGCGCCCTTCACCGGCCGTGTCACCACCCCGTCTTCGATCAGGTAAGCCTCGCTCGCCGAAAACACAAACTTGCCGTTCGTAATATCCACCTGCCCGCCGCCGAAGTTCACCGCATACAGCCCGCGCTTCACGCTCTTGATAATGTCCTCGGGCATGTCGTCGCCATTCAGCATGTAGGTATTCGTCATCCGAGGCATGGGAATATGGTGATAGCTCTCGCGCCGTCCGCTCCCCGTGCTCTCCCCGCCCATCAGCCGCGCGTTCAGCTTGTCCGAAAGAAACGTCTTCAGAATCCCCTTTTCGATCAGCACCGTCTCCCG
>CAXTPN010000279.1:0-2138 GCA_964246125.1 uncultured Acidobacteriaceae bacterium
GTGGTGGGGGGACAGGTACTGCCATCCGCCGATGTCGGTGCTCCAGTAGGGCATGCCTGAGGCGACGAAGTTGATGCCGGTGGGAAGCTGGCGCTTGAGGGTGTCCCAGTTGGGGCTGATGTCGGACGACCAGAAGATGGTGCCGTTGTGTTGCGCGCCCAGGTAGGCGTCGCGGGCGAGGATGAGGGCGCGGGTCTTGAGGTCGCGGCGGACGCCTTCGTAGATGGCGGCGGGGTGGAAGAGCGGGGAGACGTTGAAGCCCTGCGTTCCGGGCCCGCTGGGCAGGTAGCGTCCGCGGCGTCGGGGTTGGTGGTGTCGATGTCGGAGCCGGCACGGTCGTAGGGGAGGCCGTTGGTGGGGGTTCCGTCGGCGAGGTGCTCGAACCAGCCGTTCTTCAGCACGGTGTTGTAGTAGCGGTCTTCGGGGACGAAGCGCGGCCATACGCTGATCATGGTATGGAAGTTCATCTCGTGCAGGCGCTTGTTCATGGCTGCGGGGTCAGGCCAGCGGGCCGGGTCCATGTCCATTTCGCCCATTTTGGTGTAGTGGAACCAGTCAATGACGAGAACGTCGGCGGGGAGGTGGCGGTCGCGATAGCCTTGCGCAACGGCCATGAGTTCCTGCTGGCTGGAGTATCGCTGCTTGCATTGGATGTAGCCGTATGCGGATTTCGGCAGCATGGGCGTGTCGCCGGTGAGGAGGCGGTAGCCGGAGTAGATTTCGTCATAAGTGCTGCCCGCGATGATGAAGAAGGAGACGCGCTGGCCTACGTCGGAGGTCCAGCGGGTCACGTCGTTGAAGCCGAATTGGACGGTGGTTCTGGAGGGGTTGTCCCAGAGCAGGCCGTAGCCTTTGTTGGTGACGACGAAGGGAACGCAGACGCTCTGGCCGGCGGGCGCGTCGTAGTCGTGGGCGCAGCGGACGGCGTGGCCGCGGCGGTCGAGGTAACCCTCCTGATTCTGGCCGAGGCCGTAGTAGTGCTCGTCTTTGGGCGAGGCGAAGGTGGCTCCCACCTGGTAGAAAGGCGGGTCGGTGGGGCGGCGATCGTAGAGGATGGCGGCATTGCCGTCTTTGTGGTTGGGTACCGACATTTGCCAGCCATTTAGTCGCAGGAGAGTGGCGCCTTCGGGGTTCTCGATTGTAAGCCCCACGCCGGGGGTTGAACCGTTGAAGAACTTCGCGATGTCCGCCTGGGTGCCGGTCGGGGTGTACTTGCCGCCTTGGGGTGAGACGGTCACGACCATCCGCGAGGACCGGAGCACATCGCCTTCAGGGGCCGGTTGCTTTGTCCAGCCTTGCGCCAGCGGCTTTGCGCTGATGCCATAGCCGGGGGATCCGATCGCGTCATCGCGGAGGAGGCCGATGCTGACGCGCACGATGTTGGGTGCGTATGGCTCGACCATGACCGTGGCGTTCTGGCGCGTGAGGATCATGCTCTGGCTATGCGCCTGCGATAAGCCCAGGAGTAACGCTAGGAGCAAACAGTACCTTAGGCTTCGGTTGGCTTTGATGATCATGGGGTACCCTCCGGAGTCCACCAAACGAGTTTGGGGAGCATGGGGTAGAAGAGCGCGAGGCGAATGGGACGGCCTTCGTTGGGCAATTGCCGGGCGTAGGTTTCGAGTTGGAGGCGATACTTTTCCTGCTCACGCTGAAGAAAAGTTTCGAGACCTTTTTCGGCGTGGCTGGAGGTTTTGTAATCGACGATCCAGACGTGAGTTGAGCCGGTGGTGAGCGGCGTGTGACCTGCGAGGAAGGTGCGGTCGATACGGATGCTGGAGAGTTCGCCGGCGGATTGTGCGATGAGAGCGCGTTCGGACGCGGCTTGTGGGTGGGGGAGGAGGAGCCACTGGCCTTCGGGGTCGTTGAGGGTTTTGGCGAGGCCACGGAGGACGCCTTGAGTGCGGCGCTCGATCTCGGCGGGGGGTAGGCCGCTGGAGCGGAGGACGGCGGCAATGCGAGCGGACCAGGTGGGTAGCTCGGCGTGGAGCAGGTCGAGAGTCTTGCCGCCTGCGACGCGGTTCGCGAGTTGCTGGAGAAAGGCGTGGAGCGTGTTACCGAAGGTGCGGGCGGAGAAGGAGCCTTCGGGTCGCTCGAAGGAGGGGTGGTGGCTGTTGAACCCCGTCTCAGACGATGAA
>CAXTPN010000279.1:2148-3220 GCA_964246125.1 uncultured Acidobacteriaceae bacterium
CCCGGATTTGTTGCAAAGGACGAGGTGGGGATGCGCTGGATGAGGCGTGCGGGGGCGGAGGAAGCGGCGAGTGATTCCAGGGGCTGGTCCAGCCAGCGTTTGGGCATTTGGAGAATGGCTGCGGCGCGTGGCGCGAAGTGCGGTTCGGCCGCGGCCCAGGCGGCTGCGAGCAGGCTGTCCGGTTGGCGGCTGAAGTCGCCGTTCACCTTCATTTCAGGCGAGGCGAAGAGGTGGAGCTCTTCGCGGGCGCGGGTGCAGGCTACATAGAAGAGGCGCTTGCGCTCGGCTGCGGCGCGTGTGGTTTCGACGCTGCGAATCCAGTCGTTGAGCTTGCCGGCAGGGCCTCCCCGGGCTCGGATGGGGGCGATGATGCCGGGAGCGATGTCGCCGGCGTGGCTGCCGAGGCCAGTCTCGCTTTGAATTTCGAGCCAGGAGAGGAGGCGTCCGTTCGAGGTTCGGGCGGAACGCTGAAGCGAAGGAACGATGACGACATCCCACTCCAGGCCTTTGGCGTTGTGGATGGTCATGAGGTCGACGGCGTTGAGTTGGACCGAGGGAGCGGCGTAGAGTCTGGCGAGTTGCCGGGTAAGGGTGGAGAGGTCAAGAACGCCGGTAGAGGTTTCAAGTTCGTCGAGGAGGCTGAAGAAGCGTTCGGCGTTGGCCAGAGCGTCTTCCGCAGCGTATACAGGCGCCCCGAAAGCATGCCAGGTGCGAGAGACCCACTGCGAGAGAGGCATGCGTCCACGCTGGCTAAGGGCGGCGTTCATGATGGTCCAGAAGGGGCGCAGGCGAGCGATGCCGTCGTCGGAGAGCAGGTCGCCGCGCTGGTCGAGTAGGTCGAAGATGGTGTGCTTGGCGAAGGCGCGATCGTCCTGGCCGGAGAGGAGATGGAGGTCGGCAAGGGTAAGGCCGCACCAGGGAGTGCGTAGGAGGGCGAGCCAGGCGGTGCGGTCGGCGGGGTGGAGGAGGGCGCGGGTCAGGGCGAGGAGGTCGAGGATCTCCTGGCGTTCGGCGAGCGGCTCGATGGCGATGGCGCGGAGGGGGAGGGGGCCGGGCTCTTTGACGGCGCGCC
>CAXTPN010000280.1:0-1041 GCA_964246125.1 uncultured Acidobacteriaceae bacterium
CCCCGGTCCCGCAAAAACAACGCCGCCGCCATCCCCGACTTGCCCAGCCCCACCACCAGCACCCGCTTGTTCTTCAGTTCCATCGGCGACTTCGCTTCCATGCCTACCAGCTTAACCTACCGAACCTTGGCATCGTGTTCACAGTACGGGACGCGTATGAGTCACACCATCGAAGTCGATCGACGAGAACGGATCGCTCATCCACAGATCCCAATACGACACTGCCCCAGACCTTGCGGTCGGTTGGCTCAGGCCGGAAGAAGATGAGGCATGCACCTATCTGTAGGCGAACACGTAGCAGTCTTCACTTCTTCCGCGACTTGCTTCGTCTGCTGTGGGGAAACCCATTAGCTTTCAGCAACTTACAACTATTTCGCGCGAGTTTGCCCGGAAAACAGCGTGTCAAGACCCTGATGAAGTCAACTCGATCATTCCACTGGAGATAAAGTTGGCGTAACTACCCCTCCGAACCCGCTACAATTAAGGTGTACACAAAAACTCGCATAATACCCAGCCGAAGGCCTTTGTCGAGCAAGGTCCTAAGTCTGAAAGTGCGCCGGAGAGGGACTCCAGACCCGCATACCAAGTCCAGACTTAAGTGGCCTGTTTTGAATACTTTGGATACTTTAGGGGGGAGGGGGGGTAAGTCTCCGTGAAGGCAGGAATCACCGCAGCTTCAACGTCGTCAGGGCGAACAGCGCAAACACCAGAGCCAGAATCCAGAACCGCGCGATCACCTTCGACTCGCTCCACCCCAGCAGCTCAAAGTGATGGTGCAGCGGAGCCATCTTGAAGATCCGCTTCCCGTTCCGCAACTTGTAGCTCCCCACCTGCAGGATCACGCTGGTCGCCTCCAGGATGAATACGCCGCCAATAAACGGCAGCAGCAGTTCCTGTTTAATGATGACGGCGACCGTCGCAATCGCTCCGCCCAAGGCGAGCGATCCGACATCGCCCATGAAGATCTCCGCCGGATGAGCGTTGTACCAAAGAAACCCGATGCTCGCCCCCACCATCGCCCCGCAGAAGACCGTCACCTCC
>CAXTPN010000280.1:1051-3218 GCA_964246125.1 uncultured Acidobacteriaceae bacterium
TCCATCGGCCAGCGCGGACGCGCCGGGAGGTTCCACCTCGCTCACCATCGGCATCCGCTGTAGCTCCAGGTAATCCGAAAACACGACGTGCCCCGAAACATACGTCAACACCGTCAACGCGCCCGCCGCAATGATCGTGCACCCGATCGCCAGCCCGTCGAGCCCATCCGTCAGGTTGACTGCGTTGCTGGTCAGCGTCACCACCAGCATCACGAAGACTACGAACGGCACAAACGCCAGCCAGTGCGCGTGCGGCACATGCCCCATCCACTCCCACACCAGGTCCGGCCGTACGCGCTTGGCAAACGGCACCATCAGCCGCGTCGAGTAGCTCCCGCGAGCCTGCATCACGAGCAGTGCCACGGCCACTAGTCCGCTCGCCACAAACTGCAATCCCAGCTTCTGCCGCGCCGTCAGCCCCTGGTTATGCTTATGCACCACCTTCGTATAATCGTCCGCAAACCCAATCGCCGCAAACGCCAATGTCGACGCCATCACCAGCCACACATAAGGGTTCGACAGGTCGCTCCACAGCAGCGTCGGCACCAGGATCGAGATTCCGATCAGCACCCCGCCCATAGTCGGCGTGCCGCCCTTCTTCTGGTGGCTCTGCGGCCCTTCCTCGCGGATGTATTGTCCGATCTGAAACTCGCGCAGCCGCTCGATTACGAACGGTCCGATGATCAGGCCGATCAGCAGCGCGGTCAGGCTCGCGAATACGCAACGAAACGTGAGATACCGAAAGATCCGGAACAGCTTGAAGTAGGGAAATAGCTTCTGGTAGAGCAGCCAATAAAGCAAGGAATCCGCCTGTCGAACCGGCCTCTTTACAGCCGCGAACTAGCGTTATATTAACAGGGGCCGTGCCTTACTCTGTTCGCGCAAACGGCAATTCTCCGCCGCGAACCACACCCTACATGCCTTCCTCAAGTGCGGAGCAAAGCCCGTCCACGGCCTTGGTCAACTCCTGCTCGAGGTGCATGTCGTCCATCGCGCCCTCCGCGCGCCGCAGCAGCTCCCGAGCCGCTGCCTCCACCCGTCCGGCCGCTCCCTCCTCGCTGGAGGCCACCCGGTCGAGCCGCGTCCGCAGCTTGCGCAGTTCTTTGTCGCGGCCGTGGGTCCTGGGGATTGCAACCTGCACCAGGTAACCGGCCCGCGCGGAGTAAAGCCCAGCCATCGCCAGGTGTTCCGTTGCGCGCAGCACACCCTGTGCGGCCCGCGCCGCATGCTTCTGCGCCTTCGGGCTTGCGGCAGCCCGATACTGCTCCGCGCCAAGCCCGAACAGCGCCCGCAAGTCCCCGCCTGCGTGGTCCTGCTCGCCCGCCTACGAGGCAGCGTCCCCAGCTTGTGCAAGAACTCCGAGCGCTCCCTCCAAACGCACCCCTCGCGATGCCTTCAAGAGCACCGCATCTCCCGCCTTCAACTCTCGCACCATCCACTCCCCCGCCTGCTCGGGTGTCTCCACAAACACGCCCCCATCGCCGAAACCAGCGGCAATCTCTGCGCCGAGACCTCGCACTCCAACCACCGCATCCACCCCCCCTGCTCGCATGCGCGCTCCACAAGCTCGATGCAACTCGGCGCCCTTCGAGCCAAGCTCCAGCATCTCCCCCGCAACCACCACATGCCGTCCCAACCCCCGCACTGCCATCAGGGCATCGACCATCGCATCCAGCGCCGCCGGATTCGAGTTGTAGCAATCGTCGATAATCGAGACGCCGCGCCACTCCAACATCACGCCACGCCTGTCGGGGGAGCGCATCTCTCCCAGCGCATCCGCGCACTGCTGCAACTCCATTCCGCTCGACACCCCTACCGCGATTGCCGCCAACGCATTCAAGACATTGTGCCGCCCCAGCATATGCAGCGCCACCTCCGCCCGCGCGCTACCGCGGATTGCTGTGAAACGCACTCCATCAACGCCGACCTCTCTCACATCTTCAGCGCGCACCTGCGCGGACGGTTCAAGCCCATACCTTACAGCCCGTTCGCGCATCCCCTCGCCGAAATCTCTCACCCGCATATCATCCCCGTTGAGGAACGCCACCCCATCCGGCGGCAGCGCCTGCACCAGTTCGAATTTCGCCTTCGCAATCCCCGCAATGCCCTCGGGAAAAAACTCCAAATGCACCGCCGCGACATTCGACACCACCGCCCAATCTGGTTC
>CAXTPN010000281.1:0-3216 GCA_964246125.1 uncultured Acidobacteriaceae bacterium
CTCCGGGGGCAATGCCTTCGCCGCCCATTTCGCCGGCAAGCACGATGGGACCGTAGGTGAACGCAACGATGTCGGCGCTTGCGGGGAGGAGGACCGTTCGCAGTTCCATGGGCAGATCGAGCTCGATGACGTCGTCATCCCGCCAGATTCGTTTTACGTCGATGTAGGTGCCTGGATTTCTGGATTCGGCTACGCGCTTTCCATTGACCGTAACGCTGGCCACGCGGCACCAGCCGGGATGCCGGAGCATCAGCGTAATCTCGGCAGGCCGACTCAGCTTCCAGCGCAGCTTTGTTCCAGCCTCTTCGGGGAACTGTGTCGTTTGGGTGAGGGTCGCACCTTCCTGCCAGCGGACGGCGGATGGGATGAAGAGATTGACATAGAGGGAGCCGGGGCCTTTGAAGTAGATCGAGTCGTTGTACTTCGCGTGGT
The DNA here is from genome assembly GCA_964246125.1 of uncultured Acidobacteriaceae bacterium. Lineage (GTDB taxonomy): Bacteria > Acidobacteriota > Terriglobia > Terriglobales > Acidobacteriaceae > Edaphobacter. The sequence goes on from CAXTPN010000281.1 coordinate 433, forward strand.
TTTCCATTCCAGTGCCGGTGCAGCACCAGAAGGAATCGAAGGGCGTGCAATAGAGCTTTGGATACGCCGGCTTGTTGCCCTGGAAGTAAGTCACCATGCCGGTATCGGGGTCTTGCGATGCCAGGATGTCGTTGTAGAGGGCTCGTTCGTAGAAGTCCGCGTACGCGGCGGAAGGATTGAGTTGAAAGAGCATCCGGGTGAGCTTCAACATGTTGTAGTCGCAGCAGGTTTCTGAAGTTTTTGCCGAGAAGACATGCTGCTCGAAGTCCGCAACGGGAAAGAAGTGCTCGTTGTCACCGTGATTGCCGTTGACGAAGGACCGCGTGTTCGTCACCGTGCGCCAGAAGAAGGTGGCCGCAGCAAGGTATTCGGCCTGGCCGGTCTGCCCGTAGATCCGAGCGAATCCGATGACTTTCGGAATTTGTGTGTTGGCGTGCAAGCCGTCGAGGTAATCGTGCGAGTTGGCGAGAGGATCGAGGATGGCTCGGTGGCAGAAGCGCTTCGCGAGATCAAGGTAGCGAGAGTCGCCACTTAACTGGTAGACGTCCGCGAGGACCTCGTTCATGCCGCCGTGCTCTTGCTCGAGCATAATTTGGAACTGTGCCTCGGTGAGGGGCGCGGTGGCAGTGACGGCCCAATCCGCGTAGCTAGCCAGAACGTCGAGCGCCAAGGCGCTGTTTGTGTAGAGGTGGGCATCGCGCAGGCCGGCGTAGACCTTGTGCAGGGTGTACCAGGGCACACCGGAATACTTCTTTCCGGCGAGTACCGTGTCCATGAGGGAGTGGCCTTCGGGAAAGGCCGTCAGGAGGCCGCTTTTCTGTGCGGTCTGGCATTCTTTCAACTGCGCGACGATGTAGTCGGACCGCTGCCTGAAGCGCTGGTCGCGGGTAGCGCCGTACATGATGGCGCAAGCGGACAAGTAGTGGCCGAGGGTATGGCCCTGACCGTGGATATCGGCCCAGAGCGGCACGGATTCCCACCCGCCGTATGCGTCTGCTTTGGGGGGTAGGTTTGCGTTGACGCGGAAGCCATGGAGGAGCCTGTCCGGTTCGAGGCTCAGCAGGTACCTTTCGCTGCGTTTGCGAGCTTGCTGGAAGGGACTTTCCCCAAGCTGCACATCGCCGAGAGGAAACGGCGTTACAGCGGAGGGTACGGGGGCCGGCGGAGGTGTTAGAGGCTCCGCGACGGCTTGGTTCCGGTTGCTCAGGCCTGGAAGCACGTTCGAGCCGGCAGATGCGAGTCCCAGGTAACCCAGGGCTTTAAGCAGATGCCGTCGAGAAAGGTCAGCCTTTTGTCCCATCATCTTTGCTCGTTGTTTTCACTTCGACCGGAAGCATCCAGAGGCGCGGTTAGAAGTTTTGAGAGAGGAACTCTGGGCTTACGGGGTTTTCGTAGACGCTGTAGTCGCGGGTGACTACGGTGAGGCCGGAGGGGCTGACGAAGTAGTTTTTCTTGTCTTCGTTGGGGTCGTAGCCGATGACGGTGCCGTCGGGGATGGAGACGTTGCGGTCGATGATGGCGTGGCGGATGCGGCAGTGGCGGCCGATGTTGACGTGGGAAAAGACGATGGAGGAATCGACGTCGGAGTAGGAGTTGACGCGGACGTCGTGAGAGACGACGGAGTCGCGGACGACGGAGCCGGAGACGATGGAGCCGCCGGCGACGATGGAGTTGATGGCCATGCCGGTGCGGCCGATTTCGCCGAAGACGAACTTGGCGGGCGGGTACTGGTAGGCGCGGGTGCGCATGGGCCAGGATTTGTCGTAGAGGTTGAAGACGGGGGTGACGCCGGCGACGTCCATGTTGGCTTCGTAGTAGGCGTCGAGGGTTCCTACGTCGCGCCAGTAGAGGGCGTTTTTCTTGTTTTCGTCGACGAAGTTGAAGGCGTGCATCTTGCATCGTCCGAGGAGGCCGGGGAGGATGTCGTGGCCGAAGTCATGCTTAGACTCGGGGACTTCGGCGTCACGCATGAGCTCGGGAAGGAGGATGTCGGTGTTGAAGATGTAGATGCCCATGGAGGCGTCAACCATGTCGGGCATGAAGGGCGAGCGGGCCTTGGTTTCCTTGGGTTTTTCTTCGAAGCAGCGGACCTCGCCGTTGGGGGCGACCTCGACGACGCCGAACTGGGAGACCTCGTCGGGGCGAATGGGGAGGGTGGCGAGGGTGACTTCGGCGCCGGTGTCGACGTGCTGCTGGAGCATGCGGGCGTAGTTCATCTTGTAGATGTGGTCGCCGGAGAGGATGATGACGTGCTTGGGCTCTTCGGAGCCGATGGAGTAGATGTTCTGGTAGACGGCGTCGGCGGTGCCCTGGTACCAGGATTTGGAGACGCGCTGCATGGGCGGAAGGATCTCAATGAACTCGCCGAGTTCGGTGGCGACGACTCCGCCCCAGCCCTCGCGGATATGGCGGTTGAGCGAGAGCGCTTTGTACTGGGTGAGGATGTAAACGCGGCGAAGATCGGAGTTGATGCAGTTGGAGAGGGTGATGTCGATGATGCGGTACTGGCCGGCGAAGGGGACGGCGGGCTTGGCGCGGTCGCGGGTGAGGGGAGAGAGGCGTTCGCCGGCACCGCCAGCGAGCAGGACACCAAGTGTATCTCTCATTATTCAGCCTTCCGGAAGCGCGGATCTCTTATGACCTTTCCCTACGATGCCAAAGGAAAGCAGGAAGAGGCCGGATGGGAAGCGTAGCACGAGAGGATGGAATCGAGATAAGTTTTGGAGGCAGTTCAGAATAAAGAACGAAATAAAGAGGTGCTTAGGGGCGCGCCGGGTGAGGGGG
>CAXTPN010000282.1:0-3216 GCA_964246125.1 uncultured Acidobacteriaceae bacterium
TGCCATGAGCGTGCCTGGGGTTTCGACGACGATCTCAGGGATGGATACGATGGGGGTGCTGGATCAGAACCTGGCGATCGTGCGCGAGTTCAAGGGGCTCGGCGGGAAGGAGATGGCGCAGCTGCGGGAGCATGGAAAGCAATTCAACGATGGGCGGTATGAGCTGTTCAAAAGTACGGTGAAGTACGACGGCGACCTGGGGCGGGAGCAGCATGACTATCCGACGGCGGCGGAGCTTCCGGCGTAGCATTGCGGGGATGGTGGGTTGACGGTAAACTGGGAGGGCGCGGAGAGGTGGCAGAGCCCGGTTTAATGCACCTGACTCGAAATCAGACGTACCTTCACCGGTACCGGGGGTTCGAATCCCTCCCTCTCCGCCATGATCCCTAACTTCAGTCTGCATCGTTCGTTGCTGCCCTCTCGCGCTCTGTGCGGGAGGTGCTGGCTTTAAGAGGTTCGCCAACTAGCAAGCTTAGGCTCCTAGAGTCACCCTAATAATCTTGAACTTGACACTTTGAACTTCGCTAGATAGTGTTCGGTGGCCGCCCTCGGAACCGGACCACGGGGGTGAATGTCCGTGTCAGCGACATGGCAGCAAGAGCATGCGTCCAAGTGAACCCATGGAGAATTTGAGTGAACCAAGTATTTAGATCGTTGGGCGTGTTGCTGTTGCTGGCCGCCTCCACGAGTTGGGCGGCGCGGTGAATGCAGTGGGATTGAGGAACTGCCTTCGGCAACGCCGGCGTGGGCCAGATCGTCCTGCCCGGCCTGGAACAGACCGACGCCTCGCTGGCCAAGCTCTTCCCCATTGTGGAGCGCGTCAGCTTCAAGTTGCAGGCCGACTTCTTCAACGTCCTCAACCACACCAACTATAGTTCGCTGGGTACGACCGCAACCAGCGGCGCATCGTTCGGCCGCCTCAATGGAGCCTACCCGCCGCGCCAGATGCAGTTTGGAGCGAAGTTCATCTTCTAAGCAGAGCCTCTCGCCTGCCCGCGCATCTACCGGCTCGCCGGCGATTGGGGCTTCGAGCGCTTTCACTAACCGCCGCACAAGGATCTCCATGCACATCGCCGGCTTGTATACGATCGCTCGCAGCTTGCCCGTTGCCGCGGCTCTCTTCGTCACAGCGAGTCCAGCCTTCGCACAGCAGCCGCTGCAAACCCTTCTCGTCGGAGTCGACCGGCGCACCGTCACCTCGCTCAATGGAGACTGGCACTACCTAGTCGATCAGCCGCCCGCGAAGGCTCTCTATACCGAGGCCGGCAAGGTGCGTGACAACGGGTACGCCCTGAACACGCACCCCAACATCTCGAGCGGCCCCCACAACGACGAGTACGACTTCGCCACCGCGCCCACCCTGAAGGTTCCCGGCGATTGGAACACGCAAGATCCTACACTGTTCCGCTTTGAAGGCGTGGTCTGGTATCAGCGTGATTTCAACTTCCAGCCCGCACCCAACACCCGAACCTTCCTCCACATCGGCGCGGCGAACTACCTCTCGCACATCTGGGTCAACCAGAGACGAATCTGTGACCACGAAGGCGGCTTCACTCCGTTCGACTGCGAGGTTACGGCGGCTCTCCACTCCGGCTCCAACTTCGTTGTCATCGCGGTCGACTCTACTCGCCATGTCGATGACATACCCTCGGTCAGCTACGATTGGTTCAACTATGGCGGCCTCACCCGGGATGTCTCGCTCGTCACACTGCCCCAACACTTTATCGACGACTACGATGTCCACCTCGCGCACAACGCGACGTTTGCCGCCAGTTCGGCAGACCACATCTCCGGCTACGTCCATGTGGAAGGCGCTGCTGCCGGAACGGCCGTGTCGCTGAAGATTCCGGAAGCGGGTGTCAGCCAGACAGTTACTACGGATGCCCAGGGTCGAGCCGCCTTCGACGTACGCGCCAACGGGCTTACGCTTTGGTCCCCCGAGCATCCCCGCCTCTACGATGTCACGCTAGCCTCCGGTGACGACCACTTGACCGATTCCATCGGCTTCCGCGACATCCGGGTGGACGGCACGCGCATTCTCCTCAATGGCCAGCCCATCTTCCTGCAAGGCGCGAACGAGCACGCCGAGGCTCCCATCCGGACCGGCCGGGTCAACACGGACGTTGACGTAAGCCGCATCTTCGCTTACCTCAAAGACCTCAATGCCAACTTCGTACGCCTGTGCCACTACCCGCACGACGAGCGCATGGAGCGCATGGCCGACAAGACCGGAATCATGATCTGGTCCGAGATCCCGCTGTGGCAGCACATCTCCTTCGATAAGCCCGAGGTCTATGCGAAGGCTACCTTCATGCTCAACGAGATGATTCGCCGCGACCGCAACAAGGCCTCCGTCATCCTCTGGTCGGTCTCGAACGAGACGCCGAACAATCCAACGCGCACGCAGTTCCTCACCAACCTGGCCAACGAAGCCCGACGCCTCGACCCAACCCGTCCGATCACCTCCGCTCTGATTGGGCCGGGGGTTAACGGCAGTGAAATCGTCCAGGACGATCCGCTCGCAAACGCCCTCGATGTAGTTGGCCAGAACGAGTATGTCGGATGGTACGTCGGACGCCCTGAAGACGCCGACACGATCCACTGGACTTTGCCACAAAAGCCCATCATCTTCTCCGAGTTCGGGGCCGAGTCAAAAGCCGGAAATCACGGCGGCCCGAACGACCGCTGGACGGAAGAGCAGCAGATGAATGTCTACGAGCATCAGTTTATTATGATCGGGAAAATACCTCAGGTACGCGGCCTCGCGCCTTGGGTCCTCGCCGACTTTCGTTCGCCCGGGCGCAACATTCCGAAGCTCCAGGATGGCTATAACCGCAAGGGCCTGATCTCAGAAGACGGCAAGAAGAAGCAGGCATTCTTTCTTTTTCAGAAGACCTATAAGGAACATTCCGTTGGGAAAGCCTACTAAGCTTATCGTGGGCCGAAGTAGGAGCAGGGGTGGCTTTGTCTGGCCTGAGAGCAATCAGCGCGGGCATGAAAGAATCGTAGGGTGAACGATTCGGTTGGGCTGTATGTGTCGGTGCCGTTTTGCAAGGCGAAGTGCAGCTTCTGTAACTTTGCTTCCGGGGTGTTCGCGGCGGAGAAGATCGGCGGATATGTGGAGCGGCTGCGCGCGGAGATGGGCGCGGTACGAGGTTTTGCGCGATCGCTGGGGGCGGACACGCCGGGCAGGGTGGATACGATGTACTTTGGGGG
>CAXTPN010000283.1:0-3189 GCA_964246125.1 uncultured Acidobacteriaceae bacterium
CCCCGGCTCCCACGGCGCAGCCCGCACCGCCGACGGAGGCGGTCTCCACGCCCGAGGCGGCGGAGCCGGACCTTCCGCCTGCTCCCAGCACGGAGCAGATGGAGCAGTCCCGCGTGGCCTTCGCGGCTACCGCGGACCGGCTGGATACTGCCATCCGCGCTGCCAATCCGGGCGCGGACCATCCTCCGGCCATGTCCTTTGAGCAGCTTGTGCAATCCGTCTACATGCAGGCTATTCTGCAGCTTGGCGGCGGCACGCAGGAGGGGCAGCAGCCGCAGGTGGACATTCTGGGCGCGCGCCAATCGATCGACATGCTGGGTATTCTCAACGAGAAGACCGCCGGCAATCTCACGCCGGCCGAGCAATCCCTGCTTTCTTCTGCCCTGTTTGAGTTGCGGCTGGCGTTTCTGGAGATCACGCAGGCACTGGCCCGGTCTGCCCAACAACGGGCGAGTGCCGCAGGCGGACAACCGCCAGCGGGCGCGCGTCCCGGCCCCAATCTGGTACGGTAGAGGTACCCCCCACCCCGGCAAATGCCTGCAAAACATTCATAACATGCGACTTAGGCTTGTATCAACTTTAGTAACCACCGGAAAGTTACCTTGAGGGTGGACGAACTCAGACGACGCATGGACGCCACCCTTACCTTCCTCGGCAGCGGCACCTCGATGGGGGTGCCTACTCTTGGCTGCACCTGTGCGGTCTGCCATGATGCCATGCAGCCGGGCTCGAAGAATCGGCGGACTCGTCCTTCCATTCGGATCGAGTACAACGGCCACACCGTCCTGATCGACACCGGCCCCGACTTCCACGCGCAGGCCCTGCGCGAGAGCGTTACCCGGGTAGACGCCGTCTTTTATACGCATCACCACGCCGACCACATTCTGGGGATGGACGACCTTCGCCCGCTCTCCTTCAAGAATCCCGGCGATCTTCCCCTCTATGCCGATTCGACCACAGCCGCCGCGCTGCGCCGCGTCTTCGGCTATACCTTTCGGGCTGAAGATCGCTACCCAACCAGCGCCCGTGTGCAGATTCATGAGCTTTCCAGCGAGCCTACACGCCTCTTCGGCGCCGACTTCGCGCGCATCCCGGTGACGCATGGCCGCGAGACCATCACCGGTTACCGCTTCGGCGCCGCCGCTTACCTGACCGACATGAGCGACCTGCCGCCCGCCTCCATCCCGCTGCTGCAGAATCTGGACGTTCTGATCCTGGACGCGCTGCGCCACGCTCCTCACCCCAGCCACTCTCACCTGGAAAAATCGATTGCGTTGGTGAACCTGCTCAAGCCTCGCCGCGCGTACTTTACACACATGTCTCACGAGCTGGACCACGCAGCCACGGAAGCCATGCTTCCCCCTCACATTCGCCTGGCCTACGACGGCTTGCAGCTTACGTTCGACATCGCGTCCATGCAGGACCTGCCACTCGGATGAACATCTATCACTCGCTTGCAGAACTTGAATCGTTCGGACCCGTGGTTGCCACGATCGGCAACTTCGATGGGGTGCATCGCGGCCATCGCTGGGTTATCGAGCAGGTGAACAGCCGGGCTCGGGCACTGGGGCTGAAATCACTGGCGATTACCTTCGATCCGCACCCGGTGCGCGTGCTGCGCCCCGAAGCTCCGCACTCGCTGATTACGCCGCTCGCCGAAAAGTTGCGTCAACTAGCCACTACGGGAGTCGACGCGGCCCTGGTGCTGCCCTTTACGAAGGAACTGTCGTGGATGAGCGCCGAGGCCTTCGCCCGCGAGGTTCTGCGCGATGCCTGCCGGGTGCGCGAGGTGCATGAGGGCGAGACGTTTCACTTCGGCTACCAGGCGTCTGGGGACATGAACTCGCTGGCCGACCTGGGTCGAAGCCTGGGCTTCGGCGTCAAGAACTACACCCCGCAGGTGCTGCGCGGGGCGCCGGTGTCGTCGAGCCGGATACGCCAGTTGATCGCCGCAGGAGAGGTGAGCCACGCGCGGGCGCTGCTGGGACGGCCTCTTGCGATCCGCGGCACCCCCGCTTCAGGTCGCGGTTACGGCACCCGCTACACGGTCCCCACCATCAACCTCGCGCCGTACCCTGAGCTGCTACCGGCGAACGGGGTCTACATCACCGCGCTGACGATTGGGACGGAATGCTTTGACGCGGTCACCAATGTGGGCAACCGTCCTACGTTTGGGGCGGACTCGTTTGCGGTCGAGTCTCACCTGCTGAACTTTCACCCGATCGATCTGGCCGAAGATACCTCTCTCGATCTGGCTTTTCTGCACCGGATTCGCGCGGAGATTCGGTTTCCGTCTTCGGATGCCCTGCGCGAGCAGATTGGCAGGGATGTTCGCAAGGCGGAGCGGTTTTTCCGGCTTTGCAGGGTGGTGTAGGCAGAACAAACAACGGCAGAGGCGAAATACAGGGGTTCTTCGCTTCGCTCAGAATGACGTGCTGTTTGACGTGCTGTTGTGCGGGTTACATCGTTAGATGACGTGCTCGAGCGGCGATCGCGAGAGACAAACAACAGCAGATTCCCTTCGGAATGAAAACCAAGGGAGGGCTCTCCACAGCTGGAAATTCGGTTGTTTTACCACTTCAGAAGCACCAGCTCGAGGCAGAAGGCGGGTCCCATGGCGGCGAGGATGGAGTAGGTTCCGGGCTGGCCGGGGTGGTTGTTGAGGGTGTCTTCGAGGACGCAGAGGACGCTGGCGGCGGAGAGGTTGCCGTACTCGCGGAGGGACTTCCAGCTGAGGGCGAGGGCGTCCTTGGGGAGTTCAAGGGCCTGCTCGGTGGCTTCGAGGACCTTGGGACCGCCGGAGTGGAAGATCCAGGTGGAGATGCCGGCGAGGGTGAGGGGCTGGCCGTCGATGACCTGATCGGCGAGAAAGGCGTCTACGTCGCGGCGGACGTTTTCTAGGACTACTTTTGGGACGTCGGGGGAGAGGACGATGCGGAAGCCGGTGTCGCGAATGGACCAGCCCATGACGTGCTCGGTGTGGCGGTAGAAGGTGCTGCGGGTGGCGAGGATTTCGGGGGTGCGGGGCTTGTCTTGTGGCGGAACGGCTTGGGGCGGGACGGCTGGGGGCAGGACGGCTTCGGAGCCGGCGAGGACGACGGCGGCGCAGCCATCGCCGAAGAGGCCGGTGGAGATGAGGTTGGCGATGGACTGGTCGTCGTCCTGCCAGGTGAGGGAGCAGAGCTCGAC
>CAXTPN010000284.1:0-3174 GCA_964246125.1 uncultured Acidobacteriaceae bacterium
TTGGTGCGGAGGAGGGGACTTGAACCCCTATGCCTTGCGGCGCTAGCACCTCAAGCTAGTGCGTCTGCCAATTTCGCCACCTCCGCTTGTGAGGCCTGTCGATAACCACCACCGCGACAGGGTGTGACTTGCAATCCGAAGGTTAGTATAGCATCGGCGTCGGCCGGCGTGGTGAAACAGCGTGCGCTTGCGGACTAGAAATGTCGCAGCAGGTCGGCGAAGGCGGAAAGTTCCAGAAGCCTGCATCCGGGGGGTGGCTGTGCAATCACTTCATGCTCCAGTACCCATGTAAACCCGTGTGGTATGAAAACCGCATTGAGTCCAGCTGCAAGTGAGGGATTGATGTCCGACTTGGGGCTATCACCAATCATCCAGGTCTCACCGGAGACACAGCGATGCTGCTCCGCCAGGACTCGATACCCCGTTTCAGTCTTTTCCATAAGCACCTCAACCTCGGCAAAGTGCTCGCGCAGTCCGGACCGCTCGAGTTTGTCGAGTTGCTCGCCGTGGTCGCCTTTGGTGACGAGCAGCAGCCGGTGCCGCTGCGCGAGTTGTCGCAGGGTGTCGGCCACGCCGGGGAGCAGTTCAATCTCCTGCTCGGCGATCGCGTCGACGAAGCTGACGATACGGCGATGTCTCTCATCCGTGACCGGCGCCGAGGTGAGTTGTTCGAAGCATGTGATGAGTGAGCGGCGAAAGCTCTTCAGGCCGTAGCCGTGCGCGGCAATCGTGGCGCGCTCGACTGCGTTCAGATGTCCGCGTACCTCCTCGTCGGTGTGGACGCGGTGATCGAGGTATGAGATGAAAGCGGCAATCGCGTGCTCGAAGTAGATGTTGTTCTCCCATAGAGTATCGTCCGCATCGAAGAGTAGGGTCTGCGGCTCGCGCGATTTGGCGGCGGGAGCGTTAGTTGAAGTGGCCACACCTGAATTGTAGCGATTCGGGCTGCACCTGGTGCTAGACTCCAATGACCGCTGCGCGATGACGACTCTGCTGGCTCGGAATTTCACACTCGAAGATACTGCCGGAGTTGTGCGTGCTGCTGTCGGGTTTGCGGCGGCTCTGTTCAGCCCCGGTTACCTGGTGGGCGCGGCGACAAACCTCTTCAACTTTCGGCAACGCAGTCTGCCGGAACGAGTGGCGTGGGCCATTGCGCTTTCTTATTGCACCGGTACGATCTTCACCATACTTGCCGGCCGGCTGTTTTCTCTTAATGCTGTGGCGGTCTCAGTGACGGTGGCCGCTGTCGCGACTTTCATGCTGCTGGCGGTTGACAGGCAGCGGAACCATATTCCCGTGAATAAACATACGGTGCTGCTCGCGCTCTTCCTGCTCCTGGCGGCTACAGTGGTCGTCGCGGAGTTGATCGATATTCAGCGCGGGAATCGGTTGCACCTCAGCGTCACAATTCTGGATCAATCGTACCGCGTCGTCTTTACCGAGGCGCTCGCACGAGGCGGCATACCGCCGACTAACCCGCTTTATCATCCTGGCGCCACCGCTCCGCTGCGCTACTACTACTTCTGGTATGCGCTGTGTGCGGTGTGCATGAAGCTGGCGCATGTCAGCGCGCGGCAAGCGCTGGTTGCAAGCAGCATCTGGTCGGGGTTGGGCCTGGTGGCTGCGATTGCGCTCTTCGGGCGCTGCTTCCTGGGGATCGGCCAAGGCATTTACCGGTTCATCCTTACTGCTGTGCTTTTACTCCTCGTTACGGGCGCTGATCTGCTTCCTACTCTCTACAGCGTGTTCGTGGATCATACCTTCAACGGCGATCTGGAGTGGTGGTCCACCGACCAGATCACGTCCTGGTTCGACAGCGTGTTGTGGGTGCCAAATCATGTGGCGGCGATGATCTGCTGTGCGACTGCGTTTCTGCTGCTGTGGCGAACACAGGAGAAAGTTTCTCAAGGGATGACTCGCCGAGAGTGGGTTGTGGTCATACTGGTCGCGTCCGCGGGTGTAGCCAGCGCTTTCGGGCTTTCGGTTTATGTTGCGGCAGGATTCGCCGTGCTGATGGTCTGCTGGGCAGCCAGGCTGCTGCTGCGTGAGCGGAATTTTCAGCTTGCCGGGAGTTGTTTGCTGGCGGCCGCCACGGGGGTGGTACTGGACTTTCCTTACCTGCGCGAGTTGCTGACTGGGCGCTCCGGCACGGACCTTGGGACTTCGACCGGGCCTGCCCACCTCTTACAGCTCAGCGTGCGCAAGATGATTGATCCGAGCCTGATTACTGGGCTGCCGCTGCTTGCGCCGGTGAAACGCGCCGATCCGCGATTGCTGGAGCAGAGCGCGCGCTTGTTGTTGCTGCTGCCGGGCTATGCGCTGGAACTGGGTTTCTCCGGTGCTGTGCTGGTGCTGGTAGCGCGCGATCGGCGGCGGCTGGATGAGCCGCGGCGGACCGCGCTGTTCTTGATCGTCTGCGGGCTGACGATCGTCAGCTTTGTGCGTTCGGCGGTGATCGGCAATAATGACTTCGGCTATCGTGCGGCGCTGCTGCCATGTTTTTTTCTGCTGCTGCTGGCGGCCGAAAAGATGCTGGCGAGGCGGGACAGCAGGCCGGGGCCATCGCGCCACCAGCCTGTGCCCGCTCAGGTCGAAACACTGGTTCTTACTTCGCTCCTGCTGCTGGGAGTGGCTGGAACGATCTTCCAGGCGGGTGCCCTTCGGTTGTATGTGCCGTTGCGCAGCCGGGCAGGAACTCCAGGCTTCGATCGGTTGCCTGAGGCTGCTTTTGCGGCGCGTACTGTGTATGCCGCCGCCGGGCTGCCGCCGAACGCGATCGTGCAATCGAACCCCATCACCAGCTTCGAATACGGCTATCTGGCCAGGATGCTGTATGCGGGGCACGGTTCAGCTACGAACTACGCCGAGGATTGCGGCGCGGTGTTTGGCGGGGACCCCGGGCCGTGTCCGCGGACTCGTGCGGCTATGGCTTCGCTGTTCGTCTCTCCGGCGCCTGACTCCGAACGAGCGGTTGATGTCTGCCGCGAATTTGGAGTTAATTTCCTTGCGGCTGTCGAGGCGGACCCTGCATGGAGGGATCGTCGGGGGTGGGTATGGACGCTGCCGCTGACTGCGTCTTCTCAGGGGTTTCGGATTATGAATTGCGGTGGAGCGGGCGGGGAGGGACCGGCGTCGGGAACGGGTTTTGCCGAGGGTACCCCCCCTCCCCCCTAA
>CAXTPN010000285.1:0-2857 GCA_964246125.1 uncultured Acidobacteriaceae bacterium
TCGGCGCCTCGGAGCACGACAACGTAGTCGTCCACACCTGGAGCGACAAACCAAGCTTCACCTTTCCCCCTAAGCCCCACTGGGAGATCGGCGAATCGCTAGGCATCCTAGACTTCAACCGCGCCGCCAAAATCTCCGGCTCCCGCTTCACCATCCACTTCGCCCAAGGCGCCCGCCTCGAGCGAGCCCTCGCCGCCTTCATGCTCGACCTCCACACCCGCGAGCACGGCTACACCGAAGTCCTCCCCCCCACCATGGTCAACAGCCGCTCCCTCTTCGGCACCGGCCAGCTTCCCAAATTTGAGGAAGACCTCTACCGCTGCGACGACCAAGACCACTTTGATACCGGCCTCTACCTGGCTAACGACCACTGGCTCATCCCCACCGCCGAAGTCCCCGTCACCAACATCTTCCGCGACGAGATCCTCGACGACGCCGACCTCCCCATCTCCTTCTGCGCCTTCACCTCCTGCTTCCGCTCCGAGGCCGGCTCCTACGGCAAGGACGTCCGCGGCCTCATCCGCCAGCACCAGTTCCAAAAAGTAGAACTCGTCAAGTGCACCCGCCCGCAAGACTCCGAAGCCGCCCACGAACAACTCACCCGCGACGCCGAATCTGTCCTCGAAGCCCTCAACCTTCCCTACAGAAGAATGCTCCTCTGCACCGGCGACATGGGCTTCAGCTCCGCCAAAACCTACGACCTCGAAGTCTGGCTGCCCGGCCAGGGCCTCTACCGCGAGATCTCCTCCTGCTCCAACTTCGAAGCCTTCCAGGCCCGCCGCGCCAACATCAAATACCGCGCCCCAGGAATGAAGAAGCCCGACTTCGTCCACACCCTCAACGGCTCCGGCCTCGCCATCGGTCGCACTTACCTCGCCATCCTCGAAAACTACCAGCAGCCCGACGGAACCGTCCGCATCCCCGACGCCCTCGTCCCCTACATGGACGGCCAAACCGTCATCACCCGCCAATCCGGCCCTTGGATGCCCCGAGACCAGATGCCCCGCCATCAGAAGGAGAAACCCTGATGCCAAACCTCCTCAAAAGCTATCTCTTCTGGACGTACCAGCGCGGCAGCTTCCACTACGACGTCATGGTTACCGCCATCCTGCTCTTCATGTTCGTCACCCCCCGCTTCCTCGACTTCAAAGACCGTCCCGTAGAAACCGTAGCCCTCCACTCCAGCGAAGTCCTGGTCAAGGAGGCGGGCACCGTAAACGGCAGCGCCCGTTTCATCTACCAAATCCGCGCCGACGACATGGGCCGCCCCGCCACCAAAGCCGAACGGGACACCGCCATCCTCCGCGTGGTCGAGCCCATCTCGGGCGAGGTCACCATCCAAAAGGTCGAAGAGGTAAAAGACGCCTCCGGCCACACCGTCGCGTACAACGCCTGGCTCCTCCGCTGACCAACCGCGTCTAACCCACTGAGGCCCAAATGACTCTCCGCCGCACCCTCCCTCTCATCGCAGCCCTGGCCATCTCAGCCCATGCTCAGCAGTCCCCGCAGCTCAAGTCCACCCTCGAAAAGCTGGACGCCGCCAGCGCCCGCTTCACCTCCGCCCAAGCCAACTTCCATAAGGTCTTTTATAACGCCCTCATCAAGGCCGACGAAGACACCCAGACCGGCGAAATCTACTTCCTACGCGCCAACAACGCCACACAGATGGGCCTGAAGACCACCGGCCCCGGCGCCCGCACCGTCGAGTACAAATCCGGCACCGTCCGCGTCTTCAACCCCGCCACCGACTGCTACGACACCGTCACCCGCCCCGGCGTCGAAACCTACCTGACCCTCGGCTTCGGCGGCAGCGGCAAGGACCTCGCCAAAGCCTGGGAGATCACCGATCTCGGCCCCGACACCGTCGACAACATCAAGGTCGAAAAACTCGACCTCCTCCCCCGCGACCCCGGCGTAAAAGCCAACGTAACCAAGGTCACCCTCTGGCTAGACCTGGCCCGCGGAGTCTCGGTCAAGCAAGTCCTTCTCGCCCCCTCCAACGACCTCCAGACCGCCACCTACACCAACATCCGCCTCAACACCAAAGTCGACACCAAGCCCTTCACCATCAAAGGCAAACCGTGCGGAAAATAGCTCCGATGCCTACTGCGTAGAGTGGTGCCCCATTCATCGCGCCTCTGTCTCATGCGATGAGTGGGTTACGCCCCATACACCCTGCTTCGCAAACACCCCAGCCCCCAGCACAATCAGCACCGGAAAGAACTCCAGCGTATACCGTGGCTCGGAGTTATCCAGCGTCAGCAGCAACGCCGCCCGCATCACCACGGTCGCCACCATGGAACACACCAGCACATCCTTCCGCCACCACCATCCACCCCGCGCCAGCGCCACTCCCGCCAGGGCAAAGTAGGCCAGGTTCAACCCCGCATATCCCGCCGCAAACACACAAGCCCCCCTGTTCGCCCTAAGCCGCCACCACTCCAGCGGTACCGGCAGCATCTCCGTCCTCGGCCGCACCATCATGTTCAACACCCGCGCCACCGGCAGCGCAAGGTAGTACCGCAGCGGTGCCGCCCCAATCCGTTCCCGCGCAATCGCATCGAACCGCGCATCCAGCTCCGGTGTAGCCGTAGTCTCTCGGTTGTAGTCCTCCAGCAGCGCCTCGGTCTCCGCCTCCTGCTTTTGAGAGTCGAACGCACGATCCGGAAGATCCCCCACATCGATCGCCGATCCGTCATAGTTCCAGTAAACATCCTCCGTCGAAGCGAACTCCGCCGCCCAGGTCCGATACCACCGCTGAAATCCCTCAGGATTCCGCTCCCCCGGATCGTTCGCATACCGCGGAGCCAGCGGTTGAAACACATGAAACGTCCGCCAATTACGCGCCGCCCACGGA
>CAXTPN010000285.1:2867-3157 GCA_964246125.1 uncultured Acidobacteriaceae bacterium
TCATTTCAGTCTTTGTCCGAAGGTACCCCAAACCTTCAACCTTGAATTTCGCTTCAAGGTACCCCAAGGCTGCAGCCCTGGGTCTCTCCCCCTCAGCCGAGAAGTGGGGCTTCAGCCCCCGGGATATCCCCTCCTTCATCCTCCTAAACGCCATCCAACCCATCCCCGGCAGCACAACCGCCGCCAGCATCCCCTGCTCCGGCCGCAACAGCACCGCATAGGCCAACGCAAAACCAAGCACAAACACCCAACGATCCATCCCCCCGCCCCATCTTGCCATCGCATAGAAC
>CAXTPN010000286.1:0-2873 GCA_964246125.1 uncultured Acidobacteriaceae bacterium
ATTGGAGGGAGCATGGTGGTGGTTGGGGTTGGGGAGTTTCCTGGTGAAGGACTGTTTATAAAGATGGTAAACAGAACGGCGTTATGGGGACCTATGAGCGGTAGCGAGTATCAGGCCTGCGCTTTTGAGCGAAGGGTGACCTCTCCAATGTTCACTTCCTCAGGCTGCTGGAGGATGTACACGATGGCGTTTGCCACAGCCTCAGGTGACATGGCGAACTTCTCTCCCGCCTTCTGCATCTGGGCTTTCAGTTCCGGGCTTTTTACGTGCTCGCTGAATGCCGTGTCAGTAAAGCCCGGCAGAATGGTACTTACCCGTATCTGGCCAGCCAGCTCCTGTCGAAGACCATCCGAGAGGGCAAGGACTGCCGCTTTCGTGGCCGAATAGACCACCTGGTTCGGTACAGTCTTTCGGGCGGCCGTGGATGCGGTATGGATGAAGTGGCCAGAGCATTGTTCCCGAAAGACAGGCAGAGCAGCCGCTATCCCGTACAGGACACCCTTGATGTTGACATCCACCATTGTTTCCCAGTCCTCGACAGCAAGCTCGTCAAAGGGTCCGATAGGCATAGCTCCGGCGTTGCTGAACAAAACATCCAGCCGCCCGAAGTTCTCCTGGGCAAGGCGGACCAGAGACACTAGATCTTCGCGCTTGCTCACGTCCGTCGAGCGGTAGACCACTTCGCCTCCGGCGAGGCGGATTTGCTCGGCTACCTGCACGAGAGCATCCTCATGCCGTGCACCCAACACGAGTTTTGCTCCGAGGCGAGCCAACTCAAGCGCTGTCGCCTTTCCTATCCCACTGCTCGCGCCTGTAATTGCAACAACCTGTCTATCGATCATGGAACCTCCCAAGCCTGAAGATGATCTGTGAGTCGATGCAGATTCAGCAACCATCTGGATTCAGTCTCGCTAAGTCGCATTGTAGGCAGAAACTTGGGTAGAGAGTGTTCGGAGTTGGCGATGCAACGATTGCTTGGTGTGTCGGAAGGCAATTTATGTGTCGGGCTTACAGCCCTTGGGATTGTTGGGCTGGTGACCTAGGCCTTCGGCCTTGGCTGGTATGTTGCGGGCCTTTGGCCCTGAAGGCTGAAGGTCGAATGGTGGGGAACGATTGCTTGCAGTGTTGCAGGTGAGAGGGTCAGTCGATGCCGATGTCTTCGTTCCAGAGGGTGGGGTTGTTGCGGATGAAATCAGACATGAGGGCGATGCATTCGGGGGAGGCGAGGTCGAGGACTTCGATGCCGAGGGAGCGCAGCTGGCCGATGCCTCCGGCGAAGGTTTGGGACTCGCCGACGATGACGGTGCGGAAGCCGAACTGGCGGATGAGGCCGCTGCAGTACCAGCAGGGGGCGAGCGTGGTGACCATGATGAGGTCGCGGTAGGTGCGCTGGCGGCCGGCTCGGCGGAAGGCGTCGGTCTCGCCGTGGATGGAGGGGTCGGCCTGCTGGACGCGGCGATTGCGGCCTGAACTGATGAGCTCGCCGGCGGCGTTGAAGATGGCGGCACCGATGGGGATGCCGCCTTCGGAGAGGCCGAGGCGCGCCTCGGCGAGAGCGACCTGGAGCATGGAGTGAGGATCGGGAGGCGAGGGCATGGGTTTCAGGATAGCGCGTGGAGTGGGACGGGCTGGACTTCTGAGTTCGCGAGTAGGTGATAATGCTTCCGGGAGCGAGCGCGTGGGAACCTTGGACCGTAGGCGGTTTCTGGCGGGTGTAGGTGCGGCAAGCGTGCTTGTCAGGAGATCGATGCCGCAGGCTGCCCGCCAGGCGGGGGAATCGATGCGTCCGGCGTTTCCGAGCGCGAGTCCGGCGTGGCAGAGGACGTGGGATGCGGCTGTGTCGGTGCTGGCGGGCAATGTTCGCAGTGTGCCGGGGTATGGCCGGCCGGTGCTGTTTGAGGGCAGTACCTATGCGGGAATATGGCAGGAGTGCGGGCCGCACGAGAGCCTGGTTTATGCGGGTCTTGGGCAGTGGGTCCGAGCGGAGGGGGTGCATCCGCTGGAGGTGGCGCGCAATGGTCACATGGCGTTCTTTGCGTTGCAGTTGCCGGACGGGCAGCTTCCGGCGGCGATCAAGACCAGCGGGCTGGGGTATGGGCAGATACAGATGGTGGTGCCGATCGCGGCGACGGCGTGGGAGGTTGCACAACTGGTTGCGGATGAGGAGTTTCTGGTGGCGGCGTATGGCGCTTGCAGCCGCTGGGACTCGTGGCTGCGGCGGTATCGGGATACGCGCAAGACGGGGCTGGTGGAGGGCTTCTGCACCTACGATACGGGGCATGACAACAGTCCGCGATGGGCTGGGGTTCCGAACCGGTGCCCGGATGCGGATGCGAAGAAGTGTCCGGCGATGGCTTCGATGCCTCGGCTTTGCCCCGATCTTTCAGCGACTGTTTACGGGGGCAGGGTTGCGCTGGCGAAGATGGCAAAGGCCTTGGGAAAGACGCGGGAGGCAGACCGTTGGCTGGCTGATGCGGAGCGGATTCGGCTGCTGATTCTAGACAAGCTTTACTCGCCGGAGGATGCCGCGTTCTACGATCTGGATGCGCAAAACAAATTTGTGAGGGTGCGGTCGGACGTGATCAGCCGGGTGCTGGGGGAGCATGTTCTGGATGTGTCGGAGGGGCGTGATCGGGGCATCTTCAAGGCGGTTTGGGATCGACAGCTGCATAACCCGAAGGCGTTCTGGGCGGCGTACCCGCTGACGAGCATTGCACAGGACGATCCGGCGTTCGTGCGGCCGATTCCGCGGAACTCGTGGGGTGGGGCTTCGCAGGCGCTTACGGCGTTGCGCGCGCCACGCTGGATGACGCACTACGGCAAGACAACGGAGCTGAACGAACTGATGCGGCAGTGGTGCGAGGCAATCATGA
>CAXTPN010000286.1:2883-3156 GCA_964246125.1 uncultured Acidobacteriaceae bacterium
GAGTTTACACAGCCCGATCCGGGTGGGTATTCGCCCGCAGCACTGGTGTTTCTGGAGTTTGCACGGCGGCTGGGAGCAGAGGCGGGGAAGGGTGCGGGTGTATGAGCAGGAGGTGAAGCTAACAGCCCTGCGAACGACAAGTTCAGTTCGTTCGCGCTAGACTGGGTTGCCGTTCCGGTGTGCGATTCAGACGATCGTTTGCGTGCGTACCCTCTGACAGCCAGCTCCGTTTTCCAGAAAGCGCTCGCCATGCATCCACGCTATTTGCTTGAA
>CAXTPN010000287.1:0-3148 GCA_964246125.1 uncultured Acidobacteriaceae bacterium
CCGCGTCCTACCTACCTGAGCTTCGTTCGCGAGCACTTTCCTCACCTGCTCTCGGAGTACGAGGCACGCTTCGCCCACCGCGACTTCGCCGACCCACCCTACCGCCGCCACCTCGCCGCCCTCGTCGAAAAAGCCTGCCGCACCTACGGCCTTGCCCGCCGTTCCACTGACGCCCTCCTCACCCGCGACGTGGGCGCAACGCGAATCCCGCCCTCCCCAAGCAGCAGCGTGACTCAGGGAGCGCTCTTCGCATGATCTCCGGCAAAAACAAAGAACCGCCCCATCAGGAGCGGCGCTTCGCCAACCGGCAACGTCTAAGCCGTAATTTCGATGCCCATCGACCGCGCCGTTCCCCGAATGCTGCGCGCCGCCGCTTCCACGGTCGTCGAGTTCAAATCCGGCATCTTCTGCGTCGCGATCTCAATGATCTGCTTCTCCGAAACCTTGCCCTTCTTGTCTTTGTTCGGCGTCCCCGAGCCCTTCTCGATCCCCGCCGCCTTCTTCAGCAGCACGGCCGCCGGCGGAGTCTTCGTGATGAAGCTGAACGTGCGATCTGCAAAGACCGTAATCACGACCGGAATGGTCAGCCCGGCCATCGACGGCTCCTTCGTCCGCTCGTTGAACTGCTTGCAGAACTCCATGATGTTGACCTGCGCCTGACCCAGCGCGGGCCCGATCGGCGGTGCCGGCGTAGCCTTGCCAGCCATCACCTGCAGCTTCACATATCCATTGATCTTCTTCGGTGCCATCTCGAACTCCTCATAAGCTTCTTGCGATCAGCACGCCTTCAAAGACGGCTGTCGCGATTTTGTTGTCGCTTTACTTCGGCTTCCGCTCCGGGAAGCCCCTTTGCCGTTGCACACACAGCCGGGCGGAGCGTTCCCCAACCTGGTTACAAACCTGCTAGTCGACCATCTTGTCGACCTTCGAAAACTCAATCTCAACCGGAGTCGACCGCCCGAAGATGCTGACCATGACCTTCAGCGTCTGCTTGTCTTCGTTCACGTCGTCAACCGCGCCGTTGAAGTTCGCGAACGGGCCTTCGTTGATCCGAACCATCTCGCCCTTGTCGAACCTCACCTTCATCGAAGGCTTATCCTTCGACACGTCGCTCCGGAACAGGATCGAACTGACCTCCTGCTCGCTCAATGCGACGGGCGAATCGCCCGTACCGAGAAAGCCTGTGACCCGCGGCGTGTTCTTGATCACATGCCAAAGATCGTTGTCCAGATCCATCTCCACCAGCACATACCCCGGCAGGAACACACGCTCGATGGTGTACTTCTTGCCGTTCCGCAACTCCGTCACCGGCTCCGTCGGAATCATGATCCGGCCAATCTTGTTCTCCAGGTTATACGCGCGAATGCGGCTCTCGAGCGACTCCCGCACCTTGCGCTCGAAGCCGGAGTACGCATGAATGATGTACCACTTGAAGTTCTCGTTCACCGGCGGAGCAAGCTGCTCATCACCCTCAACCGGCGCGACCGGCTCTGCCACCGCGGTCGCCGCGGCTTCTTCTCCCTGGATGCTCAATGTCTCCGGCTTCTTTCCCTTTGTAGCCATAATCTCAACCTTCTTCTTGACGCCGAACTGTGACGCAATCTTGCAATCTCAAATAAACTAGCTTGTCTTCGCTAGGTGCTTGAACAACAAGTCGACCGCGTGCCCGACGGCATAGTCCACAATCGCAAAATAGGCCGCAAAGATGAAAACCGTAATAATCACTACGACGGTCGTATCTTTCACCTGCTCCCGCGAAGGCGTAATCACCTTCTTCATCTCCGCCCGAACGTCCTTCAGGAACTCGCCCAGGCGTGCCGGCCCAGTCTTCAGACGGTCCATCGCGTTACTTGGTGCTGCCACCACTGCTACAGATTTTGCCATCGCACTGCCTCGAACTTTGATCTCGTCTGCATGCTGCCGCTGCACTTGCTGTAAATCGAAACTGGCGGGGGAGCTCGGATTCGAACCGAGGAGTTCGGTTTTGGAGACCGACAGTTTAACCACTGAGCTTACTCCCCCAGATGAACCGGGAAGGAAGTCGAGATTCGAGGGCTCTTCTGTTCCCCTCTTCCCTCTTCCCTGCTTACTTCGTCTCTTTGTGGTCCGTATGCTTCCGGCACGTATTGCAAAACTTAGAGAACTCCAGCCGGCCCGTGGTCGTCTTCTTGTTCTTCGTCGTTGAATAGTTCCGGTTCTTGCACTCGGGGCATTGAAGCGTAATGATCTCGCGCATTGTGTTGTTCTCCTATCGTGGCCAGCCACCTCGGCTGGCAAGCAGCTTGCTCGCTCTGGTAGCCGGCACGCCGCGACGCAGGGCTTGATGGCCCCTGCTGCCAAAATCCTGAATGTAAGACGGAAGCCGAGCGGTCAGGCCACGCTCAACCTCACTCATTATCCCATGAAACCGTCGAAAACTGAAAGTCGGGCGCTCAAGCCAATCTCTGCGCAAGCGACTCATCGAGGATATCGCGAACTGTGAGCGGAACGATGACTCGATGCTCCCTCCTAAAGAATGCATCGATCTCTCTCAGGGCATCACTCGAAAACTCGAAAGACACAAAGAAACCTTTGATCCGCTTCTCCCGCATCATAGCTGCCTCGAACGAGTCGATGTCTGGGCGTCCAACTTTATCTTTCTGCTTCACCTGAATCGGATACCAGACATCCATAAAGTCCAGCTCCCCTGCTTGTAGCAGGCTACCCTCCGCCTTCAGAACGCGAGCAAGCTCGACGCATCGAGGACGCATAAAGTCAATGTAAGCCCGCGTCGACTCATGGCGATCTTCAAACGAGCGCTTTTCCCTTGCTTCACCCCAGAAGACTTCATAGGTCTTATTGGAATTGAATGGCGGATCGATGTAAACAAGATCAACCGAAGCAGCGGGCTGCTGCTTAAGCTGCTCTAGGTTGTCCCCGCAATAAATAACCCGAGTGTCGGTTGAGCTGCGTGGCTTGATGTTGGTCTTCGTTTTGACTTTCAGCGAGTCAAGCCATCGCTATGCTTTCGTTCGGAACACAAGTTCAATACAAAGAGGGTGACTCTGTGAGTCACCCTCTTTGTATCCCACCCCACGCCGCCTTTACTTAATGATCTCGCTAATCGTTCCCGCCCCCACAGTCCTGCCGCCCTCGCGAATGGCGAACC
>CAXTPN010000288.1:0-3138 GCA_964246125.1 uncultured Acidobacteriaceae bacterium
ACAAGGCACAGCGAAGAGTGCCTCCGTCGTCAAAACACTCCTGGGCGATCGGGTGCTGCTCATTTTTCTGGTCTGTGCCTTCTTGTTCCACTTTGCCAATGCTGCCATGCTGCCTGAATTGGGAGAGATGCTGGCACATGGATCAAGGGCGTCCGCCGCTCCGTTCATGTCGGCCTGCATTGTGGTCACGCAGTTTGTCATCATGTGCTCCGCCGCCGCGATTGGCCGCTGGGCGAATGTGCATGGCCGCAAGCCGCTGCTGCTGCTGGGATTCGGTGTACTGCCGCTGCGGGCTTTCCTCTATACCATCGTCCACCAAAAGGCAGGACTCATCTCGATACAACTGCTCGACGGCGTTGCGAACGCCATCTTTGGCGTTGTCTCCGTCCTTGTGGTCGCCGACCGTACGCGCGGTACAGGGCGCTTCAACCTAGTCCAAGGCGCTCTCGCCACAGCCGTCGGTTTGGGAGCGGCCTTGAGCACAACCTTCGGCGGCAAGCTAATTCAACACGGCAGCTATCGAGTGTCCTTCCTCGCTCTCGGAGGCGTTGCAGCCGTGGCACTCAGTCTGCTTTGGCTCGCCATGCCTGAAACTCTGGAAAAGGATTCGACTTCTGCATCACCGCTTGCACAGGGGGCAACCGCATGAACAACTCTGTAAGACTTCAGTCTTTTCGCCCAAACCCGCCGGATGCCGCCGGGGTGCTGTCCTGGTTGCATATTGGCGACCTGCACATGAGAGAGGCCGGCCAACAGAACGACCTCGATCTGCAGGCGATCGTTGAAGAGTTGAATGCGGTCTTCGCCGATTCGATCAGTTTTGTTTTCCTTCCCGGAGACAACGCCGATCACGGGGACACAGAGGGCTACACCGTCGTTCGAGAGGCTCTCGACCTGCTGCGAGTGCCTTGGTGCGCAATTGTCGGCGATCACGACGTGGAGCAGAAGAGCTTCGAGAACTTCAAAGCTTTCCTGGCGGACCAGACGCACTACGCCTTCACCGCGGGTCATGTGCGTTTTCTGGCGTTGAACGCTTTCGACGTGGCGGAGCCGCCCTCATTTGCCGTTCTCCCCGAGCAACTGCGGTGGGTTGAAGACGAGCTCCGGGCTGCTAACGATGAGGGACAGGAAAAGGTCCTCTTGCTGCACTGCTACCCAAGCGATCTGAAACAGGGCAGACAAAAACTCGTTGGGCTGATCTCGACGTATGGCGTGAAACTGGTCGATATGGGTCACACACACTATAACGAGATCTCACATGATGGAAAGACCATCTATACCGCCACGCGATCTACCGGCCAAATTGAAGAGGGGCCGGTAGGCTTCTCGGTAACCAATCTCGACCACGGCGCGGTAAGCTGGAAATTTCTTGAGCTTGGAAAGCTTCCCGCTGTCATCATCACCTCGCCCGCTGACGAACGCCTGATCGCCGACAATGCAGAACTTGACGGCGTGGCTGCAACTGGTCTTCGCGTCAGAGCAAAGGTCTGGGCACAGAGTGATGTGGCGAAGGTGGAGGTGAGCCTCAAAGAGGCTACCGTCCAGATGCAGCAAGTGCCAGGAAGCAGAGTGTGGGAGGCGACGCTTCCTTGCGTAGCCATCCCACCCGGCGTTCACCCTATACGCGTTGCGGCGGTAGACGCACAAGGGAAATCTGGCAAGGATGAGATTCGAGCGTTGTTCGGTTTCGACAGGCCGACACGTCAAAGAGCGGAACGCGATCAGGACAACGCATTGGAAGCGTGGCCGGAACACGGCTTGCTGGGAACGCAGCTCGGACCGAACAAGAACGGGAGGAAGTGGTAGATGATCTCCCCTGGGCTGGGTCACATTCTGTTGCCACTCATCGTCGGAATCAGCATCGTGCTGATGCTCATCCGCCCCAAGAACATCGCCGAGGTGTACTGGATCGGCGGCGGTGCGCTGCTGCTGGTCCTCTTACGCTTGGTTCCGTTCAAGCTCGCGGGCAAGGCGGTAGGCGAAGGAACGGATGTGTACCTGTTCCTGATCGGCATGATGCTGCTGTCCGAACTGGCGCGCGAGCACGGGGTGTTCGATTGGGTTTCGTCCGTTGCGGTCGAAGGCGCGCATGGCTCCTGCACCCGGCTCTTCACCCTGGTCTATGGCATCGGCACCTTGGTTACTATCTTCATGTCGAACGACGCGACAGCGGTCGTGCTCACACCGGCGATTCTGTCGGCTGTCCGCAAGGCGAAGGTCGAACCGCTGCCGTATCTGTTCGTGTGCGCTCTCATCGCGAACGCGGCATCGTTCGTCTTGCCGATCTCGAACCCCGCGAATTTGGTGGTATTCCATGGAGGCGCCATGCCTCCCCTCGGGCGCTGGTTGCTATCGTTCGGCATACCTTCCATTTTGTCGATTGCTGCTACGTATGCAGTCATGCGATTCATCTATCGAAAGGACCTACAGGCTTGCATTGAAGAGGAAGTGAAAGCAGAGCCGCTCAAGGCTGAAGGCAAATTAGTCCTCGCCGGTTTGGTGCTCATGGTAGCGGTCCTGCTCACGGCATCGACGCTGAAAAAGGACCTCGGGCTGCCCGCTTGTCTAGCTGCCCTCGTCGTGACCGCAGTAGTTTCAGTAAAGGCGAAGAGCAATCCGCTGAAGCTGGCCAAGGAGATCAGTTGGGCCACTTTGGTCTTGGTGGCGGGGCTGTTCATCATGGTGGACGCCGTCGAAAGCATCGGAGCGCTTCGGCTTACCCAAAGCTGGCTTGCTTCCGCCGAAACACTCGGTGTTCCAATCGCCGCTCTGGTCGTTGGATTTGCCGTTGCGGTCGGGAACAATCTAGTGAATAACCTGCCACTTGGCCTGATCGCGGGCGGCACGCTGCAGACCGCGCATGTGCAAGGCTTGCTGTCCCATGCGGTTTTGATCGGTGTGGACCTTGGACCGAATCTTTCTGTGACTGGCTCCCTGGCCACCATCCTGTGGCTGCTCGCTTTGCGGAAAGAGAAGCTCGACGTGAGCTTCTGGAGATTCCTCAAAGTCGGTGCTGTCGCCATGCCCGTCGCTCTGCTGCTTTCCCTCGGCGGGGCGATCCTGATGCAAACGCTCGTGAAAACTCAATAGGAGAGAACACCATGAAGGCTGCCTGGATCATTCCTTTCATCATTCTGG
>CAXTPN010000289.1:0-3126 GCA_964246125.1 uncultured Acidobacteriaceae bacterium
CGGCCGAGATAAACAATCCGGATGCATCTAGGGGACATGATTTGACGAAGCGAAGGTTGAAGTACTTCCCTGCCCTGGCGCTGTTTGCCGCGGCGTTGACCAGTTCGGCGCAGGGGCAGTTGCTGGGGCTGGGCAAACCGGCGCCGCCCGTGGTGATCCCCACGCTGACGCCGCCGGACTCGGCGTATACGCTGCCGGCGCGGCAGACTCTGACGTTCTCAGTGGACTGGCGGGTGTTTACGGCGGGCACGGCGGTGTTTCACCTGGAGCAGCAGGGCTCGGTCGAGAAGGTTACTGCGACGGCGGATACGGTGAGCAATGTCCACATGATCTTCCCGGTGGTCGACAAGTTCGAGGCGGGCTTCGATACGAAGACGGGCTGCTCGACGGGCTTCAGCAAGAACATGCAGGAGGGGCGGCGCAAGGTGACCAGCGACTTGAGCTTCAACTATGCGGCGGGCAGGCAGAATGAGGTCGCGAAGAACCTGGTGAAGGGAACGACGACGACCCATACGGCGTCGATACCGGCGTGCGTGGCGGATACGCTTTCAGCGATCTTCTACGTGGGATCGATGCCGCTGGTGGTGGGGCAACAGGTGCGGTTTCCGCTGGCGGACTCCATGCGCACGGTGACGGTGGCGATGAAGGTGGAGGGCAAGGAAGAGATCAAGGTGCCGGCGGGGACGTTCCAGACGGTGCGGGTGCAGCCTACGGCGGACGAAGGCATCGTAAAGAACCGGGGAAACATCTGGATCTGGTACACGGATGATGCGCGGCATATGCCGGTGCAGATTCGGGCGCGGCTGTTCTGGGGGACGATTACGTTTCATTTGCAGTCGGTCGAGGCGAAGTGACCGCGACAGGAGTTTGCTTTGAGCGATGCGGATGAGCTGGTGATGGTCGGGCGCTATCAGGACCCTGTGGAGGCGCAGATGGCCAAGGGAATGCTGGAGTCGCAGGGGATCGAATGCGTGCTGCAGGGTGTGAACAGCAACGCGGTGATGCCGCTGGCGTTCCGGGTACGGCTGGAGGTGATGCAGCGGGACGAGCGGGAGGCGCGGGCGCTGCTGGCAGAGGCGGAGTTGGGGGTTTTGGGGGATGAGTAAGGCGGTTCTGTGCCTGTCGGGCGGGATGGACTCTTGCGTGTGCGCGGCGATGGCGGTGCGCACACACGAGGTGTATGCAGTTCATCTCAGCTACGGGCAGAGGACGGAGGCGCGCGAACTGCGGGCGGCGCGTGAGATTGCGCGGCTGACCGGAGTGCGGGAGCTGATGCACCTGAGGATGGATCTATTTCGGCGGATCGGGGGGTCGGCGTTGACGGACGCGCGCATCGCCGTGCCGGACGCGGGGGATGAGATTGGCGGGGGGGTGCCGGTGACGTATGTGCCGTTTCGCAATGCTCACTTTTTGGCGGCGGCGGTAAGCTGGGCGGAGGTGCTGGGCGCGGAGACGGTGATGATCGGGGCGGTGGAGCAGGACAGCTCCGGTTATCCTGATTGCCGGCCCGCATACTACGATGCGTTCAACGAGTTGATCCGGACGGGGACCAAGGAGGGTCGAATCCGGGTGGAGACGCCGCTGATTCACCTGCGAAAACGCGAGATTGTGCGGCTGGGAGTTGAACTGGGCGCACCGTTCCATGTAAGTTGGTCATGCTATTCAGGCGAGCACGAGGCCTGCGGCGTATGCGAGAGTTGCGTATTGCGGTTGCGTGCATTTCGCGAGGCCGGCGCGTCGGACCCGGTGTCGTACGCGCCGGGCAGATACAACGGAGAAACAGATCGACTGGCGGAACGCAGGCTTGAAGCCGATTGAGATTTGGACCGGGAACGGAACCAGAATAGAGCGCCGCGGCGCTCGGGAGAGATGAAGTGAAGAGACTCAGTGGATTCGGGACAGGCAGGATGGTGGCCGTGGTCGCAGCGGCTGCGATGACTTGGACGCAACCGATGACCGCACGCGCGCAGGCGCCGGGGGCGGCGCTGCATGGCCACGTCAACAACGCGGCGGGCGCGCCGTTGAAGGTTGGCGACGTGAAGCTGACGACGGACAAGACCTCAGCGGCGAAGGATCGGGCGTACAAGTTCACGTTTCCGCTAGACTCGAACGGCGACTATAAGGGTTCCGCCATTGCAGCGGGAGACTACCTTGCGGTGGTGTTCGTCGACGGCAAGACGATCGACTTCCAGAACGTCGTGCTGAAGGCCGGCGACGACAAGGCGCTGGACTTCGACATGACGCGCGCGGAGTACATGAAGCAACTGACGCCGGAAGAGCGGAAGGCGATCGAAGAGAACAAGAAGCACAACGCGGAGGCGCTGGCGGAGAACTCCAAGATTGAGAACATCAACAAGACGCTGGCGCAGGCACGCGTGGACGAGAAAAACGGCAAAGCGGCTGACGCGGTGACCGCATTGCAGGGCCTGACGGCGCAGCGGCCGAATGAAGAGATTCTATGGGGCGCGTTGGGCGAGGCGCAGCTTGCGGTGGCCGACGACTCGTACAAGGCGGCGAAGACGGCGAAGACTTCGGTGACGGACCCTGCGCTGCAGCAGAAGTACGCGGACGCGGCGGCTTCCTACCAGAAGGCAATCGATCTGGACCCGACGGCGAAGAAGCCCAACCCAGAGGCGCTGGCGGTGTACTACCAAAACGAAGGCAAGGCGCTGGGCCGCGAGGGCAAGTTCCAGGAGTCGGCCGCGGCTTACGATTCGTCGGCGAAGGCGTTCCCGGCGAGCGCGGGGACGGCGTACTACAACGAGTCGGCGGAGCTGTTCAACCAAGGCAAAACCGAAGAGGCGGGAGCGGCGGCGGCGAAGGCAATTGCCGCGGACCCGAAGCGGCCGGACCCCTACTACATCCGAGCGCAGTCGCAGGTGGGCAAGGCGACGATGGACCCCAAGACGAACAAGTTTGTGTTGCCTCCAGGCTGCCTGGAGGACTACCAGACGTATCTGGAGCTGGCGCCCGACGGCAAGTTCGCGGCGGAGGTCCAGGACCTGTTGAAGAACCTGGGTCAGCCGGTTAAGAGCACGTTCAAGGCGGGTAAGAAGTAGGTTCGACGCAGTTGAGAAGGCCCCGGGCGATTGGCTCGGGGCTTTTTTTGTGTGGAGGAGGAGGCAT
>CAXTPN010000290.1:0-289 GCA_964246125.1 uncultured Acidobacteriaceae bacterium
AGCTTGAAAGCGAGGGCGCGGGCCTGGTAGGGCTGGAAGCCGACGGCGGGGTCGATGTACTCCTTGTAGATGAGGTCGGGGGTGGAGTGGGCGACCTCTTCGATCTCCATGCCGCCGGATTGGGAGGCCATGAAGACGATTTTGGCGGAGGCGCGGTCGAGGACGAGGCCGAGGTAGAGCTCGCGGTCGATAGCAGAGCCTTCCTCGATGAGGAGGCGCTGGACTTTTTGGCCGGTGGGGCCGGTTTGGTGGGTGATGAGCTGCATGCCGAGGATGGCTTTGGAGGCGG
>CAXTPN010000290.1:299-3125 GCA_964246125.1 uncultured Acidobacteriaceae bacterium
GCCCTCGGTCCATCCCGAGGCGGGCTTTGCACGCGGGGGCGGGGGCGGCGAGGCACTGGGCGAGGTTGACGCCGCCGCCTTTGCCACGGCCGCCGGCGTGGATCTGCGCCTTGACGACCACGACGGCGTTTCCGGCGGCGAAGAGGGATTTGGCGGCGGTGTCGGCCTGCTCGAGGGTGGTGACCATTTCGCCGTTGGGGACGGGCACGTTGTACTTGCGCAGGATGTCTTTGGCCTGGTACTCGTGGATTTTCATAAGAGTCTCTCTGGCTTGCCCGAGAAGTGTAGCGGACGCGGCGAGCGGCTCGCAATCGCAACTTGCAGAATCCGTGCGGTTACCGGGTAGGCTATTCTAAATCTCTCCATCGTCCTCCACCATGTGCTCGAGCGTCGCCCGGGTGGCAGTCATTGCCTCAGGATTTTTGCGACTTCAAGCAGGAACATCGAGATGCGATTGGCCAAAGTAGTTGCAGTCTTTGCCCTGATGGCCTTGCTGCCGGCGGTTCCCTATGCCTTCAAGGGGTATGCGGGTCATGACTTTCTGTACCACATGACATCGTGGCTGGGCGTCCGGGAGGCGTGGCAGGCGGGTCAGCTCTTCCCCACCTGGTCGGGCAGAGCGAACTTTACGCTGGGCGATCCGCGATTCTGCTTTTACCCTCCCGTGTCTCTCGCCTTGGGAGGTCTTCTGACGCTGTTGCTGCCGGAGCTGTTGAGTCCCGCCGCGTTTGTGTGGCTATGTTTTTTGATCGCCGGGCTGGCGATGCATTTTGCCTGCCGGCCATTCGTCGCGGAGCAGGATCGCCTGCGAGCATCCGTGCTCTATATGCTGGGACCGTACTTTCTGATGACGTCACTGGTGCGTTTCGCGGCGGCGGAGCTGCTGGTGCAGGCGTGGCTGCCGCTGATCTTTCTGTGGCTGTACGAGGCGATGTGGAAGAGGGAGCGCGCGGCCATCCTGAAGCTGGGGTGCCTGCTGGGCTTGTGCTGGATCACGGATGTTCCGGCAACGATCATGCTGCTTTACGGGCTGCTGCCGGCGGCGGCGATCTGCGCCCGGGAGCAGCGGTCGGCGCGCGCGGTGGTGGATTTCCTGCTGGCGGAGGCGCTGGGCGGAGTTCTTGCCGCATTCTACCTGGCGCCGGTTTGGGTGGAGCAGCGTTGGATCAACATGGGCGGGCTGCTGGACGACGATCCGCGGCTGAGCCTGATCTTCGTGCGGCACCCGGGCACACCGCAGCCCAACTATGTCCTGGGTTCATGGCTGTTTGCGTGCGCGGGCGCGGCGATGGTGGCAGTTTGCCTGTGGAAGCGAAGCGATCGCCTGAAGGATGACAGCGCGACCCGAACATGGGTGTACATCGCCGGGGCCGGACTCCTCTTTCAGCTTCCCATCTCGGGCTTGCTGTGGAGATACCTGCCGGAGATGGCTGCCGTGCAGTTTCCGTACCGATTTCTTCCTTTGCTTGGTTTGTCGTTGCCGCTGGTGTTATTCGCCAAGGGAACGCGCACGAGGCTGAGGTGGCAGGTCTATGCGTTGACGGCTGCGCTGTCGTGCTTTCCGTTTTACGCGTACTTCCGCGCGCAATCCAGCCCGAAGATGAGGACCGCACCGCTCGCGCTGCTGGAGCGGCAATGGAACAACGAAGGCTACATGGGGAAGCCGGAGTATGTGCAGCCGGGGGTATCGCGCCCGACGGCGGCGTCGCGGCTGGCGGCCGCAGCCGTGGCGGGCCGCGGTGCGGGATCGCGGTGCGTCATCGATCTGAAGGAGAGCGGGCTGGTTACGAGAACCCTGACGACCGATTCGCAGGGAAGCTGTGAGGTGCGGTTGGCGACTTACTATTTCCCGTACTGGCGTGCGGCGGACGAATCCGGCGCGCCGCTGCCGGTAGGAAGAGATTCGGAGGGACTTCTGCTGGTCGAGCTGCCGCCCGGTAAGCATACGGCCCACGTCTTCTTTCATCCCGCATCGACAGTTCGCACTGCGAGCATTGCGATCAGTGTTGTTGGCTTGATCCTTACGGCATTCGGGCTTTATCAATCACGGCCACGAAACGAGAGCACCCGGGCCGCGGCGTCACAGGAAGCGGCTTAGGTTTTCGCGGGGTGCGGCCTGCTGCCACCTGCTAGGCTTGAAGGGATGGCTCCCCATCCCCAGCTGAAACGGATCATTGAGGATCGCTCGAGGTTGAGTCGCGAAGAGGCTCGCGGACTCATGAAGCATATCTTCGCGGGCGAGTGGAGCGATCTTCAACTGGCGGCTTTGCTTGGCGCCTTGGGGAGTCGTGGTGAAACAGTGGAGGAACTCGCCGGCTTTGTGGACGCATTGCGTGCCGCGGCTGTTCGGGTTCCGCTGAGTGAAGCCGAACGGACGAGGCTGGTCGACACCTGCGGGACCGGCGGCGATATGAGCGGTACATTCAACATTTCGACGGCGGCGGCGCTGGTGGCGGCGGCGGCGGGCGCGACGGTGGCCAAGCATGGCAATCGCGCGGTAACCTCGCGGTGCGGGTCGGCGGACGTGCTGGAGGCGCTTGGGATCGCGGTGGACCAGACGCCGGAGGCCGCGGCGGAGGCGCTGCGGGTGCATCGGTTCGCATTTCTGCCCGCGCCCGCGTTGCAGCCCGCGATGAAGGCGATCATGCCGGTACGGCGGGGGATTGGGGTGCGCACCGCGTTTAACATCCTGGGGCCGATGACTAACCCGGCGGGTGCGGCGGCGCAGGTGATGGGGGTGTATGCGGAGCGGCTGGTGCCGGTGGTCGCGGAGACGCTGGCGCGGCTGGGGACGCGGCATGCGTTTGTGGTTGGGGGCGGGGGGAT
>CAXTPN010000291.1:0-998 GCA_964246125.1 uncultured Acidobacteriaceae bacterium
GATCGTGCCGGTGGGGTTGTTGGGGTTGGCGAGGAAGACGAGCGTGGTGGCGGGGCTGATCGCGGCGATGCCGGAGATGCGATGGACGGCGATGAAGATTACGCAGTTTGGGCATGGGGTGTGCTCTGCGAATGGGGAGGCTTGCGGATGCGAGACGGCGGACCACGCGGTGGCGGTGAGCGAGGAACGGGGGCCGAGCGGGACGGACTCGGGACGTTACCTGGCGGCGGGAGCGGCGCGGTCGTTGTGGGTGCGGACGCGCCAAGGGCAGCTGGTAGAGGCGATGCCGAGGGTGAAGAAAGAGATCGCGGGGGCGGAGAACGTCATCATCGAGTCGAACAGCGTTCTGCGATTTTTGGGGCCGGAGGTTTTTGTGACGGTGCTGGACGCGGCGACGGCGGACTTCAAGGAGTCGGCAAAGCGGTATCTGGATCGGGCGGATGCGATTGTGGTGACGGGCGGGGAGTTGGAGAAGGCGGTCTGGGATGGGATTTCGCCGCGGCTGGTGAGCGCGGCGAAGAGGTTTTCGGGGGGTGTCGAAGGATACTGTTCGGTGGAACTGGTGGCGTTTGTCCGCGCACGGCTGGAACGGGGACGGCCCTAAGCGGCTAGTTGAAATCTCTGGATGTTGGGTCCTGCCTTGTGTATAGTTTCGGTGTTTGGATTTCGGGCCCTGGTTGATCAATCCTGAGTGGCGCGGAGCCTGAGATGAAAACAACGAAGACGTGGATCGCGGGTTTGGCGGTGGGACTGAGCCTGCCCGTGAGTTGCTTTGGCTGGGGAAACAAGGGCCACGAGGTGGTGGCGTATGTGGCCTACCAGCATCTGGACGCGGTGACCAGAACGGAAGTCGATTACCTGGTGACCTTGAATCCCTGCTACACGCAGTGGAAGACGGCGGTGGCGACGCTGCCGGCGGAAGAACAGGCGGTGGGTCTGTTCATGCTGTCGGCGACCTGGCCGGATCGGATCAAGAGCCCGATGGGGGAGCCGTACAC
>CAXTPN010000291.1:1008-3109 GCA_964246125.1 uncultured Acidobacteriaceae bacterium
TCATCTTCGACGGGGTGAAGGGGGACGGGATCAAGCCGAATGAGGATGTGCCTCCGAATATCCCGGAGGCGAGCCAGAACATCGGATTTGGGGATACGCGCCGGCATAAATACTGGCACTTCGTGGATACGCCGTTTTCGACGGATGGGACTCCGGTGCGTCCGGCGTTTGTGCCAAACGCACTGACGATGTTGCTGGTGCTCTCGGCCGCGCTGAAGTCGGATGAAGGAGACGATATTAAATCCTACGACATGGCGTGGGTGGAACATATGACGGGCGACCTGAATCAGCCGCTGCACGATGCGAGCCGGTACACGGCGGCTCATCCGGATGGAGACGCGGGCGGAAACTTTGTGAGCGTGTGCGCCACTGCCGGATGCACGCCTGAGCTGCATGGCTACTGGGACGATCTGCCGGGTCCGGGGAATGATCTTGCGGCTTCGATTGCGATGGGCAAGAAGGTGGACGCGGCGCAGACGTTCGACGATGACACGGTCAACGTCGAGGACCCGGCGGCGTGGGCGAGCGAAGGGTTCCAACTGGCGAAGACGGTGGTGTACACACCGCCGATCTCACAGGACGGCAAGGGCAGTAAAGGTGTGGCTCCCGACAAGGCATATGAGGCGCGCGCACGCACAACGATACAGCGGCAGATGGGGCTGGCGGGTTACCGGCTCGCGGCGCTGTTGAATAACTACCTGACTTAGATTCAGGGAACGACTGCGCTAGATGGAGGCTACGGGCAGGTGCATGAGGTCGTCAACGAGAGCGACTTCTTTTTGGACGAAGGGCTCGGCGTAGCGCACGCCGGCGAGCAGGCCGTAGTGACGCGCGGTGGCGAAGGTGCGCTCGCGGATCTCTTCTTCGGGGACGAAGAGGCCGGAGCCTTCGGGGCGGTTGCCGTATTGGGATCGGTAGGCAAGGAGGGATTGGAGACGCGTCTCGATGTGGGGGGTGATGTCGACGACGAAGGTGGGGCGGACGTCGGCGTAGAGCGAGGCGTAGAGAATCTTGTAGGGGCGGTGGGGTGCTAAATTCTCGCCGGGGGCGCTGGGAATGTCGAGCTTGGTGAGACCGGCGGCGAAGCAGGCTTCGTAGCCGAGGGTGGAGGAGGTGTAGTGGTCGGGATGGCGGCCCTGCCAGTAGGGAAGGATGACGACGCGGGGGCGCAGGCGGCGGAGGACGGCGGCAAGCTTGAGGCGGTTTTCAAGGGTGTTCTGGAGGGAGCCGTCGGGGAGGTCGAGGGCTTCGCGGTGGGAGACTTTGAGGATTTTGGCGGCGGCGTTGGCTTCGGCTTCGCGCTCGGCGGCGGTGCCGCGGGTGCCGGATTCGCCTTGGGTTAGGTCAACTCTACCGGTGGTGTAGCCGAGGGCTTGCTGGACGAGGAGGGTGCCTACGCAGGTTTGCTCTACGTCGTCTCGGTGGGCGGCGATGGCGAGAACGTTTACCGGATAAGTACAGGGAGTAGGGGGTAGGGTGTAGGGAGTAGGGTTCATGCGCTACACCTTATCGATGATGGAATTGAGTATTTTTCCCACTTCGTTCGAGAGGCCTTCGAGTTCGCCGAGGCTCTTAGGATCGCTGTACCCAAGGGCGGTAACGATGACGAGTTGCGTTTGGAATTCAAGGTTGGAGCCGCGCGCCATACTGAGGAAGCGCTTGTAGTCGCCGGGAGTGGTTCTGCCGTAACCTTCCGCGATGCGGGTTGCTATTGCGATACCGGAACGGCGCATCAGCGGGATCAAACCAAAGGCTTCTTCTTTGGGGAAGGTGGAGGTTATGCGGTAGATGGCGAGCGTCATCTGGATGGCACGCTGCCAAACGATCAGGTCGCGGTAGGATTCGACGGCCATCAGTTGGCGGCGTTGGTCAGTGCGTCCATGTAGGCTACGTCTAAGGCGGTGCCCTGTACCGTGATGTTGGTGTTGTTGATCTCGGAGCCGTCGGCGGTGTTGAAGGCGTGGACCTGGCCACCGTAGGCGGTGTAGACCTTATGGTAGTTCTGGACCCAGCAGATGCCGGTGAGGGAGCCGTAGTAGATGAGATTGTTGTCGCCGTTGGGGTAGGGGACCTGGCCGTTCGTGAGGGCGGGGACGATGGA
>CAXTPN010000292.1:0-3087 GCA_964246125.1 uncultured Acidobacteriaceae bacterium
CCTCTAACTGCCGAATCAAGCCCCCCACGGTCTCACCCAGCCCAAGCTCCACTACATCCCGCTCGACGCCGAAGAACTCCTTCAACACCCCGAAATACAGTACATCGACTCTCACCCCATCATCCTACTCGTACCTCTATCTATAGATACTCAGGGCTTCTGCCGCGGGTCCCGCTTCGCCCGCCCCAGCCTCAGCGCCTCCATGTACCATTCGAACTCATCGAAGAACTTCCCCGACTTCTCCGCCAGTTCCTGCGTCAGCGCCACACCCTCCGCGCTCAACGCCGAAGCCACACTCGGAATCGGCTGCAGAGTGGGAATCGCCCCCATCCCTACCTCCGCCAGCAGCGCCCTCAGCTGCATCGCTCCCCGCACCCCGCCAAACGGCAGCGACGAGTAGCATACGATCGCCGAAGGCCGGTAAAAGTACTCCTCCAGAAAGTAGTCGATCATGTTGACCAGCCCCGGCGGCGCGCTGTGGTTGTACTCCGCGCTCACAATCGCAAACCCATCCACCCGCTCATAAAGCTCCGCCAGCGGCCGCAGCTTATTCCGCAGCTCCGCATGCGCCGCGCCAGGGTCGTCCTTCACTTCTTTCCACATCTTATCCAGCAGCGGCAACTCGATCTCCGCCGCATCCACCAGCGTCACCTCATGCCCGCGCCCCTCCAGCTGCGATACCACCCACTTCGCAACCCGATCCCCCATCCGCGCCGAACGCACCGATCCCTGCAACACTGCAACCTGCATCCCTTCACCTCAACCCCTTGTACGATGCACGGAACCCGTCTCTCAGTCATCCCCGCAACGAAGTCGCACGAACCTACCGCCGTTTCGCAGCCTTCACCGGAGCCTTCGCCGCCACAACCTTCTTCGGCGCAGCCTTCGCCGCGACTTTCGTTGCCGGGGGAGCCTTCTTCGCCGGCACCGAAGCAGCCTTTTTCGCCGGAGCCGCAGCAGCCTTCTTTGCCGGGATAGGCGCAGCCTTCTTCGCTACAACCTTCGCCGCAACTACTTTCTTTACCGGCGCAGCCTTCACCGCTACCGCTTTCTTTGCCGCCGCAGGCGCCGCAGCCGCCTTCTTCGCGACAGCCGGAACCGTCCTCTTCGCCGGAGCCGCCGTCTTCACCGGAGCGGAGACACTCTTCTCCGGCGCAGCCTTCGCCGGCGCAGCCTTCGTCGCGGCTGGCTTTGGGATGACCGACTTCAGCGGAGCCGCCCGAACCGGCAGAACCGGCACAATCTCCTCCGCGGCTGCGGATTCCTTCGTATCCGCCGCATCAGCCTTGCCCGCATCGGCCCCCGCCGCATCAGCTCCAGCCCCTTCGCTTCCATTCACACCCGTCTCCGCAATCTCCGGCACAGCCTCATCCTCCTCGGCTGTCGCCGCCTTCTTCGACCGCGACTTCGCCGGCTTGGCATCCTTCTTCGCCGCGCGCGCCCGGCGCATGCTTACCGGCGGCGGTGGAGCAGGCGGCGAGTACGGCTCCAAAAACGCCTTCATCTCCTCCGCAGTCCCCAGCTTTCCATCCATCAACTCAAAAAACAGCTTCTCCAGCAGCTCCTCGTAACCGGCAACCTCCGGCACGATGCGCATCTCTTGCATCAGCAGGTACGGCATCTTCGTCCGGG
This sequence comes from uncultured Acidobacteriaceae bacterium, assembly GCA_964246125.1. Classification (GTDB taxonomy): domain Bacteria; phylum Acidobacteriota; class Terriglobia; order Terriglobales; family Acidobacteriaceae; genus Edaphobacter. The sequence goes on from CAXTPN010000292.1 coordinate 1,633, forward strand.
CCTGCGGCCACTCCGTAGCAAAACTCTTGAACTTCGCCTGCAAGCCCGGGCTCTTCGTCGAGTAAGCCGCCCACAGCACCGCCTCCGGTCGCGCCGACGTAATCAGCCGCCACGCCTGCGACGGCAACGCTCCGCCTTTGCCCGCCAGCAGCCCCGCAAACTCCTTCGCCTCAGCCTCTAACCCCTCAATCTCCGCCACAAATCCCTGTCGCGGGAACCCCGCCTTCAGCGTCGCAACCTCCTTCGGCGACAGCTTCGCCGTCAGCAGCGGAAAGTTCGCCGCCGCCGTATCCGGCTGGATGCCTTGCATCTGCAACTGCGCCTGCGCCTCGCGCAGCCGCTCCAGTTCCACCGCATTCGCCTTCGCGGAGCTCCAATACGGCGCGATGTACTTCATCCATCCTTCTGACTCCAGGCGCCTTAGCACCCGCAGCGGGTCCTCCTCATGCACGATCTCCTCGGTCTCGTACCCGCGATGAAACTCTGAAAGCGCTGAGATGTACCCTTCACTCTTGCCCGTCTCATACCTCGCCTGGGTCTTCTCGTCCAGCGTCCAGCCCAGCCGCGCCATCAGTCGCGCCGCCCGGATCATCCGCACCGGATCCTCGATAAACCCATAGTTGCTCACCAGGCGCAGTTGCCGGTTCTCGATGTCCGCGACACCGTTCAGCGGGTCCATCAGCAGCCCGTAGGAGCCTTCATTCAACGACAAGGCCATCGCGTTCGCCGTAAAATCCCGTCGCCGAAGGTCGTCAAGAATCGTCGCCGGTTTCGCCACCGGCTTGCCCGGCTTGGGAAACGTGACATTCAGCGTGCTTCCTATTTCCATCCGAACGTTGCCGGGAAAACGCACGAAGATGGCCTGCCCGGCCTCCAGCTCGCCGGTCACCACCGCGCCCACTTTCTCTATATCCTTCTTCAACTTCAGCGCGTTTCCCTGAACCACCACATCCAGATCGCGCACCGGAGAGCCGCTGGTCAGGTCACGCACAGCCCCCCCCACCAGGAACACGGTCAAGCCCTTCGAGCGGGCGACCTCGCGAACTGCCCTCAACCCAGACCGCTGGGAAGGGCTCAAACGGTTTTCCAGCAGGTAGATATAGTCCGCCATTACACTCCAGTCAAGCTTTTATGTGGACTCTAAATGGCCCCTAATCAGTGACTTACATACGCTAACTGGCCCGACGCAAAACCCAAATGTAACACAGCCGCCGCCGCTCTGACTACCAAACCCTGCACCTTTTTTGCTGCTTTCAGCCGTCGTGTGCGACAATCCGCCAGACTGAGTCTTCCGGCAAGAGCCATCTCAGCCTTCCCGCCATGTCCAGTTCGCGCAAGAAAGTCATCGTCCGCACCCAATCGGACACCCAACCCCGAGTCCAACCCGGAGTCCAGCCCGGAGCCCAGCCCCGAGCCCAATCCAGCGGCCTGCCCGGCACCCCGCTCGCCGGCTAT
>CAXTPN010000293.1:0-3085 GCA_964246125.1 uncultured Acidobacteriaceae bacterium
TGTCGTAACGACTGGGCTGCGATGGGCCTTGCAGCAACAGGCAGCCAGACAGTTGCGACCGACGGAGATCTCTTCGTGCCCAATGAACGCTTCGGGTTCCCCGCGCAACTGGCCGCGCGCACCGCCGCGCTCATCGCGCAGGGGCTTGGGCCGCGACGTGGAGGTCTTCCGCGCTCGGTTATGTCGAGCACCGGCGTCGCCCTCGGCATGGCCGATCAGGCGATGGAGGTGTTCCTCTCCTCGATCGGCAGGCGAAGCGTCCCTTACTCCCCGTACACCCGTCAGATCGACGCGCCCGTCGCCCACCACATCATTGGTCGCGTCGCCATGCAGATTCGCGCCGCAAACAGCATTGCGGATGCTGCGGTGGCCGAGTTCGATCGACTCGACGCCGAAGGTGCAGATCCCAGCGAGCAGGAGAATCTTCAATTCCACACGGACGCGGCATATGTGTGGGATGCATGTGCGACTGCGATCGAGACACTGTTCCGTGCCTCGGGCGCATCGGCGATAAGCAAGCGCATGCCTTTGCAGTTGATTGCCCGCAATTGTCGTGCTGGCAGCCTGCACGCGGCGAACAACCTGGATACCTGGGAGGAAAACCTTGGACGAGCACTCACAGGCGTCAAGGCAAGTCCTTCATCCATGAGCGTGCTTGAACGCCGTTCATAGGCGCGCACGAAGTTCAGCATAGATTCTACCCTTCAAGCGGCTACCATGAGTGTAGCCGCAGGAGGTCGCAGATGCAGGCATGCGCTCAGCACTTCGACCAACAACCACCAGTTAATGACGACTCGGAGAATGACATGACGAAGACAGGTGTTATGGCTGGGCCGATCGCTGGCCTGAAATACGAAACGCCCACGCACAGCGGTCTGATAAACGAGAGAGGAGAGTTTCAGTATGAAGACGGTGAACGCGGCGCGTTTCTGGTCGGAAACACAGCAATCGGGAACGCAACGGGACGACCTTACGTGACGCTCGCAGACATCGTCGCGCGCGTTGATGGCAATATCAACAAACTCAAAGATCCCGGCGTCACAAACATCGCTCGCCTGATCTTCTCGCTTGGGCGCAGCGGTATCCGAGACAACGGCACAGACATCGCGCCCGAAGTCCACGAGATCATCGGCGACCGAAGATTGAACTTCCGTCACGATGCCAACTACGAGGCTATGACAGTACTCGATAAAGTGCAGCAGTTCACCCAAGATCAGGTCGTTCTCGAACTCCTTGACGACCTCAATAACGCGGCAGTGTTCACCGATGGCACCCGGCGTGAGCTCTGTACCCCAGCGAACGCGCGTAATGAACTCAGGCGAAACGCGATGGGGATACTCCGCTTCCGTGATGTGAAAATCCCGCTGCAGAACGGCGAGTATGTTCTCGCAGACGTCTTCCGACCTGCGACGCCGGGCAACTATCCGGTGATCGTCAGTTGCGGGCCCTACGGCAAGGCATTCAATCACCACTCCATCGAGACGGCGGAAGACCTCGAGAAGCACGAGCAGATGGAGGAGGACTACTTCTTCGGGAACGCAGCCGGCCTCCAGTTTGAGAACCATGAGACGGTCAACACGGCCGTCTGGGTGCCCAACGGCTATGCCGTCGTTCGGGTGGACATGCCGGGGTCGGGCAAGAGCCCGGGACAGCTCGCTCCGTGGGGCATCGTCGGTGCCGAAGCACTGCGCGACTCGATCGAGTGGGCAGGAGAGCAGCCCTGGTCGAACGGAGCTGTCGGTACATGGGGTATGTCGTATCTCGCAATGAGCCAGCATGGTGCGGCCAGTCTGCATCCGCAGCACCTGAAGGCCATGATCGCTATCGGAACCGATGTCGATCTCTATGAAGAGGTCGCCTACAGCGGAGGGATTTTCAACGAGCAGTTCTGGTCGATCTGGAAGGCTTCCGGGCTGATGCCCGCGATCATCGGTGAGCCGGACGTCGCCGACTTCATCACCACGCTGAAACACTCGCCCTTCCGTGATTCCGATCCAGAAAGCGTGTTCGGCCCACGGGCGAAAGTGTTTATGAGCCCCGACTTGAGCGGAGTGGATGTTCCACTGTGGGCTGTAGCGGCTACCACGCACGTCGCTCACTTTCACCAGCTCGGCGGCAGCGGGGCGTACCTGAGCACGCCGACCCCAAACAAGAAACTCGACTTCTGGGAGGACTGGTTCCAAAAAGCCTACGCGACCGAAACAGTCGCGAGCCACAAAGCGTTCTTCGATCACTGGTTGAAAGGGATCGACAACGGAATAATGGATGTTCCGCCGGTGCGGCTAGAGATCCGCACCGGTAACGGTGCATCGTTCGTGCTTCAGGAGAACGAATGGCCGGTTGCGCGTACAAACTACACCAGGTGGTATCTCGACGCAACTTCGGCGCAATGGGCCGGAACCGACGCCCGCTCCGACTTCCTGCGCCTGTCGATGTCGCAGCCCTCGGTCGAGCGACAGCAGAGCTATTCTGCGGAAGTGCGGCTTCTTCCGCCCGGCGTCGGCGCAGCCATACGTCTCGACCCGCAGTCGCCTGAGTCAAATCCGCAGGTCAATGGCATCTCGTTCATCAGTGAGCCGCTCGGCGAGGATATAGTACTCGCCGGGTACGGCAAGGCTGGGATGTGGGTGTCTTCGAGTGCTGCGGACATGGATATCTACGTGTCGGTTCGCGCGGTCAACGAAGACGGTCGAGAGGTCGACTACACAAGCTTCGCAACAATGGGCTTCGGCGACCGACCGACCCCGCTGATGAAGGTATGGCTTATGTTATCCCATCGCACGCTGTATCGCGAGCTATCGACAGAGTACAGCCCAAAGCACACGCATCGCAAGGCCGACTACGCGCCATTGGCGCGCGGCGAACTCGTGCAGGTGGAAATCGAACTCATACCCAACACGGGGCTCATTCGAAAGGGCCAGCGAATCCGGGTCGACATCCAGCCATACGACGGCATCGCTCACGGCATGCATCACGCCTATGACCCGAGCTATCACGACGGTGCGACCAATACCGTGTACACAGGTCCAGGGCATGTCACCTACGTGCAGCTTCCTGTTCTCCCGATCCTTATTCCGCATTCCGC
>CAXTPN010000294.1:0-3052 GCA_964246125.1 uncultured Acidobacteriaceae bacterium
TAAGCGGCCTGCCACTGAAGCTCCGGGATCGTAATGGACAGGAAAGCTAAACGCCTCCGGCTTGCCGTGTGGCTGTGCGGTGAAGGCGTTCTGGCGCGGTGTTTGCGGGCTTATAGCCACAAACAGTGCCGGCTGGGGCGCGGCGCGGAGTTCGGGAAGGAGCGTCTGCCAAACTTCCAGCTCGGTGATGTCGTACGGGCACCAGCGGCCGCGGAAAAACTTGACGATGACGGGACCGAGAGCGAGCAGGTCGGGAGAGGAGACGAGGCGGTTGTGCAGATTGCCCGAGCGTGAATCTTCAAGCGCGAAGGAGGGCGCGGGAGAGCCGACGGGGAGGACGCGGTCCTCGATGCCGGTGGCGAGGAGCTCGGCGGCGGCCGCCGCCGAGGGTGGGAGGCGGGGGGGGGGGGCGCGCCTCGGAGATGGCAAGGCGGTCGGGCTGGACGAGCGTGCGGGTGTGCGCCGTGATGGCGTCGAGTTGATCCTGGAGCGTGGGTACGGTGGGCTGCGGCATGCAACTTCTATTTTCGCAGACCCGGATTACAAGATGCGGAGTGCTAAGGAAATTCCTTTCGCTGCGTGCCCAAACGATGAGGTTCTCGACGCACGACTTGCTGTCGACTACTGCTTGTCCATCTCGATATCGATGGTGAACTGCACGTCGTTACCGAGAGCGGGCGGCGAGTACTTGGGGCCGAAGTTGAAGTCGGTGCGGTGGATGGTACCGGTGGCGGAGAAGCCGCTGACGGTGCTGCCGTGGGGACCGGGCTGAGGCGCCGCGGGACCGTCGAGCGCGAGCGTAACAGGCTTGGTGACGCCGTTCAGAGTAAGGTCGCCGGTGAGCGTGAGCTTGCCGCCCGCGTTGCTGAGGGAGGTGGACTTGAAGGTCATGGTCGGGAATTTATCCACGTCGAAGAAGTCGGGGCTCTTGAGGTGCTTGTCGCGGGCTTCGACGTTGGTGTTGACCGTAGTGGTGTCGATGGCGGCTTCGACGCTGGAGTGAGCGATATTTTTGTCATCGAGCATCACGGTTCCCGTCACCTTCGAAAAGGTTCCGCGGACGTTGGAGACGCCAAGGTGGCGGATCTTGAATTCAATGCCGGAGTGTACGGGATCGATCTTCCAAGTGGAGGTTTGGGCGCAGGCTGCAGCAGTGAGGATAGCGGTGCCGGCGAGGAGCACGGTGGAGCGGAGCTTGTGGATGAGATTCAAAATGTCACCTCTTTCGTGATGTGGGTCAATACCATAGTTGGATGGTACCGAATATCGATTCGATGTTGCGGCAAGAATTATGGTTCTTTGATTTTCCCAGCAGGCGCGCAGGGTATCTTCCTTGGATCGAGGCAGCTTGGGACAAGGGTAGTAAGCTGGCTGCATCGAGGGTTTGACGATGCGGTTGAGGTTGATTCTGGGGATTGCGATTATTGTGGGGTCTGTATCGGCTGCGGGAGGGCAGGCGGCGATGCATGGCGCGCCGGCAGGTTTGCCGGTGCTGATGTTGAGCGATATCCACTTCGATCCATTTCGCGATCCGGCGAAGGTGAAGCGCCTGGAGGCGGCGCGGGTGGAGGATTGGGATGGGATTCTGGCAGAGCCGAACTCGCAGGATCAGGCTGCGCGTTACGCGGCGCTCGAGGGCGCCTGCAAGGCGCGGGGGGAGGACTCGGACATTGCGTTGCTGAAAGCCGGCCTGGAGGCGGCCAAGGCCCAGGCGGCCGGGGTACGGTTGGTGACCGTAAGCGGGGACCTGCTGGTGCATGAATTCGAATGTCGATACCACGCGCTGATGGCGGGCAACGTTGCGCTGGATACGGCGCAGGGCTACTCCCGGTTCGCGGAAAAGACGACGACTTACGTTATGAACCGGGTGAATGCGGTGTTTGCGGGGGTCCCGGTGTATATCGCGCTGGGCAACAACGATGTAGGCTGCGGCGACTATGAGATGGACGTACGCGATCGCTTCCTGGCGGGGACAAGCCAGGGCGTGCTGCGCGGGCTGCGCGGGGCGAGCGCGGCTGAGGTGAAGCGCGCCGGCGAAGACTACGCGACAGGCGGGTACTACGGCGTGACGATGGGCGGCGGCATGGAGAAGACTCGTCTGCTGGTGCTCAACGATATCTATATGTCGCGGTCGTACAAAACCTGCGCGAAGACGAAGGAGAGCCGTGGGGCGGAAGAGCAGTTGGCGTGGCTGAACGGTCAGCTGGCGGAAGTGGCCCGGCGAGGAGAACGGGCGTGGGTGATGGGGCACATCCCGCCAGGGGTGGATGTTTACAACACAATGCGGCGACCGCGCAATCTGTGCGAGGGAGCGGCGCCGGAGATGTTTCTGGGGTCGGAGGCGCTGGGCGAGACCATTGCAAGCCATGCGGACGTGGTGCGGCTGGCGATCTTCGGACATACGCATTCCGATGAGCTAAGGCTGCTGGGCGGAGTGCCGACCAAGGTGGTGCCGTCGATCTCGCCGATCAACGGGAATAGCCCGGCGTTTGTGGTGGGACGGGTCGACAGGGCCACGTCGACGCTGGAGGATTACGCGGTCTATGTAAAGGCAGATGAGGCCGGCGCGGCGGGAGCATGGAACCGGGAGTACGGTTTCGGCGAGACCTTTGGCCTAGCGGGGTTTTCAGGCAAGAATGTGCGGCGACTAATCGATCGCTTCCAGGCTGACAAAAACGGGGAGACGGCGGGTAGCCAGGCGTATGAACGATTCTTTTCAGCAGGAACCGCGAGCGCAAAGGAATCTCTGCTGCCGCTGGTGTGGCCGCAGTATGGCTGCGCGATGGATCATGCGACGGCAACGGGTTTTCGCGATTGCGTTTGCAAGACGGCTCAGTAGCGCACGGGCTGAATGGCTTCGCCGATGAGAAGGATCAGCGGGGCGGGGCCGGGGTGCGAATCAGGCAGGCGGGCAAGCGTCGTGAGGGTCACATGCTGGGCTGGGGTGGAGGCTTTGCTGATTGCGGCCACAGGGGTCTCGGAAGGGATGCCGGAAGCGATGAGTGAGGCGGCGAGCGCGGTGAAGTCGCGACCGGGCATGTAGAGAACGAGC
>CAXTPN010000295.1:0-3038 GCA_964246125.1 uncultured Acidobacteriaceae bacterium
CGGCTACATCGGCCTGCCCGTCGACTACCTCCTCCGCTCCGACCTCCGCGTCGTCGGCTCCGCGTTCTCCGCCGAGCTCAAGCTCGACGAATCCACCACCACCGGCCGCCTCGACTCCCGCTACCAGGGCCCCGCGCTCGACCCCACCGCCGCCACCTCCCTCTACGACCCCCAGTCCGACGCCATCACCTCCGCCTGGAACACCGCCATCAACCAGTACCTGCACGACGACCTCAAGTACGCCCGGCAGGACACCTACCTCATGAACGCACGCGCCGGCGGCGAATTCTCCTGGAACATGACCCATCGCCCCCCCGGCCGCGGCTTCGGCGGCGGTGGAGGCGGCGCGGCCGGCACGGTCGAGACCGGAGCCCACGTCATGCCCGACCTCGCCTATCGCATGAAGCTCAACCCCAAGATGAAGGTCATGCTCGCCGGCGGCTACTACGACCTCGCCACCCCGTACTTCGAAGGCATCTACGAGATGCACCACCTGCCCATGCCCAAGGCGCTGCAAGCTAACATCTTCTACCACTACTACGAAGCCGGCCACATGATCTACGTCCGCGAAGATATCCTCAAGCAATTCCACGCCGATGTAGCTAACTTCATCAAATCCACGGAAAACGGTGCCCGGTAGTCGGGCGCTTCGTAGACGCAGTTGAGTGGGTGCGATATAGCAGATCTGCTCAACTGCACGTCCGTCAAAGCGTGAAAGGGATTCTTTAGATTCGGTTATATTCGTATTCGAACGTGGGACGAGCCTGATGTCAGGAGACCGGGCCCTTGCAGCCAAACACACCTTCAACATTCATAAGCTATTGTCGAACTGATTCGGAGTTTGCTCTACGATTGGCCACGGACCTGAAAGAGTCTGGTGCCGCAGTGTGGATCGATCAAATGGACATCGCTCCGGGTGAAAAGTGGCCCAAAAAGGTTGAAAGTGCATTGAACGACTGCGGCTGCCTGCTGGTGATTCTTTCCCCGGACGCCATCGGATCGGACGAAGTGGAGAATGAATACTCCTTTGCATTAGAAAATCGAAAGCCAGTCATACCCGTACTTTACCGCCAATGCAAAGTCCCTTTTCGTTTGCATCTGCTACATCGTGTTGACTTCCTCCTGGATTACCAACACGGGCTCAAAGCCCTAGCGGAGGTCTTGGGACTTCCGGCGCACGACGTTCAGCCAGCAGACCAGAAGAAGGAACGCGACGAGCCAAGTAAGGGCCAACCGGCATCCCAACGGACGGACGCAAGTCGAGGAACTGATCATGGAAACGCTGATCAACAGAATCCGTCGAATATTTGGTCGAAAGAACATCTAGCAGACTTTGCACGATTGGACTTGAAAGGATTTGCTGCCGTCTTTCACAAAGCTTTATCCATGATCCAAGATGCACAGGATGAGCTCATCTTCGTCAACTTCGCTATGAACTTCGGCTCGCCTCACCGCTACAATCCGAAAGTAGCGGAAGACTACGCGGAACATAATTACGGTGCTGACTTTGCAACCGATGTGAACAGATTTTTCTTCGCTCTAAAAGCGAAGATCGTCAGCGTTCCACGAGTCGCGATACTCACCGTTTCCGATCATGGCGCACGAGAGAATTTCCTCGAACCGCTGTCCGTGCGAGAAGGCTACCACGGCCTCCGGGATGCCTTAGATGAAGAGCTTTATGCCACCATCCACACAAAAAGAGACATAGCTTTCAGGCTAGGGCATGAAGCCCATTACACAGGCGATACCAAAGGGCGCAAGCGTTTGCTCGAAGTAGACAGCCTACCCATTCAGTTACTTATTGCCGGTTTGCCTGAGTACAAATCTTCTTCAAGACAAGGTTGCCTGGTCTTCATGGTAGGCACTGAGATGCTGCAGTCAAGTTTCGAATCAGGCGACGCACCCGCTTTTTATACCGAACTGGACAGCATGGTCGGTATGTTCAGAAACTTAGCCCGGAATTTAATGAGTACCGCCCAAAGAAAACCAGACTAATTCACAAAGCCGCGCTTGCTCATCCTTACGCCCCGCTCAGTGTGCGGCTGGTGTGCCGTCGGACCAGTGGCCGACCACGATCATAAACACGGTCATCCGGTCTTCGGGAACATTCCCCGCCATCGCCGGAACCCCCGGCAGATTGGCTCCCCAACTCTTCACCGAGTCGTCCGCGACGTACCACATCATATGCGGATGCCACTGCTTGTCATCGTCGCTGAGATACTGCTGCTTCGACATCATGTAGCACATCGCATTCGGCTCCAGCGCCGGCAATTCTTTTTTGTCCATTGCCGACTTGAGCGACTGCGCAATCTCCATCTTCGACTTTCCCGCAAGCACCAGTCTGGTCTTCATTAGAACAATGGGCAGATAGGTCTTCGCGGCCGGCGCATTCAAGCAGTGAGGGGCGCTGACTTTGGGATTCCAGAACTCCGCATCGTCCGTGCTCTTCGCCCACGACCGCTCCACCAGACAGACAAAGCCGTTTGTGCCCTTCACCGCCGTCGTGTAGCCGTCCGGCCCCAGCACCAGCACCTCCGCGCCGTCGCCAATGGATGCCGGAGCGGCGCTCCGAGCCAGTGCGATCTCCGCATCCTTCGCGGGCATCAGGTACTGATTCAGAGGAGCGGCGACCGCATACGAAGCTGGCACCGTCTGCGCTCGCACCTGCCGGGTTGCGCTCGGGAAGCCCACAAAGCAAACGAAAGCGACAAGGCTGATCGGCTTCTTTAGCATTCGAACCTCCCGCATATAGCTCTTACTGCCCGTCCACGATCCGCGTTGCCTTCCCACCCACAAACGTCACCACCTTCGGCTTGCCCTGGTCGTCGTACTCCACGATCCGGTCGCCAATCTTATCCCCGTGCGGTGTGCTGATCTGCCCCAGCGCCGTCTGCACCTGCCGCTCGCTCATCCCCACGGTCGCCCGATGCTCGTCGATGGCCCTCCACACCTCCGGCCCCCAGAACGAAAAAAGCTGGTGCGGATCGTCATAGAAAAAGATCTGGTCCGGCAGCAAAGTGTACTGCCCACCCTCCCGA
>CAXTPN010000296.1:0-3021 GCA_964246125.1 uncultured Acidobacteriaceae bacterium
CCCCAGGGTTATACCGCCCCTGCTCCACCTCGCCGCCCATCACCGTCTCCGCCATATACCAATTGTACGGAACATAGAGCACAGGGCTGGACTTGATCCGCGAAAGGCCTCCGTAGATTCAAGTAATCTGATTAGAGGTTCGACACAATGGCAATCAGCCAAATAGTGCGCGAGGAACTCCGGTGGGGTCACGAGATGCTCGTGATGCTTTGGCAGTTCACGCCCCGCAAGCTGCTCCGAACTGATCGTGATGCAATCGTGATTGCACTTGCATCTCTTGCCTTGGAACACGTGAGCTCAATACTCTTACTACTGAGCACAGACGAGCACAATGGAAGTGCCTTCGCTTTGGTTAGACCAACGGTCGAAGCTACTTTGAGAGCAGTGTGGCTCTATGTCGGTGCGACTGATGATCAGGTCCTGAAAGCACGCAAGGGGCACAAGAAGGCCTACAAGCCGTTGTCCGAAATGGCCAAAGACATCGACCGTCTGCAACTAACCGATGGTCTGTTCCAGCAAGTGGTTTCGGAGGCAGATGGACTCCACGGTCTGACTCATGGCGGGATCGAGCAGGTAAGAAGACGTTTTAACGCCGCAGGAGACGTCATTCCTACATATGATGAGGCCTCGGTTAGAGAATGCATCCGTAGTGTCGTGAATACAGGCACGACGATGCTCCTCATCTTGTGCCGCATGGGAATTTTGGACCAAACTGCCGCTCAAACCAGGGTGGACGATTATCAGGCGGCGTTCAATCCCATGCTCGAACGTCTACAACCAATTTCCGATTAGTGCCAGTGCGTAGGATGACACAACCCCTAGAAGAGATCGAGAACTCGCTCAGGCAAATACAACTGCCAGTCCTTGCGCGACCGAAGTTAGGTCCAGATGATCCGCCGACGCTGCAATTGGCTCAATTTGACCTCAACGCATACGCCTACTCATCTGTTGCATATGTCCGCAACCTGCTGGATGGATTTCTCGTGCTTGCTGACGCGCAAAACGTAGCTGCGGTCGACTTGGTAGTCCGAGGGCTCTACGAATGGACGATGCAAGCGAGCTATGTCGACCAGATGGCTAGGGAGCCGATGGCGAAGAATAACTACACAGAACTCCGGGCGATTATGGATCGCATTCAGACCGGAAACGGATGGGCAAGGAGACATGGAGACAAATACTGGAAGCCCCCATTCGACGACTACATACCCGACAGCTTGCGAATCAAGCACTTGGTGAAAGCGTACAAAGCGCACCAATTGGAAACTCACAAAGTAGAAACCGTTGAAGACGATTATGGCTATCTGAGTGAACATGCACACCCAAACAGCGTTTGCTTCTTGGACGTGACGCGGAGCAGTGGCTGGATACTTGAATTTGTTGAACCAACACCCGGACACAGAAACTTAGGCATTGCTACTGCGACGATGCTTGACTGGTCTCTGTGCATTTACAACATCCTGGGGTTAGCAGGCGAACAGCCTGTCAGGAGAGAGTTCGTCAAGATGCTGGAGAGTGTCGTCCTAAAGCACAAACACGAATCAGGCGCTTTGGGATAAGCGCATTCGTATGTAGATCGACTCCATTCCAAATTGCCACGGACTAAGCTCGGGACTTCATATCTTTCTGCTACGATTCCCCATGTTGACCATCGTCAAAGGCGCTGTACTCAACGCCCGCGTAATGCTCAGCTTCCAGCCCGGCATAGAGCACGGCCTCCTCAAACTCGTTCGGGCCATCATACTTTGCTCTCTGTTGCTTGCCCCTACGTTGGCTTCCTTCGGTCAGGCGCAGGTGTCTAAGAATGATGTTGCCGCTGAAGCCCAACATGCTTTTGATGTAGTGTCCATCCGGCCAAGCGCAAAAGAGGCCTACAGTCATTGGCGAACTGGAACCGAGGGCTACTCAGCGACAAACGTGACCGCGCAGCAATTGCTCTTCTATGCCTATACTCAGACAGATGAGCCGGACGGTTTCAATAACATCATTTCTTTGGATCAGATAACCGCACTACCGAAGTGGGCGGTCTCGGAACAATTTGATGTGACGGCGAAGGTTGATCAGGAAACAATGTCTCGGCTATCGCCGTTGTCCGAACGAGACCGCCGTAAGATTTACCAGAAGATGCTCCAGTCCGTCCTTGTAGAGCGTTTCCAGCTTCAAATTCAACATGAAAAACGGGAGCAATCCGTATATCTTCTCGTCCCCTCCCGAGAAGGAAGCAAATTGGTGCAGTCGAACCTACCCTTCGGTAAGAGTTCGCTGTCCGTTGGCCGTGGACAGATTAGCGCCAAAGGCTATAAGGTAGGGGAGTTGATCGCCAACTTGGCGCAAGCTACAGGGCGCATCGTAGTCGACCAAACGCATCTAACGGGTGTTTACGACTTCGAGCTGAAGTGGCGTCCGGACGATCAGCCTGAAAGCGCGAACACTAATCCCTCGATCTTTACAGCGGTGAGGGAGCAACTTGGCCTGGCGCTAGTCCCCTCAAAGGGTCCTGTCGACTCGATTGTCATCACACATCTGGAGAGGCCAACTTCTAACTAAGGACACTCTGGATGGAGCACCGCTTGCGTACACCATCCCTGACATGCCGCCGCTCCGGCAACGCCATCCAACACCTACCCGGATGGCAGGAAAAAGCTCCTCGGCGCAAGCATACCGACGACCCAAGCAGCGCCATCCGTTAGCCGTCACCCCTGCGGCCCCGGAACGCTCACCATCCAGTTCACCCCAAACCGGTCCGTGCACATCCCAAACAGCGGCGTCCAGAACGTCGGCTGCAGCGGCATCGTCACCGAGCCCCCTTCGCTCAGCGCCCCGAACACCCGCCTCACCTCAGAACTCGTGGTCGCGCCGGACCGAGAGGCACAGTCCTCGTCCCGGCTCAGTCTGCCCGCAAAACGAGCACCTGTCCCTTATGCTCTCCCGCCACATGCAGCACCGCCTTATCGAACGTCGTCAGCACCAACCCCTCCCGCACCGCGAGGCCAAGTAGGTAAGCATCCGTCACCTGGTTGTGTC
>CAXTPN010000297.1:0-3016 GCA_964246125.1 uncultured Acidobacteriaceae bacterium
GTCCTGGGGTTGTGCTGCTGCTGGAGTTGGAGGGGCGGTTTGCGCAGTCGGTGGCGGAGGGAGGAGGGAAGGCGTTTGCGACGTGGTTCGCGGAGGATGCGGTGACGTTGAACAACGGGAAGCCGGCGGTGCTGGGGCGAGGAGCGATTGCGGCGAGCGCGACCTGGGACCCTAAGGAGTACTCGCTGACCTGGGTGGCGCAAGGCGCGCAGATGGGCGCGTCGAATGATATGGGGTTTACCTGGGGGCACTATGAGGGACGGGCGAAGGATGCGAAGGGCGCGACCGTGGTGACGACCGGGCGGTACATCACCGTGTGGAGAAAGCTGGCGGATGGAAGCTGGAAAGTGGCGCTGGACGCGAGCGCGGAGGAACCAGCGAGCGCGGGTGAGTGCTGTTCGGTGCCGAAGCCGTAGGAGATCAGGAGCGGGTATTTCCATTTTTGCATTGATTCTGTTAGAAATGCGGAGGCGGCTCCAGAGCCCCGCAGCGTCAGTGCGTGCTATGTCTGGCGCTAGAGATGGCAGGTTGGACGAATGGCGAAGGCGATGTGGAACGGCCAGGTGCTGGCCGAGAGCGAGACGACCGAGACGGTTGAAGGCAATATCTACTTTCCTGAAGAGTCAGTAAAGCGCGAGTTTCTCCGGCCGAGTTCTACAACTTCGAGCTGCCCGTGGAAGGGTCAGGCCAGGTACTACACGGTGATCGTGGACGGGCAGGAGAACCCGGATGCGGCCTGGTATTATCCCGATCCGAAGCCGGCGGCCAGGGCGGTCAAGCACCATGTGGCGTTTTGGCGCGGCGTTGAGGTGACAAAGGACTCCAGCCAGAGCAAAGGGTGACAGCAGTTTTGTTCAATAAGCCTGGGCTCGATTGAGGGGAAGGCGGACCTGGAAGCAGGTTTCGTGCTCGTTGGATTCGACGCGCAGGAAGCCGGAGTGCTTGGTGACGATGCGCTGGGCGGCGTCGAGGCCCAGGCCCAGGCCGCTGCCCGGGGCCTTGGTGGTGAAGAACGGCTCGAAGATGCGGGACTGGAGTTCGGGGGGGATGCCGGGGCCGGTGTCCCCGATTTCGACGACGGCCATTTGACCCTGGAGCTTGGTTTTGAGGCGGAGGGTGCCGCCTTCGCGCATGGCATCGAGCGCGTTTTCGATGAGTGCGGTCCAGACCTGGTTGAGCTCGCTGCCGTAGGCGCTGATGAGGGGGAGGTCGGGGTCGAAGTCAGTCTCGAGCGTGATGTTGGAGAGGCGCGAGCCGAACATGCTGAGGGTATTCTCGAGCGATTGGGGTAGATCGACCTGCTGGATCGGCGCCTGATCCATGTAGGAGTAGTCCTTGATGGCGGAGATCAGGTCGAAGATGCGGGCGGTGGAGTGGAGGATGGTTTCGGCCATGCGCTCGACGCGGATGGAGCTGGCGAAGGTGGCCATGGCAGGAGCCAGCACTTGGTCGGGAAACTGTGCGGAGAAGTCGTCCAAGTAGCGAAGCGGGAAGCGGGTTTCGGCGATGGTGGGGGCGATGGTCCAGGCGTCGGGGACGTGGTGTTGTTCGAGCCAGGCGAGGATGGCGGCTTCGCGGTCGGCGGGTGCGAGAGGGGAGTCGGCGAGGGGGTCGGTTGCGAGGTAGTCGGCCATCTCGGCGCGGGTGCGTTGGGTCCAGGCCTGGAGGTTTTCGCAGACATGGTCGGAGACGCAGAGAGAGCCGAGTGCGTACTTGCGGTCGCCGTAATCGCGCAGCTCCGCGAAGAGGGAGGCGGCGGAGCGCTGGGCGGCGGAGGCGGGGTTATTGAGCTCGTGGGCTAGGTTGGCGGCGAGCTTGCCAAGGGCGGCGAGTTTCTCGGCCTGCTGCTCCATGCGGGTGACCTCGCGAACGCGATCAAGCAGGATGGAGACACACCGCTGGCCCATGGAGGGGATGGCGGCGAGCATGGCGGGAAAGAGGGACTCGTCGATGTCGAGGGTCCAGGCGGGGCCGACGCTGTAGCCCTCGCCGCCGTAGGTTTTCATGCGCGAGAAGGGGAGCTTGCCGGTCAATTGTCCGGCGCGGCCAATGAAGAAATTCATAGGGCCGGAGTGCCAGCGGCGGACGTGAATCTCGCCGCGGAGGATGAAGTTGAGGTTGCAGGCAGGCTCGCCCTCGCGGAAGACGATGGAGCCGGCTTCGCCGATGCGCTCATTGCCGTGGCGGGCGAGCCACTCGTACTCGGAGTCGGCGAGGCCGGGCTGGCCATCATGCGGGCCAAGGGCGGGGATGGTGCGCAAGGCTTCGACGATCTGAGGCAGAGGCGTTGAGACAGGCGGATGTGTGGCTTGGGCTAGGGGCGCGGCGAGCGCATCGGCGGGATAGGTTGAGGTCGCCATGGTGGTTATGATGCTCCCTTACGCGGCGTACTGCAATTTCGTTCCGGCTTGGTTCCGGAATGATTCTGAAGCGGTCTTCCCCCACCTCAGACGAGGGAACCGTCTGAGATGGGGCACCCAAGCTTCAGGCTTTGACTACGGCTCCGTTTTCTACTTTGACGGGGTCGAGGAAGGGCATGCCGGCGCGAAGTTCAGCCCCTACGGTTTCGATCTGGTGGGCGGCTTCTCCCTTGCGGATACGGGCGAACTCATGGCGTCCGGTTTCGTTTTCCTCGATGAACTTTTTGGCGAAGGTGCCGTTCTGGATGTCGGTGAGGAGGGACTTCATGCTGGCGCGAACCTCGGGGGTGACGATGCGAGGGCCGGCGACGTAGTCTCCCCACTCGGCGGTGTCGGAGATGGAGTGGCGCATGTAGGCGAGGCCGCCGCGGTACATGAGATCGACGATGAGCTTGAGCTCGTGGAGGCACTCGAAGTAGGCGAGCTCGGGCTGGTAGCCGGCTTCGACGAGGGTTTCGAAGCCTGCCTTGACCAGGGCGGCGGTGCCTCCGCAGAGGACGGCCTGCTCGCCGAAGAGGTCGGTTTCGGTCTCCTCGGTGAAAGTGGTGAGGAGGACGCCGGCGCGGGTGCAGCCGATGCCTTTGGCGTAGGAGAGG
>CAXTPN010000298.1:0-2958 GCA_964246125.1 uncultured Acidobacteriaceae bacterium
ATCCAATGCGCATACAGATACCCGCCCAGCAGCCCCGCCTGAAAAAACACCAGACACGTCATCCACACCGCCGCCGAGCCTCCGAACGCCGGCAGCAACTGCTTGGCCGCCATCGGCTCGCACACAAAAAGCAGGAACGACGCCAGAAACACCGCGCCGCCAAACATCGCCCGCACATGAGACATCAAGCACCCTGGGCGCCGGGAATGGCGATGCGCCGCCACCGGCAAAACAAAGTGTACCCGCACCCAACGGATAACGCCCGGGGCCTCGTCTGCCGATACATGCTTGGCGGAGTCCCATACCGCAACGGCTACAATGGGCTGAGTCGCTGCGACTCGGCGTCATCCGCCAACTGAGCCGCCATCGCTCCCGCAACCCATGCCCGAGCAGCATGCGCCAAGGCCTAAACCTTTTCTGCAAACCGGAGGAGACGACGTTGCGCCCGACAGCTTACGCCTCCCGCTTGAAAATCCTCTTCGCGCTTGTGCTCGCCTCTGTCTTCTTCAGTTCCATCGCCCAGCGCTACCTCGGCAACATCCTGGCCGGCCCCAACCGCGACTTCTACGATTACATCTTTGCCGGCCAGGTCGTTCCCCACGACCGCCATGCCGACCTCTACGCCGGAGCCACCGATGGCAATCCTCAACTGCGCAGCGCGCCCCCTGAAAGCCAGATCGCCCAACGCGCCCGCGCCGCCGGCTTCTCCGACATCGAACTTTACCTCTACCCGCCGCTGCTAGCCGACCTCATTAGCCCCCTCGCTACGCTGCCGCCGCATCTCGCCGCCACCCTTTGGCGCATTCTGAACCTCGGCCTGGTCTTCACCACCGCCCTCCTGCTCGCACGCCTCATCGAGCTCCCCTGGCTCTCCTTCCCCTTCGCCGCCCTCTGCGCCGCGGCCTTCGCCTTTTGGCCCATCCATGAGGCCATCTCGCTGGGCCAAGTCTCCATCGTCATTCTCGCGCTCTGGACCGTCGGCATCTTCGCCTACCTCCGGGGCTATGTCGCCCTATCTGCCGCGGCCTTTGCCCTCTGCTCCGTCCTCAAGGTCACGCCCATCCTCATCGTGCCGCTCTTCCTCATCTGGAAGGAGCGCGCGTGGCTGCTCTACTACGCCGGCGTCCTGTTGGCGCTGCTTGCAGGCATGGCTGCGTTCAACGGCATGGCCAACCTGCGCGCCTGCTTCCATGTCCTCACCGCCATGGGAGGCTCCGTCCCAGCCATGCAGAACAAGTGCGTCGGAGCCCTGCTGGCCTGGATTCACTACGGCCGACTCCTCTCCCTTCAGGACGTACAGCCCCTGCTAAACGCGCCGCCTCATGGCCTGCTGCTGCTCGCCAAGCCGGTTAGCCTTGTACTGTATGCGCTTTGCCTTATCCTCGTCTGGCGTTCACGCCTGCATCGAGATCGCTTCGATCGCGCACTCATCATAGCCATCTTCGCCCTCGTCCTTGCGTCCATCTCCCCCGTCTCCTGGCGTCACGGCTACACGGTCGCCTTCATTCCGCTCACCATGCTATGGTCGCAAGCCCTGCGAACATCAGCCTCTACCCTCCGGGCGATCCTGCTGGCGCTCACCGCCATCACCGTCGGCTCGCTCTGCTTCGACCTCGCCGCTCAGGCTCCCTTACCGCAGCCACTCAAAATCCTATGCGCCGGCACATGGCTTCTGTCCACCATCGCGCTCAGCCTCGATGTGCTCTGGCGAGCGCCTATCCCCGATCACCCGGGCGGCAGCTTCCCCGTCTTAGCCCGCACCTCGCCTCCCATCTAGCTCTTCAATCTGTCTTCCCGCACAACACCCTATGGCAATCGCAGTCACCCTGCTCTACATCCTCGCCGAACTGCTCGGGCCCGCGACCCTCTTCGGTCCGCTCGCCGAATATCGCATTGAGTTGTTCGTCGCCGTGCTTGCGCTCCTCGTCAGCATCCCGTCTCTCCTCGATTCCGATATCTTCAGCTCCCGCATGACCTTCGCTTTGGGCGGCTTGGTGTTTGCCGTCGTGGTCTCCATCTCGCTCGGCGGTTGGCTCGGCGCTGTCTTTTACACAGGCTATGGCCTTCTTCCCACCCTCCTCGGATTCGTCCTCATCGCCATCAACTGCAAGACCAGGCGTCATCTTCAACTCACGATCCTCGTGCTCTTCCTGGGCTGCGTCTTCGATATCGGCAATGGCATGAGGGCGCTCCAGCAGGATGCCCCCAGCCCTTACATCTACATCCAGGGATACGCCGGCGGTCTCCTGCCCAGGATTCGAGGACTCGAGTTTCTCAACGACCCCAACGATTTCGCGCAACTCCTCGTCAGCCTTCTGCCCCTGATGTTCTTCTTCTGGCGCAAGGACAGCGCCTTCCGCAACAAGTTAGTCATTCCTGCATCCATGGCGATCCTGCTCTGGGGCATGTACCTCACCCGCTCCCGTGGCGGAACCATTGCGCTGGTGGCAACCGTCGTTGTCGCGGCCAGGCGAAAGATCGGCCTGGTGCCGTCCGCAATCACCGGCGCGCTGCTCCTGGTGGCCGCTCTCGCCCTCGGAGCCTCCGGTGGCCGGGAGATCTCCTCCGAGTCCGGCGCCGACCGGATCGAGCTTTGGGCCATCGGCCTGAGCCTCGTCAAAACCCACTTCTTCTTCGGCGTCGGCGTCGGCAACTTCTGGAACTACGCTCCCAATACCGCGCACAACTCCGTCGTCATCTGCGCCGCGGAGATCGGCGTCGTAGGCCTGCTCTTCTGGGTTATGTTCATCCTCTCCGCCATCCGGGGAGCGGTGCTTCTGGAACGAGAGGCAACACAGCCCGAGGCAACAGCATCCAGCGAGCCCGAACCCGCGCTCTACCAGCAGCAGCCAGTCTTCGCCGGCAACAGCTTCACCGCGATGGCCGCACGTTCAAAGCAAATGCCTCAAGTTCTGCACGCCGCCTCTACTCCCATCATGCCGGGCGCACCCTTGTCCC
>CAXTPN010000299.1:0-2958 GCA_964246125.1 uncultured Acidobacteriaceae bacterium
GGATGCGGGCGAGCTTGCCGGACTCGTAGATGCCGGCGAGGCGCCAGTCGTGATTGATGAGCTTGATGTGGTCGCCGGGGTGGAGTTTCTTCTGCTTGGCGTAGTATTCGTCGACGATGATGTCGTCGTCGGACTGGAAGGGGCCGCCCTCGAGGAATTTGAAGCCGTCTTTTGTGGGGTCGCCCGGGGCTCGCCAGGTGCTGGCCATCTGATTCATGACGGCGAAGTCGACGCCTTGGATGGTGTCGAAGCCGCCGATGGACTGGACCATGGTTCCGGTGGCGAGGGCGACGCCGGGTTTGGCGCCGAGGACAGGGACGATTTTGTCGCTGAGGGGGGCGGAGGAGAGGCTCATGATGGAGGAGCCGGGGGGACGGACGAAGACGTCGGCACCGATGCCGCGGGCGCGCCGAGCGGTGGCGTCGAGCGTACCGTAGGAGACGCCTACCAGCGTCAGGATCATGGTGACCTCAACGCCGATGGCGAGGACGGAGAGGAACGTCCGCAGCGGACGATGCGCAAGGTTGGCGAAGATGAGCTGATTGATCAAGACTCCCAGTATAGCGGAGGAGCCGATGGAGCTACCGCTGGAGGGTGGCAGGTTTGCGGGGACCGCCCTTGGCGGCGGTCTTCGCAGTAGCGGGCGCGGGCGACTGAGCGAGTGCGTTGTCGAGCGTGGTGTAGAGCTGGGTTACATCGGTGACCTGGACCCAGCCCTTGGAGTAGAGGACGAAGATGGTGGGGGTGTGGATGAGGCCGATGCGCTCGGCGAGGGTGTAGTCGGCCTGCACCTCGGCGGCGAAGAGGCTGTCAGGGCCGAGGGCGAAGGGCATCTGCAGGTGGTGGTCCGCGAACCACTTGCGGGTGTAGGCGTGCTCGTCGTCGAGGTTGACGATGCTGATCTGGTTGGCGAAGACGTCGCGGCGGTACTCCTCGGCGACCTGGGGCGAGACCTTATCCTGGAGGTAACGGGCGGTGATGGCGGCGTCCCGGCTCCAGTAGTGCTGGGGAAGAGGGAAGTCGTGGCGAATGAGAGGAATTTTGTAGCGCTCGACCGCAGCGTGGACTACGGGGAAGGCGCGCGAGCAGGAGGGGCACTCGAGGTCTTCAAACTCGTAGATGGCGACACGGGCCCCGGCCGGGAGTTTGAGGGGGCTGGTGTCTTTGAAGTGGTCGCCGGTTCCGGGCGGGACGGCTTCCTGCGCGCGGGAGGCGACAGGCAAGGCAAGGAAGACGCTTGCGGCGATGAGGAGGGCGCGTTGGCCGGATCGAAGCATAGGTATAGGACGCATAGATGTCGTAAGGGTCATTTTAGCCGGAAGCGCGGGTTGATGCCGAGGTTGGATTTGTGGTGGATGCGTAGGTGGCCCGTTCCGGTTATCGCGCAAAAGGGGTTTTTGAGCAAAATGCGATTGGGAAACCTTCGTTGGGTGGCGAGCGTCATCCAAATGTATGATTTCAGGAAACACCTTTTTACATTTTCCCAGTAGATTGCAATGATCGGCGTTGGCCGAGGAACGGTAGACAAGAACCTATGGCTGCATCAGTGCAAACCGAGGTGGAGCACTCGCTTCCTGCCCCAGCGACCCAGAAACTTTTGCCGGCATCCGCCGGAGGGAAGCCGGGCTCGAATGCGGGTTCGTGGCTGCGGAAGATCGCATTGGTGTTGATTCTGCTGGCGGCGGCTGCGCTGGCTTACTGGAAGTACACAGGCAATAAGAAGGACGAAGCCGCGGCGGCGAACAAGACGGCGGCTGCGGCAAATCGTGCGATCCCTGTGACGGTGGTGCCGGTGGCGTCGAGAACGATGCCAATTTACCTGACAGCGCTGGGCACAGTGACGGCGTACAACACGGTAACGGTGAAGAGCCGCGTGGATGGGCAGCTTTTAAGCGTGAATGTGAGAGAAGGCCAGCAGGTGAAGCAGGGACAGGTGCTGGCAATGATCGACCCGCGTCCGTATGAGGCGACAGTAGCCCAGGCTGAAGGGCAGCTGGCGAAGGATCAGGCTTCCGCGGACTACGCGAAGGCTGAGGCAGGGCGATATACGGCGTTGTATCAGGCCGGTGTGGTTTCAAAAGAGAGCGAGCAGACTCAGGTTTCGAGCGCGGGGGCAAGCGCGGGTACGCTGGCGGCGGATCGCGCGGCGATTCAGGCGGCGAAGGTGAACGTGGCGTATACACGGATCACCTCGCCGATCAATGGTGTCATTGGGTTGCGGCAGGTGGATGCAGGAAACATCGTACATGCGGCCGATGCGACAGGGCTGCTGGTGGTGACGCAGCTGCAGCCGATCGCGGTGATCTTTACGCTGCCCGAAGACCAGTTGCCGGCGGTGCTGACTCGTATTCGTAATGGGCAGAAGCTGGTGGTGGAGGCCTACGACCGGTCTGAGGCAAAGCATCTGGCGAGCGGAACGCTGCTGACGATGGATAACCAGATCGATACGACGACGGGCACAGTGAAGGCGAAGGCGGTGTTTGACAATAAAGATGGCGCGCTGTTTCCGAATCAATTCGTCAATGTGCGGCTGATCCTGGAGGAGCGGCAGAACTCGCTGGTGATACCGGCCTCGGGTTTGCAGAGTGGATCGGTGGGCAACTTTGTGTATGTGGTGAGGCCGGGAAATCCTCCGAAGAGCGCCGCGGATGAGGATGGGAATGCCGGCGCAAACGCGAATGGGCAACCGGCGGGCTCGGCGCGTGGCGGCAAGGGTCAGGGTTCCGGCGCGGGTGCGGGAGATGGCGGTGACGGGGAGCCGGCCGGGCCTCCGAAGAAGCCTTACTATGTCGAAAACGTTCCCGTCATTGTGGATCTGACAGAGGGTTCGCAGGTCATCCTGAGGGGCGGAGTGAAGCCGGGCGACCAGATCGTGGTGGATGGGCACGAGAAGTTGAAGAAGTACAGCAAGGTCGATCCGAAGAGCGGGGCGGGGCGGAACGGCGGCGGGGCTTCGGG
>CAXTPN010000300.1:0-357 GCA_964246125.1 uncultured Acidobacteriaceae bacterium
GCACAATCATCCCGATGCTCGCGCCGCCCGAAGCCTCATGCTCATACACCCCCAGCACGTCCTCCAGCGTCAACGGTTCAAAGTAAAGCCGATCCGAAGTGTCGTAATCCGTCGAAACCGTCTCCGGATTGCAGTTCACCATAATCGTCTCGTAGCCATCCTCGCGCAGCGCAAACGCCGCATGGCAGCAGCAGTAGTCGAACTCGATCCCCTGCCCAATCCGGTTCGGCCCGCTCCCCAAAATGATGATCTTCTTCCGCTCTGTCGGAGCCGCTTCATCCTCCTCGTCGTAGCAGCTATACAGATACGGCGTAAAGCTCTCAAACTCCCCCGCGCATGTATCCACCATATTGTACA
>CAXTPN010000300.1:367-1642 GCA_964246125.1 uncultured Acidobacteriaceae bacterium
GGCATCACCCCCAGCCGCTTCCGCAGCTCCCGCACCACGGCCACCGAGCACCCCCACCCACTCGCCAGCCGCTCATGCGAAACCCCCATCCGCTTCCCCGTCCTTAACTCCTCCGCCGTCACCGCCTCTAAGCCCTTGCTCGAAACCGCCGCAATCTCATCCGTAATCTGCTTCATCTGGTTCAGAAACCAAGGGTCCATCCCCGTCA
Source organism: uncultured Acidobacteriaceae bacterium (assembly GCA_964246125.1). Lineage (GTDB taxonomy): Bacteria > Acidobacteriota > Terriglobia > Terriglobales > Acidobacteriaceae > Edaphobacter. The sequence goes on from CAXTPN010000300.1 coordinate 576, forward strand.
TCCGCGCCACTTCCCGCACCGTCATCCCACGCTCGAACCCATACCGTACATAGCTCAGTCGCTCCGGGTGCGGAGTCACTAGCCGCTGCGTCAGCCGCCTCGGCTCGATGTCATCCGCCGTTGCCTTCTTGCCCGTCTCCAGCGACCGCACCGCCTTCATCATCGCTTCCTTGAAGGTCCGCCCAATCGCCATCACCTCGCCGACCGACTTCATCTGCGGCCCCAGGTTCTCGTCCGCACCCGGAAACTTCTCAAACTGCCACTTCGGAATCTTCACCACCACATAATCGATCGTCGGCTCAAAGCAAGCCGGCGTCGCCTTCGTGATGTCGTTCTGCAGCTCGTCCAGCGTGTACCCCACCGCCAGCCTCGCCGCGATCTTCGCAATCGGAAATCCCGTAGCCTTGCTCGCCAGCGCACTCGACCGGCTTACCCGCGGGTTCATCTCGATCACCGTCATGCGCCCGTTCTGCGGATTCACCGCAAACTGCACATTGCTCCCCCCCGTCTCCACCCCAATCTCCCGAATGCACGCAATCGCCGCATCCCGCATCGCCTGGTACTCGCGGTCCGTTAGCGTCTGCGCCGGAGCCACCGTAATCGAGTCCCCCGTATGCACCCCCATCGGATCGAAGTTCTCGATAGAGCACACGATAATCACGTTGTCCTTCAGGTCGCGCACCACCTCCAGCTCATACTCCTTCCATCCCAGCACGCTCTCCTCGATCAGGCACTCGCTCACCGGCGAAAGGTCGATCCCACGCGACAGGATCTCCGTCATCTCCTCCCGGTTGTAAGCGATTCCGCCGCCCGATCCCCCCAGCGTAAAGCTCGGCCGAATCACGCACGGAAACCCGATCTTCGCCGCAAACGTCAACCCATCCCCCACATTGTTCACCAGCTGCGACCGCGGCATATCCAGCCCGATCTTCTGCATCGCATCCTTGAACAAGAGCCGGTCCTCCGCCTTCTTGATCGCAGGGAGCTTCGCCCCAATCAGCTCCACCCCAAATAGTTACAGCACCCCCGAGTACGCCACATACACACCCACGTTAAACGCCCTAGGG
>CAXTPN010000300.1:1652-2913 GCA_964246125.1 uncultured Acidobacteriaceae bacterium
CCCCCACCGTAGGCAGCACCGCAAACACCCCAAATTGTTTGTCATTCCACGGCCTCCCTTGTTTGTCATTCCGCAGCGCAGCGGAGGAATCTGCTGTTGCACTTGCATCGGGCGCGGCCAACATCTCCGTTTCCACCCGAAGAATCTCTTCCACATAAGCCGCCGTAAGCGGCTCGATATAAGTCCGATCCGCCACCTCCGGATCGGTCATGATGGAAGCCGGATTAGAGTTCACCAGCACCACCTCATACCCCTCCGCCTTCAGCGCCTTGCAAGCCTGCGTCCCCGAGTAGTCGAACTCCGCCGACTGCCCAATCACGATCGGCCCCGAGCCGATCACCAAAATCTTCGCAATGTCATTCCTACGCGGCATCAGTCGTAAACTTCCCGGCGGTGTCCCACCTCAACAACAAGAATAAGAAGGCGGTCGTGATTCGGCAGATCACCCGGTAGTCGCCCACGCGATAGCGCATTCGATCCTCATACTGTTCACTCAGCTTCTTCGCCAGAATTCGAGGGAATTGCAGACTTGCTACTCTGTCCGACATGAAGGAGCGTATTCTCTGCTCAACTTCAGGTGAAAGCTTACTAAGCTGTCTTTCGGCCAACTTGGAGTACTGAACGGTCCATGCCAACTGGAATGCCTCCTTCCGAAACCAGGAACTCCAGACCCTCTTCGGTTAGAGCCACATCGGACATGGCACCATCCTCGATGTCTTCGACATAGGTATACAAGGATTCCTGTGCGAACTCCTCTACACTCTGACCTCGCATCTCGGCGCACTTGGTCAGCCTACTCTTCAAATCTTCGCTCATTACCAGCTCCATGCTTGTCTTAGCCATTACGCTTTCTTCCACTCATCCATCATCCTACGGAAATCCCGAAACAAGTAATGCGAATCATGTGGCCCCGGGCTGGCCTCCGGATGATACTGCACGCTGAACATAGGGTCCGTGGTCGACCGCAACCCAGCCAAAGTCTGGTCATTCAAATTCGTATGCGTCCGCTCCACATCCTCAGGCAAGCTCGCTGGATCGACATTGTAGTTATGGTTCTGCGCCGTAATCTCCACCTTCCCCGTCGCATGGTTCAGGATCGGATGATTCCCCCCATGATGCCCAAACTTCAACTTATAAGTCTTCCCGCCCAGCGCCAGCCCAAAAATCTGGTGCCCCAGACAGATCCCAAACAGCGGAGCTTTTCCCTTCAGCTCCCGCACCGCCTCGATCGCAAACCCCAAAGGCTCCGGGTCCCCTGGCC
>CAXTPN010000301.1:0-2911 GCA_964246125.1 uncultured Acidobacteriaceae bacterium
GTATAATCGCTGCCGCCCCGCCCCAGCGTCGTCGTAATCCCTTCTTCGTTCGCGCCAATGAACCCGCCCATCACAGGCGTATGCCCCGCCTCAAGTATCGGGAGCACCTGCGCCCGCAGCCTGCCCTCGATCTCCGCCTCCCGCGGCACTGCCTTCCCGTATGTCGAATCCGTCACAATGCAGCTCCGCGCGTCGACATGCACCCCGCTCAGCCCCGCCTGGCAAAACGCCGCCGCCGCCATCAGGCTCGACGCACGCTCGCCAAAGCTCACCACCAGATCGTTCGTCCTCGGCGTCAACTCGCCCACCGCCGCGATTCCCCGCAACAGATCGTCCAGCGCATCGAACTCATCGTTCAGGTCGTTCGCAAGCCCCACCAGCCGCTCCCCGCCCCCCACCTCCGCAGCCGGCATTCAGTCGCCTTCGCGCAACCGCACCGACATCCCAATCGCACCCGCGCGGTCATCTCCCCCAGCCGCAGCCGCAGCCGCCAGCAACTGGTCCGTCACCTTCGCCATCGCCGACACCACGACCACCGCCTGCAACCCGCGCTCCCGCCTCCCCCGCACGATCGCAGCCGTCCGTTTGATCGCGACCGAATCCTCCACAGACGTCCCGCCGAACTTCATCACCACAATAGATGGCCGTACCACGCTCATGCCACGCCAGCCTTCACGCCCTCAAGCTCTAACGATGGCTTCCAATTCTTCCAATCCAGCTTGCCCAGCATCGCCAATATCTCCGCGTTCAGCACCGCCGCGCCCGCCGCCCCGCGAATCGTATTGTGCGACAACGTCACAAACTTCCAGTCGAAGAGATTGCAAGGCCGCAGCCTTCCTACTGTAGCCGCCATCCCGTTGCCGCGCATCAGGTCAAGCCGCGGCTGCGGCCGGTCGATCGCCTCCTCGTACTCCACCGGCTGGTCCGGAGCCGAGGGCAGCGGATGACCCTCATGAATCCCCGCAAGCGGCCGAAACTCACTCCACGCCGCCAGCATCTCCTCATACGTCGCCCGCGTCTTCAGCTTCACGCTGACGCACTGCGTATGCCCGTCCACTACCGCCACGCGATTGCAATGCGCGCTCATCTTCGCATCCAGCCGGTCAATGCGATCGCCCGCCAGCGTCCCCAACAGCTTGCCGATCTCCTCCTGCAGCTTCTCTTCCTCGTTCTTGATGAACGGAACGACATTGCCCAGAACATCCAGCGACGCCACACCCGGATACCCCGCGCCGCTCACCGCCTGCATCGTCGATACAAACACGCTCTCCACGCCAAACCGCGCATGAACCGGCGCCAGCGCCAGCACCAGCCCGATCGCGCAGCAATTCGGGTTCGTCACAATGTACCCGCCGGACTCCCGCCGCCAACTCTGCGCCTCAATCATCGCCAGATGATCCGCATTGACCTCCGGCACCACCAGAGGCACATCCGTCGTCATGCGAAACGCGCTCGAGTTCGAAATCACCGCGCACCCCGCACCCGCAAACTTCGGCTCCAGCTCATGCGCCACCGCAGGGTCCAGCGCCGCAAAGATAATCTTCGGCAGCTCGCTCCCCGGTGTGCCGTCAGGCGTATTCGGCATCAGAGTCATTGCCGCAATCCTCTCCGGCAGCGGCGTCTCCAGCTTCCATCGGCACGCCTCGTCATAGCGCTTGCCCGCGCTCCGATCACTCGCCGCCAACCACGCAACCTCAAACCATGGATGCTCGCTCAACAGCTGGATGAAGCGCTGGCCCACCATCCCGGTCGCGCCCAGAATCCCTACTCTTCGCCGTTCCATCTATGCCTGACACTCCATCCCTCAAGAATAGCGCGGCAAGCCTCTTCTCCTCGCGCTTTTGCTCTCCCGCCCGCTTTTTGCTCGCTCTCTACTGCCCAAAGCTGAAATCCACCCGCGCCGTTCCCTTCGCCGGAACCGTCACCTGCAGCGTCTTCTCGCCCAGCTTCTCCTGCACCGCCCCCAGCACATAGTCGCCCGGCGGCAGACCCGCAATCGTAAACTTCCCGCTCTCATCCGACACCGCGAAAAACGGCGTAGCCGAAACATTGATAAATGCGCTCATCCACGGGTGATTGTTGCAGCGCACCGGCAGCATCATCTCCGGCTTGCGAAATTGTTTCGTCTGCGGCGCGCCACGCGGACCCTGCGACACGTCCACAGCCTCATTCCCCGCCTCAGCCGGCATGGTGTGAATGTTGTGCATCGTCGGGTCCGAGTTGCGAAACTCCACCGCCCCGCCCGCCATCACCCCAACCACATGCGGCACATACCGGCAATTCTTCTGATCCAGCACCACAGCCTGCGCCGCAGTCGGTCCCGCCTGCATCGCCTCAGCCGGCCCGCTCTTCACATACAGAAAAACATTCGCCAGCTTTCCCCCATGCACCACAATCTGCTCCACCGGCAGCTTCCCGCTCGCATCCCCCAGCGAGCACGCCGGGTCCATGCTCGTGTCGATCGTCCCTGCCGGAGCCTTGCCCTTGAACGAAACTGTGCCTGTAACTTCCCCCGCATCCGCCCGCGGAGCTTGCACCTTCGCGCTTGCCGGCGCGCTACTCTCCCCGCGCGGCGCAGGCGTATCCGCCTTACAACCAGTCAGCACCGCTGCCAGCCCCAGGCACCAAACTCCCGCACACCTTCGAACCCCTGTCCCCCTAAGCATCCATCGCCCCAATCACCGCCTCCGCAAACGCCTTCGTCCCGCTCTTCCCACCTACATCCCGAGTCAACGTTTTGCCTTCCGTATACACTTGTTCCAGCGCGCTCTGCACCCGCTCCGCCGTGCCCGTCTCCCCAATGTGATGCAGCATCAGCACCGCGCTCTGCAGCAGCGCCGTCGGATTCGCCAGGTCCTTCCCCGCGATATCCGGTGCCGACCCACGCACCGCCTCAAATACCGCGCAATGC
>CAXTPN010000302.1:0-2884 GCA_964246125.1 uncultured Acidobacteriaceae bacterium
CCTCCGCCCCCACCTCCGCCGCCGGCGCAGATCGTCAAACCGATCAAAATGGTTTCGGAGATAGATGAAGGTCTGCATGCGCCCACGAAAATTCCGAAGAAAATAGAAATGATTAAGGAAGATGCGGCTCCACCGCCGCAAGTCGCAGGTGTCGCCGGGATGCAGGGTATGGCCGGCGGAGCTGCTGGGGGAGTTTTAGGTGGAATGATTGGTGGAATGGGTAGCGCGCCCGCGCCTAAGGTAACGGCTGCTCCCGAGAAGCCAAAGGGCCCTGCTCGTATCTCGGGCGGTGTCATGGCTGGATCGATTCTGGAGAAGACCCAGCCCACTTACCCTCCTATTGCACGCGCGGCTCATGTGTCTGGCGCAGTGGTATTGCACGCGATTATCGGAAAAAATGGCGCAATCCAAAATCTTAGCGTTATCAGCGGCCCTGAGATGCTGCGCGCCAGCGCGGTCGAAGCGGTGCAGCACTGGAGGTATAAGCCTTACCTGCTCAATGGTGAGCCAACTGAAGTAGATACAACTATTACGGTTAACTTCAACTTTGGCGGCGGTTAGTTTTGAGCAGCAGCCTGCCATGTTGAATCTACAAAGCAGAGCGTGTCGGCACAGGCGTTACATCATTTACATATCATCTGCCCCTAAACGGATTCGACGGAGCGACTCGCAGCAGTTCTGCCCCGAACGATTCTAAAGTTCAACTTACGACCCACTCCGGAGGAAAGATCAGTGATTTTTGCCCACGTTTCAAGCGTCGCTTCCGCTCACGTCTTCTCGCACCTATCAGCTTCTTTAGCTTTGTTTCAGGAGCCGGCAGCTACAGTAGGATTTTCCCCGATGGAGATGTGGGGAAGCATGAACTGGCCTGCCCGCGCTATTGTTATCATCCTGTTCATCATGTCTGTATGGTCGCTTGCGGTCATCATTGATCGTGCACTTTATTTCTCCGCGGCTCGCAAGCAGTCACGAGAGTTCGCTCCCAAAGTTGCTGGTGCTCTAAAGAACGGGAACCTGGACGAGGCGATCAAAGTTGCGGATCGTACGAAGAAGTCTCACCTAGCGGAAGTTGTTACCTCCGGACTTCAAGAGTTCCGTAGCTTTGGTTCTGGCGGTGCAATTTCCGATGAGCAGATCGAATCCTCCAAGCGCGCGCTCGAGCGCTCTGAGGCGATTGTTCACTCCAAACTGAAGAGAGGGCTTGGAGGTTTAGCAACAATTGGCTCAACCGCTCCCTTCATTGGCCTGCTGGGTACGGTTATGGGTATTCTGAGAGCTTTTCAGGCAATTGCGACTTCAAAAACGTCTGGCATTGGTCAGGTCGCCGGCGGTATCTCGGAAGCACTCGTGACAACTGCTATCGGTCTCTTTGTGGCTATCCCCGCCGTAATGACCTTCAACTACTTTACGAACAAGGTAGAGGCTTTCGACGTTGAGATGGATAATAGTTCATCGGAACTGGTGGACTACTTCATCAAACAGAGTCACCGGTAAATGTATTCGGTTTGATGCTGTCCTTGCGTGCTTTCGATTAGATTTTCGAGAGCACGCAGTACAGAAGCATCTAGATTGTAAGCTTCAAAATGTAGACCGGACCAACCGGACGGAGTTCAGTTCATGGCAATTGCAAAGCGGGATGAGGGAAAAAAGGTAAACTCCAACATAAATGTCACACCTATGGTGGACGTAATGTTGGTGCTCCTGATCATTTTTATGGTAATCACGCCAATGTTGAATAACAAAGTGAACGTGGATCTTCCGACTGCCACACAGGCGATTGTTATGGAAGACGCGAACAAGGAAGATGCTGTGATGATTGCAGTTACACGTGATGGCAAGGTCTTTCTGGGCGGGGATCAGATTCAAGTAGACGATATGGGAAGCAAAATCACAGCGAAGCTTGAGAATAAGACCGATAAGAAGGTGTATTTACGGGCTGATAATCGGGCCACATACGGTAAGGTGATGGACGCTGTAGATGGCATACGAGCAGCGGGCGTGAGCCAACTCGGTCTGTTAACTGAAAAGAAGGACGAGAATAAGTAGTTGAGCAGTAATGAGTTACGAGGAGATTGGCTATGGGAATGGGTGGTGGAGGCGGTACAAACACGGCGGTTTCTGAGATCAATGTAACGCCGCTGATTGACGTTTTGCTGGTGCTTTTGATCATTTTCATGGTCATTGTGCCGGTTACACCAAAGGGGTTGGATGCGCTGGTTCCTCAGCCGCCAAAAAACAAGGATCAGACGCCGGACAATTCTCGGACGATTGTGGTGCAAATCCTTGAGAACAAAGGGGCTCCGCCGTCGTACAAGATCAATGAAGATGCGTTTGCGAAGGGCTCGATCGAGCCGAAGCTGGCGGAGATCTTCGCGGCTCGGCAGGAGAAGGTAATGTTCATTAAGGGCGATCCGGATCTCTTCTACGGAAACATTGCCGAGGTGATCGACATGGGGCATCAAGCCGGTGTTGATAACATTGGGATTATCACGCCTCGGGTGGAATCCGGGCAGTAGAGAGTCTAGGTTTCGATAGTCGGCTCAGCCCTTGGCTGGGCCGATCTGCTTGGCTGTCAAAAAAAGTTGCAGCGGTGATTTCAGTGCGGATGGGGTGAGGAACACAAAAAGCAGTGTGTTCGGGATGGTGTTTTTCGGTGTGTTTGTGGAATTCTGTATGGATAAGGTGGGGTTTTGCACGCGCTATTCGACGGAGGTCGGGTCTGAGGGTACGAGGTTGAGGGTGGGTAGGGCGGCGATGATCTGCTGGGTTTCGAGCGAGACTGTGATGACCTGGGCGATGAGGCGGAGGATGTACCTTTCGTCGTCCTGGCGGTTGGGGTCGTTGCGGATGCCGGAGCGGGGGTCGGTGGAGACGCGGTACTGGT
>CAXTPN010000303.1:0-2873 GCA_964246125.1 uncultured Acidobacteriaceae bacterium
GGACTGAAGCACTTTGCACCTCCACCGACGGCTTCAATCCGTCGGCTATGGCGCAAAACATAAGTGCGGAGATTGGTCCGTGTCCAATGAGTTCCGTGCACGACGTAATGCGTTCGGCGCATGACCAGCCGCTCAATGCTCGGGATGACTCCGCTCTATCGACCCAGAAGGTTCGTCAATCGACACGGCAGGCGCTCAGAAATTTGCACGAGAGAAGAAAAGTCCGTCGGCTTATCTGTCCGGCTTTATCGTGATCTCTGAGATTTGCTGATGGAGGCGTCCGGAGGCCGAAAGGCCGGGTGGCACTGGGTGTGGCATGACTCCTTCTATGGAGGCGTCGATCCGCCCGCTGTTGTCCAAGATCGACAGCCGCTCTCCGATTACGAGTGAATCGACGAAGATATCGAGACAGAAGCCTGATGGATGTGCGGCGCTGGGGACTTTGATCGCTGATACGTTCCCACAGAAGGAGCAAGCAGCGCCAAGTCTCTGCGTCGGGGTTTCTTCACCGCGGGCATTCAGAATGAAGCGCGACGGACTGAGGCTTGTCAGCTCTTCAAGCGTAGTGCCCAGCTCGGCATAAAGGGTTTGAATGGTTAGGTCCACGACGCGTGACAACACGCATTGAATTGTGAGTACAAGATCGGGGTTCCGCGGTACGCCTCTGAGCCGCCCATCAGCAGTCGTGAATAGCGCCTCAATCTCCATCATTGCCGTTAGTTGGCTGTCAGCGCAGTAGAGCACTGGACAGGAGTTCGGAGCGTTATAGCGTCCACCGGACCGAAGTGATCCAGTCGCGGACAGTGGGAATTCGCGCCACTTGTCCGCGACGATTCGATAGGCATACTCCGTAAAAGGTGCTGTCGGAGCGTGCTCCAATACACGAACAAGTCTTTCAAGTGAGTGCAATCAGAACCCTCTAAGCTGGTTGCCGGATGCCCATGGCGTCGACAAAGGACTCCAGGGGAGCCAGATCGCCCCTCTCGATGAACTCAACGGGAGCCTGGTTCTCAAGATGTCGATTCGGCGCATTCAAAAAAATGCGTGCATTGGTCTTGTTTCCAGCATAGAGATCCACGACGGAAACCCAGACCCGGTAGAGGCGCCGGAGGTCTGCTTGTAGGCTTGTAGCGTCTGGATGTTTACGTACCCCAGGTGCTTTGCGGCCGATCGCCTCGGCAATGGTTCCGACTGGAAGATTCAGTTCGCGCGCAATACGTGCTGCGTCAAGCCGGCCTGACTCCGGATTGAACAGAGCAGGATCAGCGCTTACGAATGCAGGCGTAGCCGACATGTAGTCACCTCTACGGTCATCATAACGTCACATAAAAGGCTCGTCAAGGTAGCCTGATTGTTGCGTTAGGCAGCCTGCTGGTACGCGTAGTAGACTCCGAATCGGATAGAGCAGGAATATTTCCAACCCCATTTCAACCCCAAATAAGACTGCGACCAACCTATTTTCAACGACTTGCGACGCTCTAAATCGACCGATCACGCCTCGTAACTCGTTGATACTACGTTCGTTGCCTCACTCATAACCCAAAGGTCGTAGGTTCAAATCCTACCCCCGCAACCAATCAAATCAACAGCTTAGAGCGAATCAGGAAATCAGATTCACTCCCATTTACTCCCAATAAGAAATGGCACGTCAGATGCTCGCCTGTAAGGGCTTGAGCACCATGGTGACGACCTTTCCATTGGCTTCCCGTTTTGACTCCGGCATCGCCTTCCCGTAAACGTTCATCGTCGTCTGGATGGACGCGTGACGCATGAGTTCCTGTTGGACCTTCATCGGCGCTCCCGTCTCATCCAGCCAGGAACGGTAGGTGTGACGGAACGTGTGCCAACCGATCGGTCCAAGTCCGAGCCGAACGCCGGCCGGACGCAGGTATCGCTTCTGAATCTCTGTCGAGTAGTACGGCTTGGGCGTAAGCTCTTCCATCGTAATAAGCAGGTCGTCGAGGTCACGGAGGGAGGCCGTGCTTTTGTAGAAGACGCCAGGCGATCGCTGCAGTACGCCGACCGCGCGGTAAATTCAGCTCGCGGCCGGTCCGATAGCGCTGAGGCCCTACTCCGGCTCGGAAAAATCGCCGTACGCGGACCCGTTTCTTGTCTCTACTCTGCTTTCCGTACGTTTGCCGCTCTATCCTCAACTCAAACTGGCTCTCTCAAGCAACTTCTCTGCAATTCTCGCTCATGAGGTGCTGAGTGGTTATCTCGATGTAGCGCTACTGAGTGGACCGGAACAGCCGGCGGGACTGGACTTGCACTCAACTGGACGTAAGCTCCATGTACGTCGTCCTGAACTCAACCGATCCCCTAGCCAAGCAAAAAGAAATTTCTCTTGGCGACATGCACGGGCGTCAATGGATATTGTTCGAACGCCATGTACATCAGTTGATGTATGACCGTCTGCAGAAAGCGGCAACAGCTGCCCAATCGATTCTCCTTGACGTTCAACACGTGACGACCGCAGAAGAAGCTCTGCCTCTGGTCGCGGACCTGCAAGGGCTTGCAGTTCTGACACGTACGGGTGCATGGCGAGTAGCGCAAGACGGCTTCGCTATGCGACCGCTCAGGGATGAATCTTTGCAGCTTGTCACCTTCCTGGCGGCTCGTCCTGATGAAAGTTCACGCGTGGTCAGTGAGTTCGTCCGCGGCGTCGTTAAGAAGTTGCAAGCAGTTCAGCGGCCTCGGAGAGCACCTCCCACTTTTAGGCTAGCCGATTCGTTGAGCACTACCGCTGACTTGAAGGCCAGATTACTTATCGCCAGCGGAGTCAGAGGTACCTGCTGCGATGATCTGAAGGTTCAAGGAGCTGCCTCTGCCGCACACAGGACACTCGATAACGCCTGAAGCGATGTTCCTCACAT
>CAXTPN010000304.1:0-2209 GCA_964246125.1 uncultured Acidobacteriaceae bacterium
GTAGAGGCGGAATTTATCGTTGGCGGTGAAGACGCGGTGGCGCGGGTCGGGGGTTTGGCCGAGGTGATCGAGGCTTTGCCGCCAGAGCTTGAGCCAGCCGGCGACGGGCACGACTTGCATGCTGTCAGGGCCTGATGGTTCGAGCAGGCAGATGTCGTCGGAGACGATGGGGAGGCCGCGGGACTGGAGGCAGGCGGCGAGGGTGGATTTTCCGGCGCCGGATTCGCCGAGGAAGGCGGTGACTCGGCCGTCGATGGCGACCGCGCTGGCGTGGAGGGGGAGCAGGCCGTTTTGGTGGCAGAGGGCGCCGAAGACGGAGCCTAGCAGGAATCCGCGGACGTCGGCGGCGGGGGCTTGGGGGTGGAGATTGACGCGGACTTCGCGACCGTTGGCGGCGTAGAAACGCGCGACGCCGGGGATGTTGAGGAGGTATTCGGCGGGATTGACCTGGCAGAGCTCACCATAGCGGGGGGCACCGGGGAGGTCTTCGGGAGCGTCGCCGAGCTGGATGGCTACGGCGATGCGGGCAGGGCCGGCGGCTTCCGCGAGTTCGGGGATTTCGAGTTCGGATTGGAAGAGGAAGGGGCCGAAGTTGTACTGATAAATGTGCGCCGCGGAGCTGGGGGACGCGGGTGCATTCGCGGGTGGGTTCTTACGGGCGGACATCTTTTGCGAATCCTCTTGTTCTTTGTATGCGCACTGGAGTAGTGTGTCTGGCGGGCTGAGGTCAGGCGCCGTGATGATGGAAATGCGCGTGGGTCCGGGCTGGAGGACTTCGGGGAATTGCTCGTTTCATCAAAATTACTATTGCAAACGGCAGACTCCCTGTATAGTAATTGCAGGAGGGTACACCCCATGACGAGCCCCAAGATTTGGATCAAGCCTGCGATCGATGTAACCTCAATCAAGCTGGCTGAGTACTTCAACTCGCAGCGTACCGACGCGGGCGGCGCGCAGCATCAGTCGTAGTTCGTTGAGCCGTTGCCGGAAATTCCGGGACTAAACAACCAGACCAATCGGTCCGACTCAGGAGAAATGATGCAAACTATGAAAGTTTGGACGAAGCCTGCCATTGACGTTACGTCGATCAAGTTGGCCGAGTACTTCAACTCGCAGCGTACCGACGCGGGCGGCGCGCAGCATCAGTCGTAGCCTTTGCCTCGATAACCCATTGTCGAGATTTAGTTTGTATTAGCCACTAAATTTCTTGCGCGAAGCTGTTTGGGGCGGGTCCGTGCTTTGCGAGCCATCGACCTGGTGAGGGGATAGGGTCCAGGCTTGCAGCGGTACGACCAAGAGTGTGGCTGGCCACGGCTCTATTCCTTTTTTATAAGCTATGTCTTCAATCTGCGGCGTGTGGAGTCTATCTGGCCAACCGCCGGCGCGAGTGCTGATCGAGCGAATGCTGGATGCGCAGGCGATGTATGGGCCTGATCGCCGATTTGCGTGGAGCGAGGGCGAGGTCGCGCTGGGCGGCAACCTGATGTACCTGTTGCCGGAGGACGGATTGGACCGGCAGCCGCTGTGGAGCGCGGATAAAACCGCATGCCTGGTGGCGGATGTACGGCTGGACAATCGCGCGGACCTGGCGCGGGAGCTAGGATTGACGCGCGCCGAGGAGATGGCGGATTCGGCGATCCTGCTGGCGGCGTGGATGCGCTGGGGCGAGGGGTGCCTGGAACATCTGCTGGGTGGTTTTGCGTTTGCGGTATGGACGCCGGGGCGGCGGGAGTTGTTGCGGCGCGCGACCATGCGGGGGAGCGGCCGCTGTTTTACTTCCGGGGCAAGGATTTTTGTGCGCTAGCGTCGATGCCGAAGGGGCTGCTGGCGCTGCCGGGGGTGTACCAGGGCTTCGACGAAGACCGGATGGTGGACTGGCTGGCGATCTCGCACCCGGACTGGACGAAGAGCTACTTCAAGGGCGTAGAGCGGGTTCCGCTGGGGCACAAGCTGCGGGTGTGGCCGGGGGGGTTCAAGTGCGAGCCGCACTGGCACCCGTGCGACGCCCGGCCGACGCGGTTCAAGCGGGACGAAGAGTATGCGGAGGCGCTGCTGGAGATATTTGACCGGGCGACGGAGGCTCGGCTGCGCAGCACGGGGGAGATTGGGGCACAGTTGAGCGCGGGGCTGGATAGCTCGTCGGTGGCGGCGGCGGCGGCGCGGCTGCTGGCGCGCGAGGGCAGGCGGTTGACGGCGGTTACCTCGGTGC
>CAXTPN010000304.1:2219-2866 GCA_964246125.1 uncultured Acidobacteriaceae bacterium
GGGTTTCTGGGGCTGGGAATTCCGGGGCGGCTGGTGTATGAGGCTCCGGGAGCCGCGGAGGTGGCGGCGATGTACCCGAATATGGATCATGTGCTGGTGGATTCGAAGGGATATGAGCTGCTGGCGGATATGAAGGCGTGGACCGATGCGATGGATGAGCCGGCGCTGAACGGGATCAACCTGCTTTGGATTTCGGCGATCCTGGAGGAGGGGCGACGGCGCGGGATTGGGGTGATGCTGCAGGGGGTTTACGGGAACGCAACGGTGAGCGCGGATGGGTGGGAGGCGATGACGCGGTACTTCCGGCGCGGGCGCTGGGTGGAGCTGTTTCGGCTGGCGAACAATGCGAGGAACCGGGGCGAGCGGTCGTTCAAGGCATCGTTTGCGACGGCGACGAATGGGCTGCTGCCGATGGGGATGCGGAAACGGGTGAAGCCGGGTGCGATGCAGGTGAGCCTGGATTTTTCGGCGATCCATCCGGAGCTGGCGGCGAAGTATCGGCTCGTGGAACGGACGTTTAAGCGGCTGCATGCGGACAAGCCCGACGTGCGGGCGATGCGGGCGCGGTTCTTCGAGAGGTTTGATTGGGGGCCGTTGAATGCGGCGGTGCGGGCGCGCTCAGGGATGGATGCGCGGGACCCGATGGG
>CAXTPN010000305.1:0-2838 GCA_964246125.1 uncultured Acidobacteriaceae bacterium
GAGAGACGCTGACCTGGGTGGCGGCGATGCTGTTGTTTTACGTGCCGATGGCGGTGAGCGTCTTCTACCTGAACCGCGAGATGCCGCTGGAGGGCGGGCTGTATGTGTGGGCGCGGACGGCGTTTGGGGATGCGGGCGGATTCATGACGGCGTGGAACGTGTGGGCGTATGGGATGGCAACGATCGCGGCGATCCTGTTCCAGATTCCGAAGGAGTTTGCGTACATGGTGGGGCCGAGCGCGGCGTGGCTGCCGGAGAACCATGCGGCGGTGTTTTCGATGCTGGCAGTGCTGGTGGGGGCGCTGGCGCTGGCGGCGTTTCGCGGCCTGGCGTTGGGCAAGTGGATTCATAACGTCAGCGGGGCGGCGATGCTGGTGGTGTTTGCGCTGCTGATTGCGACTCCGTTCTGGGCGATGGCGCACCATGCGCCGATCCACTATGCGCCGCTGGCGCTGCATCTGCCGCACGCGGACCTGGTCTCGCTCGCGCTGATGGGGCAGATGTTCGGCGCGCTGGCAGGGCTGGAGTATGTGGCGATTCTGGCCGGCGAGGCGAAGGCGCCGCAGAAGGATATTGGGAGGTCGGTGGTGATCGCGTCGCCGCTGATCTGCGCGATGTTCATCTTCGGGACGGGGGCGGTGGTCGCGTTTCACGAGCTGATGCCGGGAATCGCGATCGACTATACCGCGCCGATTCCGCAGACGCTGAGGATGGCGCTGGGGGACAACGGCCTGGTGGGAATGCTGGCGGGAGTTGCGATTCTGCTGATGCAGCTGCGGATATTGGGGGCGGCAAGCTTCCTCTTCGCGGGCGTGACGCGGCTGCCGATGACGGCGGGCTGGGACGAGCTGGTGCCGGCGTGGTTTGCGCGGCTGCATCCGCGCTACAGGACGCCGACGAACTCGATCTGGTTCGCGGCGGCAGTGATTGCGGCGCTGCTGGTGTTCGCGAGCGTGGGGGTGAAGGCGGCGGAGGCGTTTCAGGTGCTGAACAACGCGGCTTCGGAGCTTTATTCGCTGGCGTATCTGGCGATGTTCGCGATCCCGATTGTGGGCGCTCGGGCGCTAAGGAAAAGGCTGCCGGGGTGGGTGGCGTGGACGAGCGCGATGGGCTTTCTGGCGACGGCGTTTACATTCTTCCTGACGGCGTATCCATTCGTGGATGTGGTGGATGCGAAGGCTTATGCGGCGAAGATCCTGGGGACGACGGCGGTGGCGAATGGGCTGGGGGCGGCGTTTTACTGGGGTCGGCGGCGATGATGCTTCGCCAGGCATCTCATAAGTGGCGTGCTATTCTGCGGTTTGGAGGTCGCTGATGAGTTCTGCGTCGATGCTCGACAATCCGGTTCAGATGAAGATTGTGAAGGCTCTGGAAAATCCCAACTATGTTTGGAGAACGCTGTCTGGAATCGAACAGGAGACGCTTCTGCCGCGTGGGGAGATTTTGGCGACCCTGGAAGACATGCCTAAAGACGTTCTGGTCATCTCTCACAATAAGAACGGCAGCCGAATCTTCTCTACTCGCAGCCACTACCGGAAGACTGAATCGTTTCTTGGCAAACTGGTGAGCGTGCTGTCAGGCGAAGTGAAATAACCTTGACGCTCGAAACAGCGGAGCCGCTAATCTGGGGATGCGTGGGTGGGCTGCTGGGTAATCTTCTTTTGCTGCTCCGTCACGCAAAGCTTCTTGCGGCGGATCGCCCAAAGATAATCTCCGATCCGTGGTTCTGGAGCGGTTGGGTGATTGAGGCGCTCCTGGGCCTGCTCATCAGTCTTGCATACCTTCGAACGGGAGTACGCCTGCCTCCACTTGTGGCGATCAATATTGGCGCGTCAGCGCCTCTCATCGTCGAAAAGCTGCTCTCAGGGATTCAGGGCATCAGTAAAACGGGTTGATACGGCGCGGTTGAGAGCTAGAACAGGTCGCGGAGGGGTGGGACGGAGCGGCGAAGTTCGGCTAGAGGGTAGAAGGTGCCGCGCCATTGCACGCCACCCTGGCGGAGCGTGGTGAGCATGGAGCGGAGCAGGGCGACGATGAAGAGCGCGGCGGCGAAGGGCGCGAGCAGAGCGTTCCAGGGGGAGAGGCCGGTGGGGCCGCTCATCAGGCGGTAGACGAGGACGATGGAAGCGATGACGAGCGCGGCGGGGATCGTGAGGGGCCGGAAAAAGACGGCGGCGAAGGGCAGGATGCAGAAGAGCGTGATCCACGCGCAGCCGATAAGCAGCAGGGGGATGCTGTAGCGGAAGGCGGAGAAGATGTTCTTGGTCATGACGTTGATGAGGCCATGCACGCCGGAGGCCCAGTGGACGTTGACCAGGCCGCGTCCGAAGGCAATGCGTTGCGCGAGGCCGGCGCGTTTGACGCGGCGGGCGAGGCCGAGGTCTTCGACGATCTCCATGCGCAGGGCTTCGAAGCCGCCAACCTGCCGGTAGGCATCGCGGCGGAGCAGGTTGAAGGCTCCGATGCCGACGGCGTCGCGGGCCTTGGGGTCGGCGACCTTCCAGGAGCGGACGCCCCAGAGGCCGATAATGTGGAAGAAGGAGATGAGCGCGGCTTCGTCCCAGCGGCGGATAAGGGTGGTGGGGACGACGACGAGGTGGTCGGCGCGGGTGGCGACCGCGTGGGCGAGGGCACGGCGCAGGGCGTCGGGGCGGAAGAAGATGTCGGCGTCGGTGAAGAGCAGATACTCGGAGGTCGCCTGCGCGGCGGCGGTGGCCATGGCGTGGGTCTTGCCGAGCCAGCCCGGGGGCAGGCCGGCAATGTGGAGGGTGCGGAGGCGGGGGTCGTGTATCGAATCCATGATCGCGCCGGTGTGGTCGGTGGAGCGGTCGTCGACCG
>CAXTPN010000306.1:0-2828 GCA_964246125.1 uncultured Acidobacteriaceae bacterium
ATCCAACCACCGGCATCGCGGCCAAACGAAACATATTCATAGAAACCCTCTTCCCTTATCTTGTCATAGCACTGCGTCTTAGCTTCTACTTTGTTCCAAGAGTAGCGAGCCGGTCGACCCAAGTTCGAAATCTAGGGCATTGTTCCTTGATCACCGCGACGCCCATTTGTTCCGCTGCTAGAAAGCCGGAAATTACCTTCTCATAGCGTCCATCCAGGGCGATCAGCCTCTTGGAAGGTGCCGACGCAGGACCGTCATTGATGTCTTCAGGGGTAGGGAACGCTGCCCGTATTGCGCCAAGTTGAGGACCTAAGTCTGGCCGGAACATCCCATCCGCCAGAATGGAAGGATCGCTAAATAGAAGGCCTTCAAACTCATGCATCTGCACATAAGGACTAAAGCGCAACTCTGGTCTGTGAAGCGAGGCGTTGCTCTGTATCTCCGCTGCCAAGCTGGCCTCCAGATGTTCGACTCTGGCCACGCTTGTATCTGCCGAACCACCCGGCTGTTGCGGAAAGCCGCCACCGATTCCATAAAGATCGATCAACGTAGAGCAGTAAACCGAGTGGTCCTGACGGAGGGTTCTAGTTACGTCATCTCTCACTCGCTCGAACGTGACCCGGCCACGCTTTTTCCCAGGAACACCAATCAGAGTCGGCTCCAAGAAAACACCAAGTGGAGCTAACCAGTGATAGAGAGGCCCCTGCACAAACGCCTCCTCCGTCTGCCCTTCTACAATGATTCTTACTCTGACCATTCAGTTGGTCCCGAACTCCGGACTGCGGCCCTCTTCGTTGCGCGGTCGTCCCCCTAGGATGTTCTTCTGCCACAAATCGCCCAGCGAGTAGTCCTCCAACCACACCGAAAGATCCTCGCTCCGCGGTCGAGTGAAGACAGACTGCCCGTCCGCACGATCCACAACGATAACCTCATCCGCGGTGAATTCGTTCAGCAGCTGAGTGGATTGTGTTGAAACGATCACCTGATTCGAAACGAACCCAAAACGCTGCGTCGCTCCCCTGAGCAGTCGCGCCAGCAACACCAGTGCGAACGGATGCAGCCCCAACTCAGGTTCATCGAACAAAAGTGTCGAAGGAAGAACAGGCTGCAACAGGGCAGTTGCCAAACATATAAATCGCAATGTGCCGTCCGAAAGTTGGCTCGGCAAAAATGGAGCATCTGAGTCTTTCTGAAGCCATTCCAATTGAATCTGATCGGGATTTGAAGCGTTGGGCCTCAATCGGAAGTCATCAAAAAACGGCGCCGCCAGCCGAACCGTAGACCTCACCCTCTCATAAATCTCCGGCTTGGTCTGTTTGAGGTTATAGAGGAAAGCTGCCAGGTTGCTGGCGTCGGACCGGAGTGTCTCGTTATCGTATACATTGCCGAACCGCCGTACAGAAGAACTCTCACTTGTGTCGTGAAAATGGTAAACAATCCAGCTTGAGACCGACTCATAGACGTAGTGAGGAACGCCAAACGGCGCGTTCGAGCCAGGAGCATTTCGGAGCTTCGTCAGACGCGCTTCTTGGTTTCCCGACCCGATCGTCCTTTCGACCCAACCATAATCCCCTCGGTAGAACGTCTTTTCCCAACTGTATACTAGGCGGCTATCAACAGTCGGTATCAGCGAAAAATCATACCCATTCACGCCGAATCGAAGTGCTACTGTAATCTCTTTCGTAACTTTTGGGCCCATGTACAAGAAAGCATCGGCGCCACCGCCCCTTTGGACGGCGAGTTGGAGATGTTCGTCGATGATGTCGCGCAAGAACCGAAAGAAACTGATGAAGTTACTCTTGCCAGCTCCATTCGGCCCTATCAGCACATTAACTGCGCCAAGTTCTAATCTATCCAGCTTCCGGATAGACTTGAAGCCCATGATACTCAGCGTCTTGATGATCTCGGCCATAGAGAATAGCTAACCAACATTGTAGAGCCTAGCCCACTTCGCTCCTCTATAACGTATACCCGCCAAAGTACACTGTCTTCACCCTCATGAACCTCTACGCGCTAGTCCTCGGCATCATCGTCCTCACCCTCCTCACCGTCTCCCTCGCCCGCGTCTCTAAGGTCAAAACCAAGGCCGACTACCTCGTCGCCGGGCGCTCCCTCCCCACCTACGTCCTCATCTTCACCCTCCTCAGCTCCTGGATCGGCTCCGGCTCTCTCCTTGGCGGAGCCGAAAACGCCTACAAACACGGCTTCCCCGCCCTCTGGCAAGCCGCCGGCGGCTGGGCCGGCCTCCTCCTCATCTACTTCATCGCCCCCCGCGCCCGCAAGTTTGCCCAGTACACCATCCCCGACCTCCTCGAGGCCCGCTACAATCAGACCGCGCGCGTCCTCGGCGTCATCGCCGTACTCTTCACCTACACCGCCATCACCTCCTACCAGTTCATCGGCGGCGGAGACATCCTCCACCTCATCTTCCCCGCCATCTCACCCACCCACGGCCAGTTCATCATCGCCGCCTTCGTCATCGTCTTCACCGCCATCGCCGGCATGAGCTCCGTCGCCTACATGGACGTCGCCATCGGCCTCCTCGCCACCGTCTCGCTCCTCATCGCCCTGCCTCTGCTCGCCCGCGCCGCCGGCGGCTGGCCCAGCGTCCACGCCATCGTCCCCGCCAGCCACTTCCGCATCTTCGGCGACCTCACCCACATCCAGGCCGCCGAGCTCTTCCTCCCCACCTGCCTCCTCATGCTCGGCAACCAGTCCATGTACCAGAAGTTCTTCTCCGCCAAATCCGAGCGCGACGCCACCCGCGCCGTCGTCGGCTGGTTCATCGGCATCGTCATTCTCGAATCCGTCATTGTCGCCATCGCCGT
>CAXTPN010000307.1:0-2810 GCA_964246125.1 uncultured Acidobacteriaceae bacterium
CACCTTCCCTGTCGATTGCGGTGGCGAACGCAGGCGGCCTGGGTGCCTGCGGCGAGGAGCAGGGAGAGGAGGAAAAAGTACTCCTTGGTGCGCTGCTCGACGACGCTGAGGTGATTGTCGAGCTGCTTGAGGAGCTTGGGGGCACCGGCGGGCTGGCGTGCGAGGCGCTGAAGATGGAGGAGCTTGGGGGAAGTGAAGGTGGCGGATTGCATGAGGGCGAGGCCCTCAGCGATGAGCTTGATGTGCTGCTGGAGGCGGGCGCTGCCGGTGAGGAGTGGCATGACGCGGGTGCGGAGATAGAGGCAGATGACGGCTTGGATGGCGAGTACCAGGGCGAAGTTGGGGAAGAGGTCGGTCCAGGCGCGGAGGTGGGTCAGGCCGGCGAGGAGGAGGACGATGTCGAGAGTCGCGGTGATGAAAAGGGCGATGCGCCACGCTGGGTGGAAGACGGGGGCGGGATCGTCGAGCCAGTCGTCGAAGAAGGCGGCGGAGATCTGGTGAAAGCGGGAGTTGCCGAGGAGAGCGATGCGCTCGCGGAGCTCGGTTTGGGGGAGGAGTTCGCGGACAGCCTGCTGGCGGAGGAGGGTCTCGACGTGAGGAGCAGGGTCGAGGAGATAACGGGCGAGGCCGCGCTCCCCGGGGCCGGTGCGGACGGTGGCTAGCAGGCCGAAGAGGGAGTCGGATCCGATATGGTCTAGGTCACGGTCGTAGAGGTGAGTGGAGGGGCGGAGGTTCTGGCCGGGTTCGAGACCGGTGCGGCCGGATTGGGGTTCAGTGCCGTCGGCGCGGAGGATGGAGCGATCGTAGAAGAGGTGGAGGCGGTCACGGCGGGCGATTTGCGCGGTGTGCTTGGAGGCGATCCAGATAAGGGCGATGGTGAGGGGGAGTTCGAGGAGGAGGAGGGCTGTGGTGACGGGTTCGGGCAGGTGGGATTTTGGGGCGAAGGCGAGGAGGAGCATGGCGAGGAGCGTCCAGCGGACGAAGCGGCGGCGGCGGGTGCGGAGGGCGGCGATCTCTGCGTGGAGTGTTTGTTGACGGCTGCGATAGGCGTGCAGGACCTGGTCTGGGCTTTGGGGCAGTGCTTCGTGCAAAGGTAAGGACCTCTCGACCGATGGTAGACTGAATCTTGTGCCGGGTCCTACGCGACGTAATCCCGCCAACCCCGCCAGGTCCGGAAGGAAGCAACGGTAACGGGCTAGTATGGGCGCAGTAGGTCGCCCGGTACACTTTGAACCCTCTCCCTAGCAAAGACATAACACCCATAACCACCGACGACATGGGTTCGTCGTGCCCGGGTATTTGTTGCAGCGAAAAATGAATGGTGATTCAATGCGCATATTTTTGTATGCTGGGGCGTACCGGTTATGAGGTGAGAATTTGAGTTTGACTTTGATGCCCCGGGTTGCGGTGCGGGCGAAGATCAGTTCGGTGGGAGGCTATGTGCCGCCGCGGTTGTTGACGAACCATGATCTCGAGAAGATGGTCGCGACCAACGACCAGTGGATTCA
Source organism: uncultured Acidobacteriaceae bacterium (assembly GCA_964246125.1). Classification (GTDB taxonomy): domain Bacteria; phylum Acidobacteriota; class Terriglobia; order Terriglobales; family Acidobacteriaceae; genus Edaphobacter. The sequence goes on from CAXTPN010000307.1 coordinate 1,509, forward strand.
GGAGCGAACGGGGATTCGCGAGCGGCACCTGGTGGACAAGGGCGTAGCGACCAGCGACCTGGCGGTGGAGGCTGCAAAGCTGTGCCTGGAGCGGCGGGGGATTGGCGCGGAGGAGTTAGAGGTGATCATCGTGGCGACGGTGACGCCGGACATGTTTTTCCCGGCGACAGCTTGCCTTGTGCAGGACAAGCTGGGGGCGAAGGGAGCCTGGGGGTTCGATCTTTCAGCGGCTTGCTCGGGGTTTCCGTATGCGCTGCAGGTGGGGGCGAAGCTGGTAGAGTCTGGCGCGCACAAGAGGGTGATGGTGATTGGGGCGGATGTGATGAGCTCGATCATCGACTATACGGACCGGGCGACGTGCGTGATCTTCGGCGATGGGGCGGGGGCGGTGCTGCTGGAGCCGTGCGCGGACTGCGAGGTCGGGATGGTGGATTACTGGCATGAGATCGACGGTGCCGGCGCGGTGGCGCTGAATATGCCCGGGGGCGGGTCGCTGCATCCCGCTACGGCGGAGACCGTGGCGGCGAAGATGCACTATGTGCATCAGGATGGCGGTGCGGTGTACAAGTTCGCCGTGCGCAAGATGGCGGAGGCGGCGGAGACGGTGCTGGAGCGCAACGGCGTGACGGGCAAGGACCTGGCGTGCTTCATTCCGCACCAGGCGAACAAGCGGATCATTCTGGCGACGGCGGAGCGCCTGGGGATGGACGAGGGATGCGTGGTGATCAACATCGATCGGTATGGCAATACGACGGCCGCGACAATTCCGCTGGCGATGCAGACAGCGATGGAAGAGGGTCGGCTGAAGAAGGGCGACCTGGTGCTGCTGGCGAGCGTGGGCGCGGGGTTTACGGTGGGCGCTACCCTGTTGCGTTGGGAGTTTTAGCGGGAGGGCGGATGAAGAGGATGCGGATGGTTGGCGCGATTCTGGCATGTCTGCTCGGGGCCGCGGGTGTGGCTTTGGGCCAGGGTGCGGGCTCTAACTGGGACCGGGTCAAGGCGGTGGCGGTTGGGACTGGAGTGAGGGTAAAGTCGAGCGGGGCAGGCCGCCGAGTTCGGCAATGTGACCTGGTGAGGGTGGATGATGCGGAACTGGTGTGTGCCTGGTCTCACGGGGGAATCTTCCAGTCGACGGCACGCGAGTATCGGTTTCCGCGGAGTGAAGTTCGAGAGGTTCGTTTGAGACGCAAGGCGCTGTCGGGAGTTGTGGGCGGGTTGATTGGCTTAGGTGCTGGGGTGGGTGCAGGCTTCGCCTTGGCGAGCCCCGCGGATCGTGCGGAAGATCCAGGGCTTCTGCAAGTG
>CAXTPN010000308.1:0-2807 GCA_964246125.1 uncultured Acidobacteriaceae bacterium
CCTACTCTTTGACGGAGCCTACGCACCCCGCAGCTCCCGCATCTTTCGCACATATCCCTTCGAGTCGAACTTCCGCCCCGTGCTCGCCCCGGACATATACCTGATTTTGCCAAATACCGGCCGCTCCCCCCATGCCCGGTCGAACTTGCCCACCATCGCCCACGCCACACCCGCGTAGCCATTCGGGTCGCGTCCGTCGATGAAGTACTTGTCGTTCAGGTGCACCGCATACTTAACCGCCGTCGCCACATCCGGCGTCCATTCCAGAATCTTCTTGGCCCAGTACATCCGCATGTAGTTGTGCATCCACCCGTACTCCACCATCTGGATCTGCGCCGCGTTCCAAAGCTCATCGTAGGTCTCCGCTGCTTCGAGCTGCGCCAGCGTATAAATCCGCTCCCGCTCATCGCGCGCGTGCTCCGCGATCGTCTTCTTCGCCCAGTCCTCCGCGCATTCATGCGAGTCGTACAGCGGGCTGTACTTAACGAAGTTCACCGCCAGTTCCCGCCAGGCGATCAGCTCGTTGAAGTAGCTGTCCTTCGCCTTCGCTAACGTGGAATCTGCCGCTGCGGCAGCCTGCACCGCTAGCGCAATCGTCTGCGGCCCCACATGCCCGTAGTGCAGGTACGGCGACATCGCCGACGTCCCATCCACCTCGGGATGATTCCGCGTATCGTTATACTCCCGCAGCATCGTGCTTACGAACAGCTTCAGCCGCGCCAGCCCGGCATGTGTGCCGCCCTTCCACGCCGCGACCGGCCCCACGCTGCGGTCCAGGTCAGGCCAATCCCGTGTCATATCCTTATGCACGCTGTCCGCATGGAATCCCCTGGGCCGCTTCCACGCATGCTCCGCATGAGGATTCTCATAGGCCACCAGGTACTCCGGCAGCAGCCGGTACAGCCGCGGGCGAATCGTGTACGCCCCATACTGCGCCTTCTCGATCAGCTTCGACGGCACCACCACATCCGTATCCACTGTCCAGAACGGAATCGAGATATTCTTCGCCAACGACGCCCGCCAACTCTCCGGCGCGCGCATCGGGTTCTCGTCCCCGATCACCATCGCCGCCTTCACATCGTTCAGCAGCCGCTCATGCGATTCATTGGGAGCCCGCCGCATCACAAACGAGATATTCCGTTGGCCGAGGTCCGCCTCGATATCCACCAACCCCTGATTCAGAAACACATAGTGCCGCAGGTTCGCATGGGGAAAGTTCGAGATGCCCGCGAAATAAACCACCAGCGGCAGCCCCAGCTCGTTCGCCACCTCCACCGCCAGGTTCACCGCATGGTTGTCCACCCCTCGCTGCGCGCGCTGCATCCAGTACACGACGCACTTGCCCGCGGGGTCCGGCGCGCCATCCCGCCGCACCGTCACCCGCGCATTCCCCTCAACCAGCCGCCTCAGCCCACCTCCCGACTCTCCCGTCTTCGCCATACCCCCACTCTACAGAGCCGCAACGCCCACGGCGTGCGGCCTTGCAGTGTCGCCAACATCCAAGTCCAATTCAAGCCGTCACCATAAAGCGAGCGGTGCGCTCGCGCGTGACCGGGCGCGGAACACAACAGCCACAAGGCCTCACGGCACAGGTGAAATTAGCACTTGACGCGCCTTCAGGCAGTGGTAGTATGGCCCTCGCACGCGGGCCCAGCAGATATCTAATTTTCGAGGAGCGCGCACATGAATTTCATCGAACGATTCTTTGGACTCTCTCCAGACGGCGGCACGGGCATCACCGAGTTCCTGTTCCTTTTCATCCCAGTGTGCGCCGCCGCGTCCGCCGCATTCCTCCGCTATCGGCGCAGGACCTAGCCACCTCTTCCATCCGCCTCCATCCTGATCCGCTCGGCACCCGCCGCGGCAGACCCACTCGCGCGTACAACATCCTCCGAGGTGCGTTATGGCATGTGAAGCCGAAAAGGCAGCACTCACCGCGATTCAGCAGAAGGTAACTGCAATCGAAAATGAAATCGCCGCCACGCCGCTGCCCGAACGTGCGGCAGCGCAAAAAGCAGCCCAGAAGCAGCTCAACCTCCTCGGCGCCCAACAACAGACTGCGTCCGCGGCCTACCAGAAGTGCCTCGCCGCACTCTCACCCCAGCGGGTCGCGGGTCCACAACCCAAGGACATCCTTCACATCAACTTTCAGACCCCCAACTTTGGTGGGAACGGCACCGGCAACGACTGGGCGAAGCCAATCTCCGGAGGTACATTTCCGTTCGGGCAGGGTTTGGAGTGGAAACAAGTGATGGATACAAATAACGAGTACGACGACAACCCAGCTGGCGCCACCGGATGGGCCTGCTACCAGGATACGGCGGGTAAGGACTCCATTGGCCTACACCCCTTCGGCAACGACTGGGAGTTTGCCCTGGTCCTCGATCCTGAGTACCTCAATCTTGTTTCTTACGGAAACACCGCGCTCAACTCCGGCGACACCACCAAACCGGACAAACCGCAGATCCTGAACGATCTTCCCCCACTCGGGATCCCCACCGCTGATATAAACAATGCCATCAAGTACGGCCTCCTTGGGGTGGAGATGGAAAACGGCCTCGTTCCCGTCGAGTTTCAAGGTGAGTTTCACGACGGCGATCGCGTGGCGGTCTTTGGCCGATGGATCGTCGACACCGGCCACTCCGACGCTCATACGGAGATTCATCCGCCCCTTCTACTCGCCTCTGCTTCCGTCTACGCTCAACAGTCCACCGGCCAGCAGTTTACCCGAACCCTGGTCACCACGCGGCCATACCTCACCGGCCAACTCTTCGCCAACGGAAGCAGCACCAATCAGATATATAACG
>CAXTPN010000309.1:0-2804 GCA_964246125.1 uncultured Acidobacteriaceae bacterium
CCCATGCTCGCCGCCTGCCCAATGCAGAACGTCACCACATCGTTCTTGATGTACTGCATCGTGTCGTAGATCGCCAGCCCCGCCGTAATCGACCCGCCGGGGCTATTGATGTACATCTGAATATCCTTCTCCGGATCCTCGCCGCTCAAAAACAGCATCTGCGCGATGATCACGTTCGCCACGTTGTCATCGATTGGCGTCCCCAGAAAGATAATGTTGTCCCGCAGCAGACGGCTGTAAATGTCATACGTCCGCTCGCCGCGGCTCGTCTGCTCCACCACATAAGGAATCAAACCCATCTTGTTCTCCTGTCCTTCCGTACCCTAGCCTAACGAAAATCTCACGTCATCCTGAGCGAAGCGAAGGACCCCTGTACTGGTCTTTGCCGTTGCTCGTTCTATGTTTTGATTGCCGAGTACTCCGTGTGCCCCATTCATCGCGCCTTTGCGATGAATGGGAGCCACCAACTACTTCGCCAACCGCTCAAACAAAACAGTTCCCGTCTTCTCCCGCCGCATCTGCTCCCGCATACGCTCGATCGTCCCATCCTCCACCATCCGCGCCCTCACGGTCTCCAGTGGCTCCCGCGCCTGTAGCGAAGCCATCAGCATCTCGCGCTCCAGCTCATCCTCCGTCACCTCCACACCCTCAACCTCCGCAATCCGGTCCAGAAGCAGCGAAGCCCTTACCTCACTCAACGCCTGGTCCCGCTGCGCCGCGCGCAGCTTGCTGAAGTCCAGCTTGCGCATGTCCTCCGCCTTCATCCCCTGCTGCGCCAGCGCCCGCAGCCCGCGATCCAGCCGCGCATCGATCTGCTGCTGCACAAACGTCTCCGGAACAGGGAACTGAAACTTCCCGATCATCTCGGTCAGCATTCTGTCCTTCGCCTGGCTCTCCAGCGCATCTTTCTTCCGTCCCGCCGCCATCTCCCGCAGTTTCGTCTCAAACTCGTCCCAGCTCTCATACTCCCCAAGCTGCCGCGCAAACTCCTCATCGCGCTCCGGGTACGTTTTCTTCTTGATCGCCTTCACCGTAACGTCGTACTTCACCGTCTGCCCCGCCAGCTTGCGCTCGCCGAACTCCGCCGGATACGTCACCTCGAACGTCATCTCCTGCCCTACCTTCGATCCGCGCAGCGCCTCCGTAAACGCCGGCAGCGTATTCGCTCCGTTTACCTCGATCAGCACATCCTCGCCCGTAATCGGCTCCGGCGCGTTCTCCGGCTTGTCCTCTCCAACTACCTGCGCCAGCTCCTGAATCTCACCCCTGAATTCGATCTCAGCCCAGTCCCCATTCACCAGCGGCCGATCTTCCTCTACCGGCTCCACAATCCCATGCTGCTCCATCACCCGCGCCAACTCCGCCTGATACTCCGCATCCGTCACCGCCGTATCCGGCCGAGCCACCGCAACCGAATCGTACCCGGTCACGTCAATCTCCGGCTTGGTCTCAAACGCCGCCTTGAACTGCAGCGGCTGCCCCTCCACCAGCATCAGGTTCGTCAACTGCGGTTGCGATACCGGCGTCAGCTTCTGCTCTTCGATCGCCTGCCGAAACCGCGCGCTCACCAGTTCATCCAGAACCTCCTGCCGGACCTCGTTCGCGAACCGGCTCTTGATCACCGTCTCCGGCACCTTGCCCACCCGGAACCCCGGTATCCGCGCCAGCTTCTGGTACTTCTTTACCACCCCGCGAAACGCCTTCGAGACCGTCTCCGCGTCCACCTCCACCGCGATCTCCCGCATCAGTTCGGGATTCAGCGTAGCCTGTGCCTCAGCCTCATGGCTGTGTCCCTCATGCTCATGCCCCGCATGCTCGTGAGTCTCTTGAAGCGTATCCGCCGTAGACGGCTGCGTCTCAGCCGCGTTCTCTTCTGTCATCTGTTCCGGAGTCAAAGTGATGCCTTCTTATGGCGCGTCAAAATACCGCCGCACCCTTACACTTCGGGCACCTCAGCGGCCATCGCCTCTTACCACTTTACGGGCCACCCCCCGCAGGGTCAAACCCGCCAAGTCTGGCGCTCACTCCTCGCCCTGCCTCGATGCCGTGACGCTTGTCGTTCCGCAGCAGCGCGAAGCAGCCTGCGGTTGCACTTACTTGCACGTCTCGCATGTGAACGAAGCCTGGCTCTACCTACTTCTTCGAAATCGAAAAAATCTCCAGCCTCACCCTCCACTCCACCGTCTGCCCCGGCAGCAGCGTCATGATCGCCGGCGTCTCCGCCCCATTCCACTCCTTGCCCAGAGGATCATCCAGGTTCGTCTGCGTCCCCAGCGCCACATAGTTCGACCCCGCCGGCGAGCTCACGCGAAATGACCGAATGTTCGCCGACACCCCCGTCATCTTCACCGCGATCCCGCTGTGAGGATCCCGCACCTCCGCCTCCGCGCCTGAGTCCAGCAGCGACGGCTTCGGATTCACCAGAGTCTCATCCAGCGTCGCCTCGCCTACAGCCGCCGGGTGACCCTCGAACCGCGCCAGCGCTGCTCCCGCCGGCACAATTCTGCCCGACGGAACCCCCTTCACCTTGTCCGGAATCTCCAGCATCTCCCCGCCCGGTAGCCGTATCTCCGCCGCGTCGCGGTTCCCGCTCGGGATCGCAAACCGTGGATGCCAGCCCAACCCCATCGGCTCCGGCTGGTCCCCTACGTTCTTCGCCGTCACCGTCAAGTCCACAGTCCGCGCACCCAGCACCACCGTCACCACCACATCCGTCTTGCTTACCCAGTGCTCGTCAAAGCTCGTTCCTCTGAACCTCGCAATCGCCGCCGGCCCCTCCAGCCTGCCCTCCGTCTGCGTATCGT
>CAXTPN010000310.1:0-602 GCA_964246125.1 uncultured Acidobacteriaceae bacterium
CGGCGGCCGCACGCATGAAATTCCACGCCTCATCGGCCGCGCCCTCCGCTCCGTCGTCGACATGAAAGCCCTCGGCGAGCGCACCGTCATCCTCGACTGCGACGTCCTCCAGGCCGACGGCGGCACCCGCACCGCCGCCATCACCGGAGCCTCCGTGGCCCTCGCCATAGCCCTCGCCAAGCTCACCGCCGCCGGAACCCTCAAGATCAACCCCCTCCAGCAGATGATCGCCGCCACCTCCGTTGGCATCGTCGACGGCAACACCCTCCTCGACCTCTGCTACGAAGAAGACTCCCGCGCCACCGTCGACATGAACGTCGTCATGCTCTCCTCCGGAGGTCTGGTCGAAACCCAGGCCACCGCCGAAAAAGACTCCTACACCCGCCAGGAGCTCACCGCCATGCTCGACCTCGCCGAAGCCGGCATCCAGCAACTCCTACAGCTCCAGCAAACCACCCTCGCCTCCGTGTGAAAACCTCCCTAACTGCAACGTCCGGGCCGCGCACATCTCAACCGGCGGCGGATACGGAATCGCATATGGCGCGTTGGATAACATCGGCTTCGGCGGCACGCTCGGGACGAACTAACCCTTTCTCTTACAG
>CAXTPN010000310.1:612-2800 GCA_964246125.1 uncultured Acidobacteriaceae bacterium
GGCCTCGTCGAAACCCAGGCCACCGCCGAAAAAGACTCCTACACCCGGCTCCAACTCACCGCCCTCCTCGACCTCGCCGAATCCGGCATCCACCAGCTCTTCGCCCTCCAGCAAGCCGCCCTCGCCGCCGCCTTATAAGACCTCCTCGGCGACGCCGCTACCGTCCGTTCAAGGAACGTAAGCGCTCTTTACGCAATAGCCATCCATCTCCGGCACCCACTCCGTCTGCATGTACCTGTGCGTGTGCGACAGATCGCGTGCATCGCCCGCTCTGCTCGCATGACCGTCATCGAGCGTCTCGATTACGCTTACCTCTAGGCTCTTCGGAGCTCTCCGGACCGCCGTTTGCAACTCCGCCATCACCGCGGCCTTCGTCTTCGGCGGAGTGGATTGGTTCCGTACGCACTCCCACACCGTGACCCCACGCATCTCTGCGTCGCGCGCCAGATACGCACCCCCTCCAACCTCAGGGAAGATTGTCAGTACGCTTAGCCGTCCGTCCGCAGAAACATCCCCGGCTTTGTCGTCGTCGTGTCCCGTTGGAGTCTTTTGGATGCTCTTCAAGCACGGCTGCTGCGCACCAGCCGGCCCGTTCCTGCACGCCGCTACATATAGATTCAGCTCAAAATTCGACAGTGTAACGGCAATTTGCGTGCTCGCGTCGGGGGAAGTGTACAGCGCCTCTGCAAAGCCATGCCCTTCCGTAGGCGCGGCGCGCATCCCGCGGCTGTTAGGAGGAAGTTCCACCTTCATCCACAACCTGCGCAGCGGCAACTCCGCCTCGCGGGTCAGCACACCGGCCTCTTCTGTTGCTTCCAGCGTTCGCGTGTTCGCTTTTACCACCGCCCCCTGCAATGCCGTCACCTTCGTCGCAGACACCTGCGTATCGTGCAGTAGCTTCTTTTGCGAAGCCGCAATCCTTTGGTTGGATCCATCGATCTGCGTGTTCAATCCCTGTAACTTAGCCTCCATCGTTGCTGCAAGGCCCTCAAAATGTCCGGCCTCCTGCTTGGCCAGCGTTTCCGCGTCGACTCGCTTCTTCCGGTCGTCTGCGCTGTCACCAAGCCAGGTCATCAGGGCGGTTGCAACGGCTAGCGCCACGAACCAACGTAGGTAAAGCCGACCTGCGCTGGTCAGCTTCTTCCGCCCTTCTGCGTCCGCTTCTTTCAGCGTCACCTCGTTCAACAAGCTGAAGATCGTCAAACCTGCCGTAATCAATCCAAACAGGTACTTGGCCACTCGTGCAGGCACACTGAAAGTTTCGAGGTTGGGAAATATCAACATAGGTTGCTTAATTCCTGGAGACTTGCGCGTATCGAGACCTACTGGACGCTGGGCGGTTCGGAATCGCTCTGATCGCAGAAACGTCCGCAGAAACCTTGTCAAGCCCCCAAAAGGGTCTTTGCTCTCGCAACTCTAACAAAACAAGCGGAATAAAGTTCGGATTTTGGTGGCGTAGTTACCCCCGCCACTCTGCTATTCTACAAGTAATCGATAAAGAGCCCCGGCCACCGGCCGGGGCTTTCTTATTTGTTTGCACGACTTTACCCGTAACCCCAATGAATGCACGACTTTACCCGGCACACGCCGCCTAAGTCGTTGCATCCATTGCCATTTAACCGCAGAGTACCCCCGAGGGGGGAGTACCCCAAACCTATAGGAGCCGGCCATGCAATACGACCTCTGCCGCCACATCAAAACCAACGGAACTCAATGCGGTTCGCCCGCACTCGACACGCAAGCCTTCTGCTTCTACCACCATCGCCTTCACCGCCGCCACGCCGCCTTCCGCCACGTGCCCGCGCCCCGGGGCTCCGGCAGCTTCCAGCTCCAGCTCTCTCCGCTTGAGGACCGCGACTCCATCCAGTCCGCCCTCTCCCTCATCATCCACGCCCTAGCCGCCGGCCAGCTCGAACACCGCCGCGCCACCGCCCTCTTCTACGGCCTCCAGCTCGCCAGCAACAACGCCGCCCGCCTCAACCTGGCCCCCTACCCGCCAGACGTCCTCACCGAAACCGCCTCCGACCCCGACGGCCTCGACATAGCCCCTCCCGGCAACACCCGCACCCTCACCACCGACATCGCCGACGAACTCTACGAACCCGGAGAACTCCAGCAAGACGAATCCGAAGAGGACAGAGACGAGGAAGAAGAACTGGAACTCCTCCGCAACCAGATCGCCCAGGCG
>CAXTPN010000311.1:0-2788 GCA_964246125.1 uncultured Acidobacteriaceae bacterium
GGACTCGATGTGTTCGGTGCGGGCTGGGGTATCGGCGATGAAGGCTACGGCGCAGGTGAGGAGGAGGATGCCGATCCAGCGGGAGAGGGAGAGGTGCTCGTGGAGCCAGAAGCGGGACAGGAGGGCGATGAGAACGTTGCCGAAAGCTGTGGCGGGCATGACGAAGGTGAGATCGGCCCAGGAGAGCGCGTTCATGTAGGAGGCGAAGAAGCCTATGAGGAGGACGATGCCGGCGACGATGTTGAGGTTGAAGAGGGCATGGAAGAGAGGCGCGAGGTGGTGGAGATGGACGGGGCCGATCTGAGTCATGCCCCGGGAGAGGAGGGTGTCGCCGAGGGAGGCGGTGACCATGATGGTGACGAGGATGGTGTATTGGTTGGGGGTGAGTTTGTGGGTCATTGGGAGAGTTCAAAGGGGCAGGGAAGAGAGGGCGAGGGAAGAGGGAAGAGGGAGGAGGGAAGAGAGGACGGTTCGCGGGTCATTTGGGAGCCTGTGATTTGAGGCGCTTTGGACGACATAAGTGGTCCTTCGCTCCGCTCAGGATGACGTTATTACGTCAGGGTGGAATAGAAAACGGCCAGCACGCGTGAGACTCGTGCTGGCCGCAGATCGTGACGGCGGGAGGTTAGGCGTTCATGCTAACGGATTCCTGCTGTTTGAGGGCGTTTTCTTCGCGCATTTTGCGGCTGGCCTTGTTGCGCTCGGCGCGGAGCTTCATGAAGGATTTAGCCTCGACGTAGAGGCGGGGAACATCGCGGTTGACTATGGCCTTCCAGACGACGCGGAAGGCGGCCTTGGGGCGGAAGTAGTACTCGTCGTAGAACTTGTGGACCATCTCCATGACGTACTCGACGGGGAGGCCGGGGTACTCGATGTGGGCCATCTGGTGGCCGCGGTCGTCTTCCATCTTCTGGTTGGTGATGAAGCCGTTTTTCTCGGCGAAGTCGTAGAACTCAGTGCCGGGATAGGCGTGGGCGATGGAGACCTGAATGGTTTCGCAGTCGAGGGTTTTGGCGAAGTCGATGGTGTTGCGGATGGACTGTTTGGTCTCGCCGGGGAGGCCGAGGATGAAGTCGGCGTGGATGATGAGGCCGAGGTCGTGGCAGTCCTTGACGAACTCCTTGGCGCGCTCAACGGTGGCGCCTTTCTTGATGTTTTTGAGAATCTGTGGGTCGCCAGACTCGTAGCCGACGATGAGGAGGCGGCAGCCGGCTTCCTTCATGGCCTTTAGGGTGTCGAAGTCGGTGGTGACGCGGGAGGTGCAGGACCAGGTGAGGCCGAGGGGCTTGAGCTTGGCGCAGAGCTCGATCGTGCGGGCCTTCTGGATGTTGAAGGTGTCGTCGTCGAAGAAGAACTCCTTGACGTGGGGGAAGAGCTTTTTGGCGTTGGCGAGCTCGGCGGCGACGTCGTCGGTGGAGCGCTTGCGCCAGGCGTGGCCGGAGAGGGTCTGGGGCCAGAGGCAGAAGGTGCATTGAGCGGGGCAGCCGCGGGTGGAGTAGAGGGAGACGTAGGGGTGGAGGAGGAAGGGAACGTTGTATTTGGTGACGTCGAGGTCGCGGGCGTAGGTTTCAGTCGCCCAGGGCATGTCGGGCTTGTCGAGTTTTTCGACCTGGGGGCGATCGGGGTTGTGGAGGATGATGCCGGCCTCGCCGCGGTAGGAGATGCCTAGGATCTCGTTGAGGGGCTTGCCGTTGGCGAACTCGACGTCGGAGAAGTCGAACTCGCGGCGGCAGACGAAGTCGATGGCGCTGCACTCGTTGAGGGCGCGGTCGGGGTCGGTGGTGACGGGGGGGCCGACGAAGGTAATCTTGATGGCGGGATTGGCGCGCTTGATGGCCTGGGCGAGCGCGTGGTCGCCGGACCAGCCGACGGTGGAGGTGAAGAGGACGAGGAACTCGTAGGATTTTGCGATTTCGATGGTTTCTTCGGCGGAGACGTGGTGCGGGGGGGCGTCAAGGAGGCGGGAGCCTTCGAGGAGGCCGGCGGGATAGGCGAGCCAGACGGGGTACCAGTAAGACTCGATTTCGCGGACAGCGGGCCAGCGGGAGCTTGCGCCGCCATCGAAGTTCTCGAACGAAGGCGGATTCAGGAGCAACGTCTTGAGAGGCTTGTTCATGGGTATGCTAAGTTTACCATTCGGGGGCGGGTTGTGGAGGTTGGCAGGCGGCCCGGTGCCGGTACCGTATAAGGTTCAGACGCTAGAGGGCGGGTTTCGATTCAGGGTGTGCGGCCAACCCGCAGGTTCCTCCCGCTTCGCTACGGGATGACAACCGAGGGGGAAGTCGATGAGTTGTGGAGAGTGCTTTGCAGCCATTGTTGGAGTTGGCCGGACTGGCGGAGTAGGCTGATCTCGGCTTGGTGGAGCTGATATGTCGCTTCGACGACAGAGAGGTACTTCTCGCGCTCGGCGATGCGGGAGTTTTGTTCGTCCTTGGGGGTCATCTGGGGGCCGGTGGCGGCGGCGGGAACGCTGAGTTGGACGAGTAGGGCGTCGAGCTGCTGCTGGGCCAGCTGCTGCTCGAGCGAGGCGACCTCAGCGCGGGCGCGCAGCTCGTCGAGGGTGTGGGTGAGTTTGGATTGAGCGTCGAGTACGTTCATTTGGGCGGTTTCAGCCTCGTGGTAGGAGCGGGAGGCCTCGGCGGCGGACTCCAGGGCTTTGGCTTTGTGAAGGCGATCGTAAAGAGGGAGGGTGATCTGAACGCCGAAGACGGCTTCGTTGGCGCCGATATTGTTGTTGTTTTTTTCGAGGTTTTTGAAGGAGTCGGTAAAGGTGGCGTAGCGGTTGTAC
>CAXTPN010000312.1:0-361 GCA_964246125.1 uncultured Acidobacteriaceae bacterium
ACGCCAAGACGGTGGTGATCGCGGATGCGGTTCAGCAGGCTGAGATTCCATTCGAGGCACAGCTCGCGGAGCCAGATTCGAATCAGTTCAAGCAGGCTTTTCAGGCGGCGGTGAAGGGGAGCGAGTAGACTTACCCCCTCCCCCCTTAAAGTATCCAAAGTATTCAAAACAGGCTACTTAAGTCTGGACTTCGGTATGCACAAAGTTGAACTACTTTTGGTGCAGCGGCTTTTTCCAAGTGCCGCAGGCCAGGTTGACGGGCGTGGCTAGAAGTTGAAGCTGGCCTGGAGGCTGATGCGGCGTACAGCTGAGTTGGTCGTATAGATTGTCTGCGCCAGATTGATGCTGGTACCGAAGCTGG
>CAXTPN010000312.1:371-2775 GCA_964246125.1 uncultured Acidobacteriaceae bacterium
CGTTCTGGCCGCCCTGAGCCTGATTCTGATTGCGGGGACCGGTTTTTTCCCCGAAGCCGAAGGTCTTGACCACGCGCAGGTTCATGGTGAAGTTAGCAGGGCCGGTACATGCGTTGATCGGGACCGGGGTGTAAGTGCCGGAGGTGGGTGCAGCGGCGAAGGTGCCGCATCCGGCGATGGTTTTGGTGCCTGCGGCTCCGGGCGTGCCGTACTGGGCGCGACCGTTGAAGATGTTGTCGCCGAAGAGGTCGGCGCCGGTCGTGATGTTGTAGGGATTGCCGGACTGCGCGACCAGGAGCGGGCTAATTGTAATGAGGTACTTGGCGGTATAGCTGCCGCCGATGAAGACACGGTTGCGAACGTCGAAGGTTGCACGTCCGTAATCTTCACCGAGGTGATTGGGAACGGAGGCGAAGCTGTTTGCGCCGCTGGTGTCTGAGCGGGCGAAGTTCAGGACGTAATAGCCGAAAAAGTTAGCTCCGTGAAAGTTGCGGAGGTTGAAGTTGGTGATGAACTGGTTCTGGTTGAAGACGCCCTCGGATTGATACTGGTAGAGCAGCGGCTGGGTGACCGAAGCAGTGGCGTAGTTTGGGACGTCGCTGTTGAACTGATGGACACCGCGGATGTGTTGGTAGTTAAAGGACACGGTAGCGTTCCGGGCGAGTTGCTGGTCGACGCCAACGTTAGCCTGTATGGAATAAGGCGCGCGCAAGTTGCTGGAGATGATCTGCTCAGTGAGGCGGCTCTGGGCGAGGGGGCAGGCCGCCGGGGTGTTGGGATTGCAGGAGGCGGGAATGGAGCCGCCGGAGTTGGCGGAGGAGACCGTGTACTGCTGCTGATTTATGCCGTTATTGCGGACGACGTTGAGTTGATTGCCGAGATTGAAGCGGTCGTAGAACATGCCGGCGCCGGCGCGGATGACGGTTTTTTTGCCAAGGCCGTAGGCGGTAGAGAGACGGGGGGCGAAGTCCGCGTGATCGTGGATAAAGTTCTGGGTCTCGAAGCGCAGCCCGTAGCTAAAGGTCCAGTTGGGCTTTACCTTCCAATCGTCTTCGGCATAAAGACCGACATCGGTAAAGCGAGTGGAGATGGTGGGAACGGGAATCTGGGTGACAGTGTAGTCGGCGAGGTTTCCCGCGATGTAGTTGGCGATGCTGTTATAGCTGAAGGTGCCGTTGGAGCCGGCGGTGGTGGTGTTGGCGTCGCTGGTGGTGCGGAGGCGTCCGCCGAAGCGGATGAAGTGATGGGGCAGCGCGACGGAGGTGTAGTTCTGGAACTCAATGTGATTCTGGACATCGCTGGAGGTGCCGGCAGTGGAGCCGCCGCCATTGAACGCGCCCTGGACGTTGATGTAGGGCGCGGTGGAGAAGGGCGTCTCATTGGAGGTGGGCCGCTGATACTCGAAGTGAATCTCGTTGATGACCTTGGACGAGAAAACCTGGGTATCGCTGACCTGGATGGTGGTTTCGGCACTGGAAGAGTTATAGCCCGCAGAAGGCAGAGTGAGGTTGCCGATGCCGCCATTTTGCTGGCTATTGTGCTCCGACTGAAAACGAACGGTGAGTGTGTTCTTTTCGCCGAGGGCCAGGTCGACGCGGGGGGAGATGTCCCATCGGGTCTGGGGCTGGAACTGGGCGAGGGCGAAGCCATTGCCGGCGGAGGTTTGATAGAGCGTGCAACCGGCGGTACCGGGATAGCAGAAGGTGCCGGCGGTCTGGCTGGTGCTGTAGATGGCCGGAGGGTCGACGATAGAGTTACTTTGAATCTGGCGGTAGGAGCCGTTGAGGGTAAAGGAGGCGCTCTTGTTGATGGGGCCGGTGAGCGAACCGAAGCTGAGGATGGTGTGGTAACCGGGCTGGGCGGTATTGCCGATGAAGGGGCTGCCGGTGTTGAAATCCTTATCCTGCCCGTTGATCTGGCCGCTGCCGTGGAACTTGTCGGTGCCGGGCTTGGTGAAGACCTCGACGCGCCCGAAACCGGCCCGGTCGTACTGGGCGGAGAAGGGATTCTGATTAATGCGGATTTCGCGGATGGAGGACTTGGGGGGAAGCTGGCCGCCGGTGAAGCCGTCGATGTAAATCTGGCCGCCATTGGGGCCGGCGGAGGGGCCGGCGAGGGCGGAGAGCTCGTCGGAGAGTTCGTCGGGGTCGTCTGACAACGCGTCCAGATCTTTGCCGGACAACACGGTGGCGCTGGCGTTGGCATCCTGATCGACGGAGACGGCGGCCTGGGTAGCGGTGACGTTTACGGTCTGCTCGGCGTTCTGGATGGCGAGCTTGGCGTTGATGGTGAGGGTGGTTCCGGCGGCGGCGATGCGGACACCCTGGCGAACGAAGGTGGCGAAGCCGGGCATGGTGATGGTGAGGGAGTAGGTACCGGGGGGGACGGCGCGAATCGAATAGGT
>CAXTPN010000313.1:0-2756 GCA_964246125.1 uncultured Acidobacteriaceae bacterium
GTCCGCAAACAACTCAGCCGCCGCCCGAGCAACCTCCCCGGCGCTCTCCGAAACCCGAACCGAAACCTCAACCCGACGCGCCATCGCCTCACCCACTAACAACTTCCAACTGCCCTACAGCTTCCGCCACTTCCGTCCATCCGCCTTCAGCATCGCATCGCTTGTCGACGGCCCCCACGTCCCCGCCGCGTAGTTCGGCAGGTCCCGAATCGGGTTCTTCGCCCACGACTCTAAAATCGGAGTCATCAGCGCCCACGTCGCCTCCACGCCGTCGCGGTGCGCGAACAGCGTCGCGTCGCCCAGCATCGCATCCAGCAGCAGCCGCTCGTAACCGTTCGCCGACGAAGCCCCGAACGCCTCCGCATACGAAAAGTTCATGTTCACCGGGCTGATGCTCATATCCGGCCCCGGCAGCTTCGCGCCAAACCGCAGCGTGATCCCCTCGTCCGGCTGAATCCGCATCGAGATAATGTTATTGCGAATCCCCTCCGCACCCTTGCCCTCGGCGTCCTTAAAGATCGACAGCGGCGGCTGCTTGAACATGATCGTAATCTCCGTCACCCGCTTCGCCAGCCGCTTGCCCGCGCGAATATAAAACGGCACACCAGCCCAGCGCCAGTTTTCAATCTCCAGCCGCAGCGCCGCATACGTCTCCGTCTGCGACCGCGGATGCACCCGATCCTCCTGCCGATAACCCACCACCTGCTTGCCGTCCACCGTCCCCGGCCCATACTGCCCGCGCACCGTATCCGCCGGATGAATCGGCTGAATCGATCGCCAAACCTTTACCTTTTCCGCCCGCACCGCCGCAGCCTCGAACGACACCGGCGGTTCCATCGCCACAAAACTCAGCAACTCCATCACATGGTTCTGCACCACATCCCGCAGCGCCCCGGCCGTCTCGTAGAACGGCCCGCGGCCCTCAATTCCAATCGACTCCGCCGCCGTAATCTCCACATGGTCGATATAGTTCCGGTTCCAAACGTTTTCAAAGATCCCATTCGCGAACCGGAACACCAAAATATTCTGCACCGTCTCCTTGCCCAGGTAGTGGTCGATGCGAAAGATCTGGTCCTCGTCAAACACCTTGTTCACGTCGTCGTTCAACGCCCGCGCGCTCTCCAGGTCGTGCCCGAACGGCTTCTCGATGATTGTCCTCACCCAGCTTCCCGGCGCGTGCGGCTTGTTCATCTCATGCTTGCCCAATGAATTAATGATGTCCGCAAAGTACTCCGGCGCAGTAGCCAGGTAGAACAACCGGTTGCCCTTCGTCCCCGACTTCTCGTCGATGCCGCTCAACAGTTCCTTCAGCCCCGCATACCCCGAGTCGTCGTCGAAGTTCATCGCATGGTACGAAATCTTCGCGATGAACGGTGCCAAAGCCGGGTCGCCATCCTCCACTCCACCGCCCGACACGATGCCCTCGCGCATGTCCGCCGCAAAGCTGTCTTCAAGCGGCCGCCGCGCCACCCCCACCACCGAAATCTCTTGCGGCAGCAAACCCGATTGCTGCAAATGGTACAGCGCCGGCAGCAGCTTGCGCTTGGTCAAATCGCCCGACGCGCCAAAGATCACCACAATGCACGGATCGGACTTCCGCTCAGGCCGCTGCAACGTGGGCGGTACAGCCGGACTTGCCTTCACTTCAGGTATCGCCATATTAGTTCCTCAATCGTTGCCGCATCGAATCCAGGGAGTATACAAATTTCCGGGTGCCCCATCTCAGACGCGGTCTCAAGCGGCTGAGGTGGGATGGAAGACCCAAACCTCTAGTGAACGTGAATGTCGTACTCCTTCAACGCCGCGCAAAGCTGCTTGGGCGATTGAAACACAATCGTCTTCATCCCCAGCGCCGTCGCCGCTTCGCAGTTCTCTTCCTTGTCGTCGATGAACAAAGCCGTCTCCGCGTCGAACCCCGATATATCGATCGCTGACTTATATATCCCAGCCATCGGCTTCATCTCATGCACATACCCCGAGCAGATGAAGTAGTCGAACAACGACCGCAGCTTGAACGCATCCAGCCGGTACTCATTCAGCTCGCGCGACTCATTGTTCAACGTCGCCAGCCGATACCGTCCCATCTCCTTCAACTCCGCCAGTATGTCCAGGCACTCCGCGTGCAGCACCTTCGACTCCGCGCAAACCTGCGGCCACAGCACATCGAACGTCAGGTCCAGTTGCGGGTTCGGACGCAGCACCGTCTGCGAAAAGAAATCCTCCGCCGTAATCAATCCGCGCTCCCAGTAGTAGTTCGCGCGATCATGCATCTCCTCGTAAGCCTCCAGATCAACCTTCAGCCGTCTCAGCACGCGCGCCCGCTGGTCCACATCCCAGCCGTTCGTCAGAAAAACACCGCCTACGTCCCAAAACAACGTCCGAATGGAACCGTTCACTTGACCTCCGTACCATTGAACATCCTTACTCCTGACACTCCGTCACGCCATCCTCGCCGGCCACCAGTGCCAGCTTAGCCATGCCCAGAAACAATCCATGCTCCACCACGCCTACGATCCCGCGAATCTCCGCCGCCGTCCGAGCCGGATCGCGAATCTCGGCGCATCCACAATCCAGAATGTAGTTGCCCTCATCGGTCAGGTACGGGCCGCCGTCTGCCGCGCGCCTCTGCTTCGGATGCAAACCGAGCGCGACAAGTTTCGGCTCCACCACCCGCAGCGCCATTTTGATCACTTCCACCGGCAGCGGAAATCTCCCCAGGCAGTCCACCACCTTGCTTGAATCCACCACCACAATGA
>CAXTPN010000314.1:0-2752 GCA_964246125.1 uncultured Acidobacteriaceae bacterium
CGATACGGGTGCGGCTGGAGGAGCGTGGGGGGCGAGGCGCCGGGGCCTAGAAGTTGGCAACTAGGGTAGGCTGGTGAAGGGAGGCCAGCCTATGCAGTGCAAGCATGTGAAGGAGATCGTGAAGGGTGTGAAGCGGTCCGGGAGCGGATGCGTGGAGTGCCTTGAGCAGGGGATGCGGTGGGTGCATCTGCGGGAGTGCCTGGTGTGCGGGCATGTGGGATGTTGCGACTCGAGTGTGGGGAAGCACGCGACGAAGCACTTTCATGGGACTAAGCATCCTGTGATGAAGAGCATCGAGCCCGGGGAGGCGTGGGGATGGTGCTATGTGGATGCGATCATGCTGGATCTCTGAGAACGCCAACACGACTGGTATGCTGGCTTGGAGCAGTAAGGAGGCGGAATGGACGGACATGAGTTGGGGGAAGTGGCGGCTGTGCCTTCAGTGAAGATCACGGTTCGGCCGAATGGGCCATTTCGGGTGGAGGGGGCGATCTCGCTGGTAGATGTGAATGGGCAGGAGTGGGATTTGACGGGGAAGCCCGCGATCTCGCTTTGCCGGTGCGGATTGAGTTCGAAGCGGCCGTTTTGCGATGGATCGCACGGACGCGAGAACTGGAAGTGCGACGCGAGCCCGATCCCAGTGGAGCCGGTGGCTGCGGGGTAAAGCAAGGCGTTACGACGATAAACAGCATTGCAGCGACACTTTGCAGCCGGAATCAGTGTTGGGGTTTATCGTTGAAAGAACAAACGCCATTTAGAATTTGGCGGGTAACGGTGTTACCCGCCATGAACTTACGATCCATATGAAAACCAAAAGTTGTTGCTGGATTGCCCTTTGTAGGCGAGACAGAGATGGCCGTTGAAGGTAGCGAGACCTACAGGCGCACTCGTTTCTGGCGTGGATTGCCCGATTTTGATCTGCAAGTTGCCAGCATGCACGTCGAGGGTATCGACGTAGGCATACCAGAGGTTGTTGCCGCCCTGCCCCGGATAAACGATATAGAGCTCGTTGTTGTACACAGACAGGGCCGCACCGCCAGAAGATGCGGGGGAACTGCCGGTGATCGAGAACGGTGTCCAGCCTTGCCAGACATTACCCTCCCATTTGCCAATCAGTAACCCGGTACCGCCAGCTTCGGAGAGTACCGCGTATAGGGTACCGTTGAAGGCTGCGAGCGAAGGAAGAGCAGCGCCGTCGCCTAGTGCCGGGGCCGCTTGCCAGCTGCTGACCTGTAGCGGTTCGCGTCCATCGAGCGTAGCATGCTGGATGTAGTTATGCGCGGGCTGGAGGACGATGACCTGTTTATTGATTGTCTCGGTGACGGCCGGAACGAAGTTATGCCAGACCAGGTGAAGGGTGTTGCCGATTGCGGCGAGTGCGGGTTGGGGACTGCCGCCGCCGAAGGGAAGTTTGAGGTTGCCGGCCCACACGTTTCCGTCGAACCAACTCCACCACAGGGTGGCTCCCTCGGCGCCCGCGTAAACCATGTGCAGGTGCCCGTTGAAAGTCCCGAGAGCGGGACGAAAACTCGACAATGGAACGTTATTGCTTGAGATCTTGATCTGCTGGTTGGTAGAAAAGTTTGGGAAGGAGGACGCCTGCATGGACGTAAGCCAAAGGTTTTGTCCGCCTTGCCCCACATATGCCGAATACAATGTATTCCCAAATGCCGCCACGCAGGGACCGTGGCTGGTTTCGGGCGTGCCATGAGTGGTTTTCACCTGCGTGTTGCCTTGCCAATTGATAGCCATATAATTTCTCCAGAGGATAAGTTTGTCCAGGCGCGCGAGTACATAGGCGTCAGTGTGTAGTGACGGTTCGAGCGCGAACGTTTCACTCAATATGCTCGCCGGTTGACCGTAAATGCGGGGTAACAGGGATTGTGCTTTCGCGTTCTCTTCCCGATTCTTCGTGAGGTGGTTGCGTGGGTCTTCGTGCGTGGGTTGCGGCATGGATGTTGGCGGGCATAGCGGGGACACTGGGGTGTTCAGCGCAGACGCCGGAGTATGCGCGGTCGGAGGTGATGATCCCGATGCGGGATGGGGTGAAGCTGCATGCCGTTATCCTGCGGCCGAAGGGTTTGGAGGCAGGAGAGGCGCTGCCGTTTCTAATGGAGCGGACCCCGTACGGGGTAGACGGATATACCGCGGCGCGGCCGGTAAAGCCGGAGCTTGCGATGAGCGGGTACATCTTCGTTTACGAGGATATTCGCGGGCGGTATGGGAGCGAGGGGCAGTTTGTGATGAACCGGCCGATTGTGGCGCACACGGCAAAGAGCGATGTAGACGAGACAACCGATACTCGGGACACGATCGACTGGCTGCTGAAGAATGTGGCGAACAACTCCGGCAAGGTGGGAGTGCTGGGAGTGTCGTACCCGGGGTTTCTGGCGATGGAGGCGGGGATCGACGCGCATCCGGCGGTGAAGGCGATCAGCCCGCAGGCTCCGATGACGGATGTTTGGATGGGGGATGACTTCTTCCATAACGGGGCGTTTCGGGAGACGTATGGGTTCGACTATGTACAGCAGTTGGAAGGGCAGAAGACGGATGTGCGGGTGTCGACGAAGGAAGACACTTACGATTTCTTTTTGCGGAATGTGAACTTCGCGGGCGCGGCAAGGGTGGCAGGTATGGAGAACCTGCCAACAGCGAAGATATTCCTGACGCAACCCTCTTACACAAAGTTTTGGCGGGATATGGCAGTGGAATGACACCTGGGGAAGGTGGAGGTGCCGACGCTGGAGGTGGG
>CAXTPN010000315.1:0-2750 GCA_964246125.1 uncultured Acidobacteriaceae bacterium
GCCCAGCAATCGTCCCCGCCCGAACTCCGCCAGATATACCCCCGCCGCAATCCCCACCGGAATGCCCATCGAACTGGCCAGGCCTAGCACCACGCCCGATCCCACAATGGCGTTCGCCATCCCGCCTCCCGGCTCGCCCACCGGCGCCGGAGACTTGACAAAAAAGTTCAGGTTCAACGAGCTCGCGCCCTTGTAGATGAGGTACACCAGAATCGCCACCAGCGGCAGAATCACCAGCACCGTGGCCAGCACCGCCAGGCCGGTTACCACATGGTTCGTGATCGTTCGGCCGGTGTTGTTCATCCGCATTCTGCGCGTGGTGAAATCCATCGGAGGCCGCTGCACGGGGTCCGGAGCTGCCGGCGGAACCATGGTTGATGTGCTCATTTCTAGGCCGCCCCTCTGGGCGCGCCCCGCGTCACCGCCCACACCAGCAAGCGTGCAATCGCATTCACCACAATGGTTACCAGGAACAGCGCCAGGCCAATCTCGATCAGCGCGCTGTAGTACAGATCCCCTGTGGCCTCCGAGAACTCATTCGCAATCACGCTGGCCAGCGTATTGCCCGGCGCGAACAGCGACTTTGATATCTCGGCATGGTTCCCAATCGTCATCGCCACCGCCATGGTCTCGCCCAGCGCACGCCCCAGCCCCAGGATGACCGCGCCCACGATCCCGATGCGCGCATTCCTCAGTACGCCCGTGCGAATCATCTCCCAACGCGTCGCCCCCAGCGCCAGCACCGCCTCTCGCTGATGATTCGGCACCGCCAGCATGATGTCGCGCGTAATCGAAGAGATGATGGGCAAAATCATGATCGACAAGATCAGGCTCGCCGTCAGCAGACCCACGCCAAAGTTCGAGCCGCCAAAAAAACCAGTCCATCCCAGGTATTTCACCAGCAGCGGCCCCAGATCGTCCCGCACGATCGGCACCAACACAAAAATCGCCCACAATCCATACACCACGCTGGGAATCGCGGCCAGCAACTCGGTCAAAAACGAGATCGGCCCGCGCAGCGTCCTGGGGCATAGCTCCGTCAGGAAGATGGCAACCCCAAGCGCCAGAGGAACAGCTATCGCCAGCGCCAGCAGCGACGTAGCCAACGTGCCGAAGATAAACGGCAGCGCTCCGAAATCCCCGCTCACCGGGTCCCAGCTCTGCCCCGTAAAGAACCCAAAGCCGAACTTCGCAATCGTCAGATGCGACCGCAGCACCAGAATCGTCGCAATCAGGATCACAATCGCGAAGATGCTTAGAGCGCACACCAGCATCAGTGCCCCGAACATCTGGTCCGCCAGCTTCCCGCTCCCACGCCTGCTCAGGTAGTCGCGAATCGGCGAAGGCGTCGCCGGCCCGCCCGCCCCCACGGGCGCGGACTCCGAAACGAAACTCGTCAAGGCCCGCTGCGGGATGCTGCTCGAACTGTGTACGGTATCGTCGGCTGTCATTAAAGAAGAAGTACCTAATCTAGTGTCCTGGCGAGTTTGACGCTGAGACATGATCGTGAGGCTTTCGATTTAGAAAGAACAGTAGCACGGCCCTCTGGGGCAACCGAGCCGTGCCGCCACGTATCGCTATCTCAGCGTGCCAATCGTCTGTTTAACCCGATCCGCGACCGCCTTCGGCAGCGGAGCATACGACAGCGACGTAGCCTCCGCCTCGCCCTTGTCGATCATCCAGTTCAAAAATTGCGCGAGCGCCCGTCCCTTCGCCGCATCCTTTGCCTGCGTCGGAATCAGCAGCCAGGTAAAGCTGGAGATAGGATACGATTCCGCGCCCGGCGCATCCGTAATCGAAACCCGGTAGTCCGTCGGAATGTTCTTCGCATTCGCCGCAGCTGCCGCCGTCACGCCATCCGTCGAGCCCTTCACAAACCTCCCCGCCTTGTTCCGCACCAGCCCATACTGCATCTTGTTCGACAGTGCGTAGATTAGCTCGACATACCCAAAGGAATACTTCGATTGGCGCACCATCCCCGACACTCCTTCACTGCCCTTCTGCCCAATCCCGACCGGCCACTTCACCGCCGCCGCGCTGCCCACCTTCTGCTTCCACTCCGGGCTCACCTTCGAGAGCCAGTCCGTAAAGATGAATGTCGTGCCGCTGCCTTCGGACCGGTACACCGGCAGGATCGGCTGATCCGGCAGGTTCACACCCGGGTTCTCCTTCGCGATATAAGGATCGTTCCACTTTGTAATCTTGCCCAGATAAATCCCCGCAATCGCATCCTGCGAAAACTTCAACTCCTGCGAGACCCCCGGCAGGTTGTAGATCGGCACCACCGCCCCCAGCACCGTCGGGATCGCCGTCACCTTCACCTTCGCTCCCTTCATCTGCTCATCGGTCAAGGTCACGTCCGACGCCCCGAAATCCACCGTTCCGTCTGTCACCTGCCGAATGCCGCCACCCGACCCGATCGACTGATAGTTGATCTTCACCTCAGGGTGCAGCTGATTGAACTCGATAAACCACTTCGAATAGATTGGGGTCGGAAACGTAGCGCCCGCTCCGGTGATGTTCTGGGCGGAGACGCCCGCGGCTGCAAACGCCAGTAGACCTGCGGCAATGACTCTCACTTTCACTATTCCCCCTCGTAGCTTCGTATCTCTCTCAGTGTCAACGTCGATTGTTACCCGCAGGTTACATACTTGAAAAAATGAGAAGAATGACGGCCAACGCCGCCTCGCGGCTCCTCAGCCTACCGGGTAAAGCGCCTTCGGCAGCGTGAACAAAAACGTACTCCCCGC
>CAXTPN010000316.1:0-2716 GCA_964246125.1 uncultured Acidobacteriaceae bacterium
AGTTGGTCGACCAGCTGCGCGGCAAGCTGGGCAGCGGCGTGGTCGTGCTCGGCGCTGGAAACGACGGCAAGGTCACGCTGATCGTCGGCGTCACCAAGGACCTCACCGCGCGGGTGCAGGCGGGCAAAATTGTGGGAGCGCTGGCGGGGATGGTCGGCGGCAGGGGCGGGGGTCGCCCGGACCTCGCGGAGGCGGGCGGCTCCGACGCCGGAGCATTGGAAGGAACGCTCGCCAAGGCGGCGGAGGTGGTCGGCGGCATGCTGGGATAGCTGGTTTGTCCGGCGTTGAAGTAACTTTCCGGTGGTTACTAAAGTTGATACAAGCCTAAGTCGCTTGCTTTGAATATTTTGCGCGAAATCAGGGGGAGGGGGGAGAACAAGGGAGTACCCGCCGGGGTGCGCGAGGGTAGTTTTCGCCCGTCGCGGCTACGCTCGAACCTTAAACTTGGGGAGTGATCGGGTTCCTCAGGTCAGGTAGGGGGCGAGCGTGGCGCGGCTTGGGCTGCGCGGCTTTGTTGTGCGCCGCGACCGCTTCGGCTTCAACCCGCACGACGAAACGGCCAGCCGCATGGAGCGCGTGGGAGCAGGCGCAGCGGAGCCGTGAAGCGCTGGAGGCGACGCCGGAGGGAACTCGGACCAGGGCTGCCTATGCGCGGGTCCTCGACAGCTTCCGGGCGATCTACCATGACAACCCCCGCGAAGCGCATGCGGCGGAGGCTGTATGCGCCGTCGCCCAGGTACTGGCGGAGCAGGGGCGGGAGTTCGAGGACACACGGAGCCTGAAGGCGGCGGTGGGGCAGTATGAATTCCTCCGCACGCAATACCCGGGAAGTTCGCTGCGTGCGGCGGCGTTGCTGGCCGAGGGCAGGATCGAGGCGGAAGATCTGGGAGATCAAGCCGCGGCCCGGGAGAAGTTTCTGGGGGTGGTGCGGGAGGCCCCGCGGAGTGAGAGTGCGAAGGTTGCGCGGGGGGAGCTGGCTGGGCTGGATGGAACGTATAAGTCTCCCACTCAGCGCGGTGAGGCTGCGATGAATGGGCCACTCAGGAGTTCGGGGATGGCTGAGACAAAGAGCGTGTATCAAGGGCTAAAGCCCGCGTCCGCAGTGGTCGATGCAGGCAAGACGGACACCGCTCCAATAAGTAAGACAGGTCCGAGGGCTGCTTTGGCGCAGGTGACGGGGATTCGGCACTGGTCCACGCCGACGTATACGCGGGTGGCCATCGACTTGGGGGATGAGGTGACGTTCGAGGCGGCAAGGGTGCCGAACCCGGATCGGATTTACTTCGACCTGCATGGCGCGCGGCTGGGGGCGGAACTGGTGGGCAAGAGCTTCGACGTGACGGATGATGGATTTCTCAAGAAGATCAGGGCG
Organism: uncultured Acidobacteriaceae bacterium; assembly: GCA_964246125.1. Lineage (GTDB taxonomy): Bacteria > Acidobacteriota > Terriglobia > Terriglobales > Acidobacteriaceae > Edaphobacter. The sequence continues at coordinate 1,373 of CAXTPN010000316.1, forward strand.
GCGCAGGCGGGCGGAGACGTGACCCGGGTAGTGCTGGATGTGAACGATGTGACGGAGTATTCGGCGTTTTTGCTGCCGAATCCTTACCGGCTGATTATCGATATTCACGGAGCGACCAGAGGCAGGGAAGAGGGAAGAGTGGTAAGGGAAGAGAAGACGGCTGTTGCGGAGGCACCGGTCGCGGCGGCTGCGGTGAGGCAGGCAAGCGCGGCTGCGAATACTTCGGGGTTGCCGGCGATGGCCGTTACAGATGGGGGAGAGACGGTACGGCCGCTGATGGATCCGAACGCTGCTAGCGCAAAACCCAACGCTAACCTCGGCTCTGCCTTGGTGATCGTGGGGCACCCGCCGGTGGTTGCGGCGAAGCCTGCCGCGGGGCGACCGGTGCCGAATACGTTGGCGAAGCCCGGGAACGTGGGGGAGGTGGCGGCAGTGAGCGATTCGCCGGGCAAGGTGGAGGCGACGAGCGCTCCCACTTCGAAGCCGATTGCGGCGGTGGTGAGGACGGAGAATTTGGGCAGTGACGCGGCGAAGGCTAGAGGTAAAGCGGGATTGGGCGAAAGCGGTCGCGCTGCGCTCGATCCCCACGTCTCAGAATCGAGACGTGGGGCACCCGGCTTGGTGGCGGGGCCGGGTAAGGCGGCGGAGAAGACGGCGGATGGCGAGACCAGCCTGGTGCGGGCGCTGGGCCTGAAGATTGGACGAATCGTAATTGACGCGGGGCACGGCGGGCACGATTCGGGGACGCTTGGGGTGGACGGGATCGAGGAAAAGGATGTGGTGCTGGATGTGGCGCTGCGGCTGGGCAAGCTGCTGCATGAAAGGCTGGGAGCGGAGATCATCTATACGCGGAGCGACGATACGTTTATCCCGCTGGAGACGCGGACGGCGATTGCGAACAAGGCGCAGGCTGACTTGTTCTTGTCGATCCATGCGAACAGCTCGCAGGACGAGTCGGCGCGAGGGGTGGAGACGTATTACCTCAACTTCACCAGCGACGCGAGCGCGCTGGATGTGGCGGCGCGAGAGAACGCGGTGGGAGGGCAGTCGATTCATCAGTTGAGCGACCTGGTGAAGAAGATTGCGCTGAAGGACAAGATCGCGGAGTCGCGGGAGTTTGCGGCGGATGTGGAGGGGTCGCTCTACGCAGGACTGGAGAAGGGAAATGCCGGGTTGCGGAATCGCGGGGTAAAGAAGGCTCCGTTTGTGGTTCTGATCGGCGCGAACATGCCTTCGATCCTCGCGGAGATTTCGTTTGTGACGAATGCAAAGGACGCGACGCAGCTGCGGGAGCCGGAGTATCGGCAGCGAGTGGCGGAGAGCCTGTATGCGGGGGTGGCCAAG
>CAXTPN010000317.1:0-2665 GCA_964246125.1 uncultured Acidobacteriaceae bacterium
CTTTGTCGCCAGCGTCGCCTACATCGATCCCGGCAACTTCGCCACCAACATCGAAGGCGGCAGCCGCTTCGGATACCGGCTCCTTTGGGTTCTGCTCTGGTCGAACGCCATGGCCATCCTCATCCAGTACCTTTCGGCCAAGCTAGGCATCGTCACCGGCCTCACCCTACCCCAGAACTGCCGCCGCCACTTCCGCCGCCCCACTACCATCCTCCTCTGGATCGCCGCCGAAGTCGCCGCCATCGCCACCGATCTTGCCGAGTTCCTTGGAGCCGCCATTGGTCTCGACCTCCTCTTCGGTCCCCTCTTCTACGCCCAAGGCTGGACCCCCAAATCCACGCTCCTCCTCGCCGCTCTCGTCTCAACCGTCCTGGTCTTCGCCATACTCGCCCTCGATCTCGCCGGCCACCTCTGGCTCGAGCGCGGCATCATCCTCCTGGTCGCCGCCATCGGCCTCTGCTATGGCTGCCAGGCCTTCCCCGCCCACCCCCACTGCCACCCCGCCCTTTACGCCACCCTCATACCCCCTCTACACCGCAGCGCCCCCGCCCACTTTCACGACTCCATCTACGCCGCCGTAGCCATGCTCGGCGCCACCGTCATGCCCCACGTCGTCTACCTCCACTCCGCGCTCGTCCAGCCGCGCCTCAAAGAACTCACCGGGGCCCTCCTCCCCGCCGACAACGCCCTCCACACCGACGAGGATCACCTTCGAACCCCCGAGCGCACCCGCAAATCCATCCTCTCCCGCTTTCTCCGCTACGAGCTCGTCGACGTCTTCGTCGCCATGAACGGAGCCTGGCTTATCAACTCCGCCATGATCCTCATGGCCGCCGTCGCCTTCACCCATTCCTCAAACCTCCAGCCCACCATCCAGCAGGCCTACCACACCCTCGGCCCCCTCTTCGGCCGCGCCGCCGCCGTCGTCTTTGCCGTCGCCCTCCTCTGCTCCGGCCTCTCCAGCTCCACCGTCGGCGTCATGGCTGGCCAGGTCATCATCGAAGGCTTCCTCGACATCAAGTTCCCCATCTTCCTCCGCCGCCTCATCACCATCGTCCCCGCCATCGCCGTCATCGCCGTCGGCCTCGACCCCCTGCGCATCCTCGTCCTCTCCCAGGTCGTCCTCAGCTTCGCCCTGCCCTTCGCCCTCATCCCCCTGCTCATCCTCACCAGCCGCGCCACCGTCATGGAAACCTTCAGCAGCGCCCCCCGCACCCGCATCGCCGGCTGGACCATCACCGCCGTCATCCTCACCCTCAACGCCATCCTCATCGCCCAGCTAGCCCTCGCCTGAAACGCCGCGCCCATGTCTCGCCTCTGAGACATGGGGTTAGACAAACCGCGGGGTGCGTTCTTGTCCTCGCTAGGCTTCCGTCTAGCATCGTCTACGCCTTTTGCAAGACGACATACTGAAACTGCGAAGCCACGGGTGTGTTGCTTGATCCGAAGGTAACTTGTCTGAATGGGCTGGGCCTGTTGTTGATCCACGGCCGATCCGTGGGGATGGTTACCGGCGTCTTGGTTACAAGCGAGGTGAGCCGGATGATATCGTCTGGCGACACATTGTCGAGTGGCGTTCCAACCGGAACAACCAGATCATCGGGATCTCCACGGCCGTTGAAGTCGGTTAGCACGCGAATCGACACGCAGGTATGCCCTTGTTTTTCGAGCAGCATTCGGGTCGTCGGCCACGGCTTGTCAGAGACGGCAGCGGCATGGTTCGCGCCAAGCAGGAGCACACCCGGAACCCCGCGGTGCAACCTGCGATCCTCAAACTCCTCCGCGAAGTGTTGCGCCAGACGAGCGTCCCGGGCTGCACTCACGTCCAGCAGCGTGCCGATGCTCAGGAGGTAACGCGGATTTGCCCGGATAAAGTCGAGCACCGCCTGGTAGCGGCGGACCAGCACCCTCTCCCCAATGGTGATCAGATCGAGGCCTGCCTGCTTTGGGTCGAAGGCCGGTGGAAGAACCTTGCCGCGCACATACGCGCGAACGCCCCTCCGTATGAGGCCCTTATTCATATAACTCTCGTTCGCGAAGTAGCGGTACCGAGCGTCGCTCAGCAGCTCCAAGAGAAGGCGCACGGTGGCGCGTGTACGAATCTCTGAATCGCTCGTCTTCAGAAAAGCGTGGGTCTCTCCGACGATCGCGATCGTATGAGTCTCCTTGATCGTGGTTTTGGGCATGCTGTTTCGTGCGATGTAGTCCTTCAGGTCGTCCGCCAAAGCCATAGCGATCTCCTCATCCTCGTCGGTAGCACGGCGCGCAGGCCGGTGCCAGCAGCATAGTGTGACGAGTGCGAGGACCGTTGCAATCGAATCTTTGCCCGCCTCAGAAGGCCGGCGTCACCACCGCAAGCAAGGAAATTTACCGCACCTTCCGCCCATCTACCCTCGTCCCCGTCGCCGGATCGTTCTTGTCCGCCCGCCAAGTCGGATGATTGAAGTGAATCACCGCATCCCCATTCCACGACACTACCGCATCGTCATAGGTCAGCGTCCCAATCCGCCTCCAATTCTGGAACACCCGCCGCTGGCGCAGCGCCGTGCCATGCGTCTGCCCCTCATCCGTCACCTCGATATGGAACACCAGCTTCCGTTTCGGCGTCGGATCGCCCTTGTCGAAGATCTGCCCCATCACCTCATCCCGAAAATCCCGCCCCTCC
>CAXTPN010000318.1:0-2660 GCA_964246125.1 uncultured Acidobacteriaceae bacterium
GCGCGGCTAGGCGTGGATATTCACCATAATCTGGCGGGCGGTCGCGCGGTGATGATGGAGCGCCACGATGGATCGCGAATGTTCTACGAGAGGGGACGGCCAGGCTTCATCGCTCACCCATACGAGTTTCATGGGCGCGAGTACGACCGGCGCAGCTACTACGCGAACGGCAGGCCCTATGACCGGTTCTACAGTCATTACTCATACCGGGGCGCGTACCTGAATGTGTATGCGCCCTCGCGCTACTACGGCGCGGGTTTTTATGGATGGGCTTATAACGCCTGGCCACAGCCGGTTTCCTATCGCTGGGGATTTGGCAATGCAGCATGGTATGGGTACTACGGGGGCTACTTCGCGCCCTATCCGGTGTATTCGTCGCCATCACTGTGGTTGACGGATTACCTGATTGCACAGTCGCTGCAGGATGCGTACCAGGCCCATCTGGCGGCGCAGCAGGACCCGGACTATGTAGCGGCGGGCGGGGCTCCGCCGGCTCCACTGACCGATGAGACGAAGCAGATGATCGCGCAGGAGGTAAGCCAGCAGGTTGCGTTGGAGAGCGCAGAGGCGCAGGCGAACGCGCAGCAGGAAGACACCGATCCTACGACGAGCAGCATCGCGCGGACACTGTCGGATGGGCGGCAGCATGTATTCGTAGCAGGCAAGGAGCTGGATGTAGTGGTGGACCCCGGGGGCCAGGAGTGCGCCATTACGGATGGGGACGTGTTGGAGTTGAAGATTCCTCCGCCGGCCGAGGCTAGAGCCGCGACCCTGACGGTGGTTTCGAGCAAGGGTGGCGTGGAGTGCAAGAACAATGTGTCGGTCGCGGTCTCGTTCGAGGACCTGCAGGACATGCAAAACCATATGCGCGAGACGGTGGATCGCGGGATGGAAGAGCTGCAGGCGAAGCAGGGCAAGGATGGTCTTCCGGCTGCTCCGGCTGACGCGCTGGGGCCGCCCGCGCCGGCGCTGATTGCGCAGGGGGCACCTCCGCCGGACCCGGCGGGCGCGCAGGAGCTGGCTCGGCAAGCCAGCGTCGTGGACACGGCTGAAAGGGAGGTCGTGGCAGGTACAGTTGGGAGTGCGTTGCCGGTTTCGAGTCAGCCACAGACGATCACGGTGGGGATAGGGCAATCGACCAGCGATGTTATCGGGGCGCTGGGGCAGCCGACCAAGATTATGAACCTGGGGGGGAAGACGATCTACGTCTACCCGGACGCGAAGGTGACGTTCAAGGCGGGGAAGGTGACGGACGTGCAGTAGGGTCGTTGCGGTCAGTTTTGCGAAGGACGAGCGGCGGCTCGCTTTTCGAGGCGGTCGAGTTCCGCGAAGATTTCGCCGACGGTGATACCGATCTGCGTGCCCTCGACTTGAGGCGGTCTTTGACTTCGTGGAGGATGCCGTCACCCTGTGCAGCGAAGGCTGTGCCCTGCCAAGGGTCGATGACCCACATGGATTGGACTCCCATGCGGGCGTAGTCGTCGATGCGCTGCTGAACTTTTGCCATGCGGTCTTTGCTGGAGAGGATTTCCAGGCAGAGCAGGGGTGGGGTGCGCACGATGAGGTCGTCCGAGTCGGAGAAGGCGACCAGCGCCACGTCGGGAATGCGAAATCGTTTGGGCCCGACTTGCACCCGCTGTTCGGTTAACGTTTCGAATTTCAGTTCTTCTTCAAACTGAGCGAAGAAGCGGGCGAAGTATGTTTGCAATCGTGCATGAGGCTTTTCACCCTTGTTTCTCTCCAGGACTTCGCTTTCGATGTAGTCGCGGTCCGGGCGGTAGACGGTGCGCAGGTACTCCTCGAGTGGGATCAGAACAGGGGTTGTCGTCATGAGAGCCTCCGTTGCGTACAGGATACGCCTGATTCGTATTGAGAAAGAGGTGTCCCAGAGTGGCAAAGGTAACAGCGGATTTCCTTTGGAATGACAGGCAGGGTTGAGCTAGGGCGAATTCGCTCGTGTTACATAGCGAAAAACAAACAACAGCAAAGACGAGATACGGGGGTTCTTCGCTTCGCTCAGAATGACGTGCTGTTGCGCTGGTACATGGGAATATGCGCGATACGGGAGTTCTTCGCTTCGCTCAGAATGACGTGCTGTTGTGCCGCTACATAGGGATGTGCAATCTGCTCTAGACGGTGGATTTGGCGAGGTGCCGGGAGCTGGGGTGGTCGCTGGCGATGACGCCGTCGCGGATGGTGATGACGCGGTGGGCGTACTCGGCGATGTCAGGCTCGTGGGTAACTACGACGATGGTGTTGCCGCGGGCGTGGAGGTCGTCCATCAGGGCCATGATTTCGTCTCCGGTTTTGGAGTCGAGGTTTCCGGTGGGCTCGTCGGCGAGGATGATGCTGGGCTTGTTGACGAGGGCGCGCGCGATGGCGACGCGCTGGCGCTGGCCGCCGGAGAGCTCGTTGGGCTTGTGCATCATGCGGGAGCCTAGATTGACGGACTCTAGCACGGCGGTGGCGCGGGCGATGCGTTCGGCGGCAGGGGTGCCGTTGTAGATGAGGGGAAGCTCAACATTGTGGAGCGAGGTGGCGCGGGCGAGTAGGTTGAAGGTTTGGAAGACGAAGCCGATCTCCTTGTTGCGGATGCGGGCGAGCTCGTCGTCGTTGAGCTCGGAGACGTCATGGCCGTTGAGCCAGTACCTTCCCTGGGT
>CAXTPN010000319.1:0-2286 GCA_964246125.1 uncultured Acidobacteriaceae bacterium
TCTGGCCGCCGTTCTGGCGAAAGCTCTGCTGAGGCTGATAGCTTTGCTGCGGAGCGGCGTCGCCTCCCGCCTGCATGCTCCCGACGACTTGTCCGCCGCCCGGCTCTCCGCCGTTGGCAGCGCTGGACTGGCCTTCGCCGGATGCGCCGTTGGCTTCGCTGCCCTTGCTCTTGCGTTTGCGGCGCCGGCGGCGGCTGCTCTTGGACTGGCCCATCCCATGCGGGACCCGCTGTCCGTCTTCATCCAACTCATATCCACCCGAGCCGCTGAAATCATCCCCGGCTGCCTGCGGTGCGTTCTGCACCGGTGCTTCTGTCACGCTCTGCTCTGCACTCATGCTTCTATTTCCTCTTACCGGACGCCTTTACTCCGGCGCACATTTAGCGTTCCATGTCCGCTCTCGACAAACACCCTGCCGCGCGCGCCAGAATGGCGGACAGCCGTGCGATTCTCGAGTCTCGATAGGAACGATTTCAATTCTTCTTGATATCCGAATTTAGACAGATCAATCTGATCCACTCCGAAGTGCAATCTTCACATGCAGTTGCGTTCCGCCAGCCGCACGTCGAAAGCCTTATTGCTTCTCGTCGTCACCCTAGCCGCGGCACCGACCGCAAGCAGTACGAGCAGCCATTCTCAAACGAACCAACCAGTCTGAGGGGTATACCGGAGACTTGATCCACCCGCCCCGTTCAACATCAAAGGCAGATCGAACTCCGTTGTTTCAAGCGCATGGGATACTTGCAATCCATAGCGTCCATTCAATGAAACTCATTCGCGGCAGCAGATCCAAACCGCTACTGGATTGCTGAACCCGGATACGGAAGAGGTCTAAAACTCTCGGCACCCTTGACCCACTCCACGCAATGTTCAACATACTCCAAAACTCTTGACGCCGCAACTGATTTCTGTCGGAATCTTTCACGGCCGGCATCCGCCATGCCCCACAACATGACCTGGTCCGGCCTGAAGGCCACTCCGCGACCTGCGGAGTGGCCCCTGTACTTGCAATGGCCAGTCACTGGCCTCCATATAAATAACCGTCGCAACCACGATTCTGTCGCTTCAGAAGCTCTGCCGGGCGGCTGCGCCTTCTATGGACGCATGCTTATCTCGGGAGGCAAAGACGTTCCTCATGCAGCATCACTGCATGCACGTCACATCACTCTGCAATCGATATGCCAAAGGCGGCGTTGGGCAAATGACCCCGTCCTTCGGAGAAAGTATGCATAATCATGCACGCCACACCCGCAGGAAAACGGAGATGCATGCGCCGATGCTCCAGAATTCAGTATCGGCGGCTGCACGGCACGTTGACCCCACCCGCCCCCACGCCTATAATCGATACGTTCCAAGGTTCCTCGCTTCCGCACGCCCTCCGGCCTGCCACGTCGGTGTGGAGAAGGAACCTTCCATCCTGAGTTTGATCGAAAGAATGATCCAGCGCGGGTAGAGCAGCAAACCAAAGTGTGACGCACACACTGTAAGACGGACCCGGCGAACGATGCTGAAGCCCGCGGGATTCAGCCGCACGGCTCCCCGAAAAATCTCAGCCAGCCTGAAAGGCTCACCAGCACAACCGAAACCCTCGCTCTTCGTCCAAACTATGCCAATGTGATCCGATCGAAAGTGTGCATCCCTCGCTTTCGCGGGTTTGAGCAGCATGGAACGCGAAACGAAAACCAATATCTTCGCCGACAGAACTCATCAGCGATATCTCAGTCATCAACGTACCCAAGGAGCACGACAATCCGTATGAACCGCAATCTGACCCTTCTTTCCGCCCTGAGCGCAGGCTTCGCCCTCACCCCATTCGCCGTGGCCCAGGCTCCCGCAGCAGCAGCCGCCTCCTCCGCTCCAGCACCCGCACCCGCGGCGGTCGCGCCCCAGGCCCTCCCAGCCAAGGTCGCGCTCGTCAACTTCGAGCAAGTCGTGCTCGCCTCCAATGAGGGCCAGGTCGTCACCGCCAACACCCAGAAGAAGTTTGAGCCGAAGAAGAACGAGATCGAAAAGCTCAACGCCGATGTGGACGCGAAGAACAAGGCCCTGCAGGCCGCTCCCGCAACCTTGCCGGATGATGAGCGCGCCAAGCGTCTGCGCGAGATCGATACCTTGCAGAAGCAGCTGAACCGCGATGCCGAGGATGCCCAGACCGCCTACAACACGGAGTGGCAAGAGGGCCTCAGTGGAGTCGCGCAGAAGATCGCTGGCGTCATGAAGAAGTACGCGCAGGATAACGGCTACACTATCCTGCTCGACGTCTCCAGCCAAAGCTCGAACGTCCTC
>CAXTPN010000319.1:2296-2659 GCA_964246125.1 uncultured Acidobacteriaceae bacterium
TCCTCTGGGCCTTGCCTTCCACCGACATCTCGCAGGCGGTTGTCGATCTCTACAACAAGACCTCCGGCATCGCCGCGCCTCCGCCGCAGTCGCCTCGCGCCGGCGCAACCCGTCCAGCTCCAACCACTCCGCGTCCCGCGGCCAAGCCACCCACCAAGTAGCTGCGATCGCAGTCAACACTGGGGAGTTCGCTTTAGCGGACTCCCCTTAGCTTTTGCCCTGCATCCTCTCAGAGCATACTTATCGCCTTCTCTAATCAGTGTCATCGGTGCGGGTTGGTGTTACGCCTACTCCTCCCCCACCTTCAGCACCGCCAGGAACGCCTCCTGCGGAATATCCACCTTGCCGATCCGCTTCATCCGC
>CAXTPN010000320.1:0-2652 GCA_964246125.1 uncultured Acidobacteriaceae bacterium
CGCTGGTCCCACCTCCGCACCCGCCCCGCCGTCGCCGCGAACAACGCCCTCACCACTCCACCCATCTGCGCCCGGTATGCCTCATACCCGTCATACAAATAGCGCATCGGCGAGTGGCAATAACAGAGATGCACCGCCCCCGCATCCACCCGCACACCCTTTACCGGCCCGCTGTCCGATGAGATCACCAGGTCAAATCCGCGCAGGTCCAGGCTTTCCGTAGCCGCCGGATAAAGCGGCAACATGTGACGATGATAGCTCGCCGCCAGCGGAATCCTCTGCAGAAACGACGTGTGCAGCTTCCTGTCCCGCAGCCCCTCCGGCACGCCCTCCGGCCGCGTCACCAGCGTAAATATCTCCGCCTGCGGAAACAGCGAAGCGATGCACTCCGCCACGCGTTCCCACCTCCCCGCGTCACAAACCAGTGATGAACGATGGCAACCCGCACCCCGCTAGTAAGCTCCGTCCCGATTCACCACGGACTTGAACGTCGCCAGCAGAATCCCTAAATCTCGCAGCAGCGACCACCGCTGAACATAGTCGCAATCCAACTCCACCCGCTGCTCGTAGGTCAGCTTGCTCCGCCCCGATACCTGCCATAGCCCCGTCACCCCGGGCTTCACGCGGCAATAAAGCTCGAAGTTTTCCGCATACTTCTCCACCTCCGCCGCTACGATCGGCCTTGGCCCCACCATGCTCATCTGGCCCAGGATCACGTTCCACGCCTGCGGCAGCTCGTCCAGACTGTATCGCCGCAGAAACGCTCCCACTGAAGTAATCCGCGGGTCCGTCCGCAGCTTGTGCGTCTTGTTCCACTCGGCGCGCGCGCGCGGATGCTTCGTCAGATACTGCTCCAGCACCTCGGACGAGTTGACGCACATCGTACGAAACTTCCACATCGAAAAGAACGCGCCGTCCCGGCAGATCCGCCGATGCGAAAAGAACACTGGCCCCGGCGACGTAAACTTCACTAACGCCGCCACAATCAACAGCGCAGGCAGCAGCACCGGCAGACCCAGCACCACCACCAGAATATCAATCACACGCTTAATCGTGCGATAGCGGAACAGCGAAGATGGCGCCGTATACCCCCTTCGCGGTCGCGCATGTCCGTGCTCGACAGCCTCCGCAAAGTCACTCAGCGACTTGCTTGCGCTTGTTCCGTCCACGCGGCTCTCGTGCTCATGAGAGTCGCTCAGCATGCACTATCCCGGCCCCTGAACGAACCGGCCATTGAGTCGAACACATTTCCACTGTTGCGCCGTGCCTCGACATGGCTTTTAGCCATAAGTCTCACCATTCCTTAGCAGCTAACTTTGCCGCAGGCCTCTTCCATGGGCCCTTCGGCTGAGTGTCGTTCCGGTCAGAACTGTTAGACGATGTTTCCTTCCGCTTGCATTATCCTCGGTCGTCTACGGGCAACAGGGTTTCTTTTGAACAGTTTACTCGTTTGCGGACCGGAAGAAAACCTTGCGAAGGCGAATCGCAAACCTGCCGATTCGGATTCGGGACTGAACTTCTTTGCGCTACCATACTCGGATGCAGGTTTCAGACACCCCGCTTCGCGATGTCAAGCTGCTCTCGCCAAAGCGCTTCGGAGACGACCGCGGATGGTTCGCCGAAGTCTTCAACTCCGCTACCTTCGCCGCCGCAGGCCTCCCCGAAATGTTCGTCCAGGACAACCAGTCCTTCTCCTCGCGTGGCGTCCTCCGCGGACTCCATTACCAGCTCGGCAAACCACAGGGAAAGCTCGTCCGCGTCCTCGCTGGCCATATCTGGGACGTCGCTGTCGATCTTCGCCGCGACTCCCCAGACTTCGGCAAACACGCCGGCTTCCATCTCAAACCCCTCAATGCAGCCGGCGAGCTCGAACTCCTCTGGATCCCCGAAGGCTTCGCCCATGGGTTTCTCGTCCTGTCCCCTGCCGCCGAAGTTCTCTACAAGACCACCGACCTCTACTACCCCATCGGCGAGCGCTGCATCCTCTGGAACGATCCCACCCTTGCCATTCCTTGGCCCCTCGATGGCCTCGCCCCCTCCATCAGCGGCAAAGACAGCAAAGGCAGCGCCTTCCCCGCCGCGGACCTGCCGTAGAACTCACCCGCCCACAATTCTAACCCTGACCCACCTCACTCAAAGGGTTGCGCACAACAACCCACATGTACTTCCAGCCGTCGCCCTGTACTGATCCCGTCTTTCTCCTTTTGATCCTCGTTACGCATTGCTTTGGTCAATCTAAGCAGGCGAGTAATACCGCCCCCCCACATCCGCGCACCCTCGGCAGAGCGTCCGCCCATCCCTTGCCACTTCGCGGTTGTAGTTGATCCCCTCCCCGCACTCCGCGCATACAATCCGCCCCGACTTGTACCCCGGCATCTCCCGCGCCTCGATCGGGACCGTCACCCACTGCTCCGTAAACAACTCCGCATCCGTCATCTCCCGATACGCATGCATCTGCTGCGCGTTCTTCCCCTCGATCTCCGGATACAACTCCTGCGCCCGCTCCTTTGATGACTCCCGCGCCGCCACCCGGATCGCCCTGCCGCTCCCCAGGTCGACAAACGTCGCCGCCATCTTCCCCCAGTCCCTGAACTTCAGCGCGCGCTTGCCCAGGCGGCAGCCGGTCACCACGCCGATGGCATCGGTGGCGCA
>CAXTPN010000321.1:0-2640 GCA_964246125.1 uncultured Acidobacteriaceae bacterium
GATTGACCTCTTCGAATCGGGTATGGAAGGGAATCGGGAGGCCCTTGAGGCGGACGCGGTCGAAGAGAAAGCCGACGAGCGAGACGAAGCATTGGCCCTGAAAGAGGTCGAGCTCGACGCCGGGAGGGAGGTATGGGGTGAGAGTGGCGGGCGTTACGGCGTACTGGGCCATGATGAGCTTGCGCCACTCGGCGGTAAGGAATTTAGAGGGCATCCGCGCGAGGGTCAGGCCTGCCAGACGAAGCCGCACTTTGGGCAGACGGTCGGCTTGCGCCCGGCGAGGAGGGCAAGCAGGCCGAAGGGAAAGAAGATGATGGAGACGACGATGGTCCAGATGGGGAAACCGCCGCGGGTGGCGGGCGAGGCGCAACGTGGGCAGGACACGATCATGGTTTGGCTCCCAGGTTCTACGAGGTGGCGCGCGAGGAATCGATATAGAACTCGCTGCGTTTGCGGCTGTAGAAGACGTAGACGAGCAGGCCGATGATAAGCCAGACGAAGAAGCGGACCCAGGTGATGGCGGGCAGACCGGCCATGAGCAGGATGCAGAAGAGCGTGCTGAGGACCGGGATGACGGGGCCGAAGGGAACGCGGAAGCCGCGGCGGCGGGTGGGATCTTTGTAGCGGAGCACGATGACGCCAATGGAAACGAGGACGAAGGCGAAGAGGGTGCCGATATTGGACATCTCGGCGAAAGAGCCTACGTCGAAGAGGCCGGAAGGGATGGCGACGAGGATGCCGGCGACCCAGGTAGCGAAGGCCGGGGTGCGAAAGCGGGGGTGGAGTTGCGAGAAGATGTCTGGCAGGAGTCGGTCGCGGGACATGGCGAACCAGACGCGTGCCTGGCCGAGTTGAAAGACCAGGATGGATGAGACCATGCCGACGATGGCGCCGATGAGTACGGCGAGGCGGACCCAGTGCAGGCGGTGGCCGCCGGGGGTAAGCGAGAGGCGCTTGAGAGCGGTGACGACGGGCGCTCCATCGCCGGCGACCGACTGCCAGGGGACCATGCCGGTGAGGATGGCGGCGACTCCGATATAGAGGATGGTGCAGATGATGAGCGTGGCGATGATGCCGATGGGGACATCGCGGCGCGGGTTTTTGCACTCTTCGCTGGCGGTGGAGACGGAGTCGAAGCCGATGTAGGTGAAGAAGATGATGGAGCCGCCGGCGAGGACGCCGGTGAAGCCGTTGGGGGAGAAGGGGTGGTAGTTGGCCGGGTGGATGAAGAAGAGGCCGAAGGAGACGAAGAGGAGGATGGCGCAGATTTTTACGAGCACCATGATGTTGTTGGTGCGGGCGGACTCGCGGATGCCGCGGACGAGCAGAACGGTGAGCAGCAGGACGATGATGAAGGCGGGGACGTCGAAGCCGAAGTGCCAGCCGGCCGGGAAGATGTCGACTTTGCCGGAGAGGTCCTGCAGGCCGAGCGGGAGGTAGGCCGGGGAGAGCCACTTGGGGTCGAGATGGATGCCGAGCCAGTCGAGGAGGTCGACGATATGGGCTGCGAAGCCGACCGAGACGCTCATGTTGGAGAAGGCGTACTCGAGGATGAGGTCCCATCCGATGACCCAGGCGATGAGCTCGCCGAGCGTGGCGTAGGTGTAGGTGTAGGCACTGCCGGCGATGGGGATCATGCTGGCGAGCTCTGCGTAGCAGAGGCCGGTGAGCGCGCATACGATGGCGACGAGGACGAGCGAGAGGGCGAGGGCGGGGCCTGCGCCGGGGCGTCCGGCGACCGCGCCTATGTGGCCATGGACAGCGCCGAGGATGAGGTCGACGATGGGCGAACCCTTCCAATCGGCGAGCTTGGAGGGGTTGCCGCCGATGGCGGTGCCGATTACGGTGAAGATGCCGGATCCGATGACCGCGCCTATGCCGAGGGCGGTGAGCGAGACCGGGCCTAGCGTCTTCCGGAGCGAATTCTCAGGGAGCTCGGACTCGGAGATGAGCTTGTCGATGGATTTAGTGGCGAAGATTTGTCGGGGCAGTTCCGTGGCTCCTGGTTGTGGCTCTGGGTCTAGAACAAAGACAAAGGCTTAACGCGGATGAACACGGATGGTACGGGTAGGAGCGGATCAGTTTAGGCCGATCCGCTCCTCCGTTTGCTGACGATTCGACTAGCGCTTGGACTGGCCGCGCGAGGCTTTCTTGACCTTGGCCTTGTTCTCGCCGCGAGCTCCGGTGCGCTTGGCCTTGGGCGCGGCCTTCTTGCGGGCGGCGCGCTTGGCCTTCTTGCGTTCAACGTCGTCGAGTGCTTTGGTATTTGCCATGAGTTCTCTCTTCCGAATGGTTTGCAGGCGGTGCGGGAGATCGCTCGCTAGAGCTTTTCCAACTGGGCGAACTTCTCAACCAGCTTCTTCACGCCGTGCTGTTGAAATTGTACTGTAATCTTGGCGTCGTCCCCGTCTCCTTCGCGTTGAAAGACGACACCTTCGCCGTACTTGGGGTGGCGGACACGCGATCCTTTGCCCAGGCCGGTCTTGCCGGTGGGCGGAGGGATGTCGAGTTTGGGGCGGGCGTACTTCTGTCCGGCGCCGCCGCGCGAGGCGAAGAAGCTGGCGATGTTGTCGAGCGAGCCTGCAGGGGTCTGGGGGCGGGCTCCGACGGCGGCGCGGGCGGCGGCTTGTACCCCTGTGT
>CAXTPN010000322.1:0-2628 GCA_964246125.1 uncultured Acidobacteriaceae bacterium
CTACAAGGAAGCGGAAAGACAACCACCTCCGCCAAGCTCGCCCAATGGCTCAAAAAGGGCGGCCACCGCCCCATGCTCGTCTCCGTCGACGTCTACCGCCCCGCCGCCCGCGAGCAGCTGGCCCTCGTCGCCAAATCCACCGGCGTCAACCTCTACGAAGGCTCACTCACCCCACCCGCTTCCTCTTCTTGGTTGTCATCCCGCAGCGAAGCGGAGGGACCTGCTTCTTCCTTTGTTCCCGGCACCGAAACCGTCCTCCGCCTCGCCCGCGAAGCCAAGCGCGAAGCCGCCAACTTCGGCTGCGACATCCTCATCGTCGATACCGCCGGCCGCCTCGGCATCGACACCGTCCTCATGGACGAGATGGCCGAGCTCAAAAAGCTCCTCAACCCCTCCGAAATCCTCTTCGTCGCTGACGCCATGACCGGCCAGGACGCCGTCAACTCCGCCAAGGCCTTCAACGACCGCCTCTCCATCACCGGCGCCATCCTCACCAAGATGGACGGCGACGCCCGCGGCGGAGCCGCCCTCTCCATCCGCCAGGTCACCGGAGCACCCATCAAGTTCCTCGGCACCGGCGAAAAGCCCGACGCCTTCGAGCCCTTCCACCCCGACCGCATCGTCTCCCGCATCATGGGCATGGGCGACGTTGCCACCCTGCTCGAACGCGCCGGCGAAAAGTTAGACAAGAACAAGGCCGAAGCCTTCGCCAAAAAAGCCCTCACCGGCCAGGGCTTCACCCTCGAAGACTTCCGCGAACAGCTCCGCCAGATCAAAAAGATGGGCTCCATGAAGTCCATCCTCAAGATGCTCCCCTCCGTAGGCCCCTTCGCCGGCATGGCCCAGGCCGCCGACAACGTCGACGAGGGCCAACTCACCCGCGTCGAATCCATCATCAACTCCATGACCAACCAGGAGCGCCGCAACGCCGACGTTATCAACGGCAGCCGCCGCAAGCGCATAGCCGCCGGCTCCGGAACCACCGTCCAGGACGTCAACAACCTCCTACGCCAGTACGCCCAAATGTCAAAAATCTTCAAAACCATGGGCGGCGGCATGTCCGGCGGCATAAAAGCCCAGCAACGCATGATGTCCCAAATGCAACAAACCAAACAAAGATTCGGACGGTAAGCTGTTTGAGCTTCCATCTGCACAACCTGGGTCTGAATGAGGCAGTGGGGAAGGCCGTCCACGCCATCGGGGTTGAACTGTTTAGCGGTGATGCTCCACTAGCTCTACACCATTACACGCGGGCTGAAACTGTAGAGTCCATCATCAACGGCCGTTCGCTGTGGTCAACCTCCCTGGCCGATCAAAGCGATCAATCAGAACTCCTTCACGCTATATCTCTAATCCGGGAGACAGCCGATTATCTCTCAACCAAAGCTTTGTGTCCGTTTAGTGCGGACGTTATTAGAAGGATTGCACCATTGATGGAAGAACGTCGGGAGTGGTTCTATATCGCATGTTTCTGTGGCGAGAACGAGTCTAGGTTTCATTTCGATACTTACGGACGTTACTGCTTGAAGTTTTTCACTCCATGGAGCGGACAACGTTATCTTACCTATCCAATGTCGAACGCTGACCATTGGTATCAGCGAGTTGTCTACGATCAAGCAGTGCAGCGGCAGGCAATTAGAGCTGCTTTAGAAGCTATAGTGACTGCGGTATCTAGGAACACGTCAGGAGCAAACGTTGGGCCTGCTGCGCATTGGATGGTCGACAGCTGTGCCAGGATCGCAGCGAATCACCTACTCTCAATCTGTGTCGCATTTAAGAACCCGAAGTACGTCGACGACCGCGAGTGGAGAATTGTTGTTTGCCCGAAGTTGAATCCTCTTAGTTCCGCGCCCAAAATGGCGGATGAGGACTTTTTGGTGGCAATCAAAAGCGGAAAGAGGCGGCACATCGACCTAAATATCCCCCGACCTTATGAAATCTTCAAACCGCTACTTATACCTCCTGTGCCATTTGTAGGGCTTATCCCTGATAAGCAAAACATAAAGGAGGAGGAACTCGCCTCAGTAATAAGAACGCTGCAGGACAACGGGCGGCCCGATCTATGCCCGGATTGAATCGGGAATGGGCGGGTGGCCCACATCTCCACTCACCACGAATTCGGGTGCCCCAGGTCTCGCTTCTGAGACCTGGGTTTATGTAGCAGCACCAATTCCGTCTACACACCCACCTCCCCAACGCAAACCACATCCCAAGATCGAGATGCGGCACCAACTTGTTGTTTATTCATCAGACCTCCCTACGACGCGCACTCCTTCGCGCAACCGTTCATTCCACTCAATCTCCACTACACCCCGCCACCCCTCGTATGAGAAATCTGCGTTTTTCCGCTCAAAACGCATGTCAACCCCCTAAACGATCCATCTCATTCATTCCATGAGAGATATAGTTGGCGCAGTCACCCCCACCCCTCCCGTACAAATAGAGTATATAGCACAAAAAGCCGCCCCCGAGCAAAGGCATTATACCCTATACCTGCCATACGAAGTCCAGACCTAAGTGATCTACTTTGAATACTTTGGATACTTTTGGGGGGAGGGGGGTAAGTCTCCGAACCAACAGATGAAAATCCCATACAAAAGCCCCAATCCCAACTCCGGCGTCATCACC
>CAXTPN010000323.1:0-2622 GCA_964246125.1 uncultured Acidobacteriaceae bacterium
GTCGACGAGGGGACCGGTTTCGGTAGACGAGGGGACCGGTCTCGGGTGGAGGAAGACTCAAGGCTCAGGCCGATGGCGTAGCTCAGGGAAGCTCGCGCACGAGAGTGAGTCGCTGTGACGAGGGCACCCATGAGAGGAGGAAGATGGTGGCAGACGTGTAGGTGCCGTGGGTTACTGTCGCGTCGCGTCGTACAATCAGGTCATTCTGACCGTTGGCGAGGATGTCGCCCTGAGCAAGAAGAGTCAGGCTCTCGGACCAGTTTTTCGTGTTCAATGTGGCCGTGTCCTGGGCTTGTTTGCTTAGCATTACGGAGGGATCAAGATCGAGGATGGAGCCTTGGTGCCCGGCGATAGCGTCTGCTCGTGCAATCTGCTCGTTACTGATGTTCAGTGCGAGTTGCGGAGGGAGACTCTTCGTTCGAATGTTCACGAACGAGAATGCGGGGGAAGATGGTACCTGCGTAAGCTTGGCGGAACGCAGCAGATTCAGTGCGTCGCATCGGGCGCCCGCAGCGCGGAGACTTTGAAAGTCGAGTGCGGAGCCGGCGGAGTAAATAGAGTGTTCGACGGGCAGATAATCGGAGCACGTGGTCAGTGTTTTTGTGGCTCCGGGAGGGGTAGACAGAGTTACCGGATATGGTGCATCGAAGGGCTCATTCAGAGCAGACGCAATCGCCTTTCCAGCTTGGATCAAGTTAGAAGACACCCAAACGGAGGAAGACGAGGCTTGCACGGTTTGCGGCTGAGTGACAGGTGTCGCGGGGTGAGCGGCTTCCGAAGGTGCCGTTTGACGTTGGCAACCAACACCTGTAACAGAGCATGCTGCCAGGGCGAACGCGGCGAAGCGCAGTTGTATCATTTCTTTACACCTCCTCCTTTCAGAATCATGTTGTAAGCCCAATCGTTTCTATCTGGCTGAACGTCCTTTCGGTGGGACTCCTTGGCGGCAGCTTCCCAGTCTTTGCCTGCGTTGGTCCTGCTGGCAAGTTCAATATTTTTCTTGAAATTTTTAAACTTGTCCATGTTGCCGCCCATGTTGAATCGCATATCGATGAGGACGCGCTTTACTTCGGTCGGATATCGATCGTAACCAACGTACCGCTCTTTTACTTCGTTTGAGCAATTTTCCGCAATCTTCTGCGTCAGTCCATCGATTGTAGGCTGCGGGAGGTCTAGGTCGCTCTTGTAATTGCGCCAGTTCTGCCCCTTAGGCTGCGCGTGGACCCCTTCAAAATCCGAGGCGATCTGCGCGGGTGTGGCAGGAGCTTTCGTGGAACGCACAATAAACGGGAGCTTCTGCGCTTCGGCTGCCGAGGGTAGCATTTTGCCTACCCCTACTGTGACATACCCCTTTGTGTCGACATACATATGAGGAACATTCCCTTCGAATCGCTCGAGGTCCTTGACAATGTCATCCATTGGAAGTTTTTTTTGCGTCTGCGGTTCTGGCTTAATCACCGCCGTTCCTTGAGCGACCTTGGCGGCGATATGCTTCAGAACTTGATGATCATCTACATGGGGACCTGCCAAATACTTTGGAAGTATCCGTCTTAGCTCGGACATCACCATAGTATTTCCAATCGCTACCTGTAGATGACGGAGGCTTTTTTCGAAGCTTTGAAAAGCGGCACTTTCTCCGTGTGTGGGACGTAGATCGAGGAGCAGACCGGGTGCTAGCCGAATGGCAGACTGCGCAGCATTGTTCATTATGACTCCTTGAACCCCCTGATACAGTAGGGCGAAAATGTTTGCGTTGACTGGGAGGTTGTCATTCAGCATCGTGCTCCGGGTACGATGCTCGTGACCGCGGTAATTACCGCGTTAGCCTAGGTTCGGAGTCGTGGAGGAACTGGAGGAGGTAGTCTTTCCAGAGGGCGGCGGCGGTGTGGGTGCCGTGGCCCTCGGGTTTGGTCGGTGATGGGGAGGAGAATGAAGCGGCCGTGGGGGATTTCTTTGATCTGGCGCTCGGCGAGGGCTAGCTCGGGGGGGTTGATGAAGTCGTCGGCGGAGTTGATCCAGAGGAGGGGCGCGGTGATTTTGGCGAGGTCGTGGGAAGGGTCGTAGTTACGGCTGGCGTTGAGGTAGAAGATGAGGTTGTTGGCGTCGGTGGAGGCGTTGGAGCGGGCGATGCTGGTGTCGACGTAGCGCTCGACGGACTCGCGGGTGGGGTAGAGCTTCTGGGTTTGGAGGGGCGCCTGGCCGGCGATGAGGGAGAGGTCGTTGGCGAAGGTTAGGCCGTGGATGGGCTCGGACTTGTACTCGCCGCCTTGCCAGTCGGGATCGTTTTTGATGGCGGAGATGGCCATGTAGCGCCACATGCGGTTGCGGCCGGCGAGGGGGACGGCCTGGCAGGCGAAGGGGGCGAGGGCGTCCATGAAGGTGGGGTAGGTCTCGCCCCAGACGAAGGACTGCATGCAGCCCATGGAGGTGCCGAGGATGAGGCGGAGGTGGTCTATGTGAAGGCCTTGTGTCAGCATGAGCTGCTGGGAGCGGACCATGTCGTCGTAGTCGTAGGCGGGGAAGCGGGCGTGGAGGCCGTCGGAGGGCTTGGAGGCTTGGCCGTGGCCGATGTCGTCGGGGAGGATGAGGAAGTAGCGGGTGATGTCGAGCGGCTGGCCGGGG
>CAXTPN010000324.1:0-2598 GCA_964246125.1 uncultured Acidobacteriaceae bacterium
GTTACCGGCGGAGGCCGATGGGGTGGCGGGAGCACTCGAGGCGGTTGCCTGATCTTGATGCTGGGTGGAGGCCTGGCTGGAGGAGGAGAGCGTGGAGGTTTTGGGGGTAGGGCGGGGAATGAAGGAGTAGCCTCCGATATTCAAGGCCCACTGGTGCTGCTTGGGCTCGGAGCTGGAGGTGCAGGTGACGACGAGGCCGGCGGGCTCGCCGACCATGGCGTCGACCGCGTCGGGGAACTCTCGCAGGAGCATGCTGGGGAGGAAGATGGGGACGGCGAGGAAGATGATGATGATGCCGTAGGAGAGGATGATGGCGGCGCGGTTCTTGCGCGAGGTCTCGCGACCGGTGAACGCGATGACGAACCACACCACGATGCACAGCAGGAAGGATATGGCCACGATGTAGAGGGTCATCCTGGTGGTGGGCGGATTGGTGCTGAGCTGGATGCCCGCGACTTCCGTGACGGCGCCGAAGGAGGCGTAGGCGTCGATGGAGAGCGGCACGCCGGGCTGGACGTAGCGCAAGGCGGGGTCGTCGGTCTGGAAGTGGCCGCTGACGAGGGGCGTAGAGACGGACTGCTCGAACTTCCGGTCGGAGGTTGCGACATTGATTCTGACCCTGCCGGCCGGGACGGGCTGGGCCTGTTTGTAGACGTCGCCCTGGATGCGGATATGGCTGGGGGGCTTGGAAGCGACGTTCTGGTCGACGGGCTTGCCGGTGTCGTCGACGAAGAAGGCGGAGAGAGCAAAGGAGCTGGGCTCGGGGGCGAACCACTTTTTGTAGGCTGCCCGGATGCCCCAGATGGGAAGCAACAGCATGAGCGCGATGAGGACGAAGCCGACGGCGGTGGCGGTGCGGTTGTTCAACTCCTCGACCTTGGCGGGGGCTTGCGGCTCGGGCATCGGTGCTCCTTTCTTCCGCGTGCCGGGGTACCCACCCCTGGGGGGTACACTTTATCTTCTACATGTCTGCCGGCGGTGAGTTCGATGTGGCGGTGCAAAGCTCATGGTTTACCCGCGACCGCGGCTTTATCGGCTTCGGCGACGGCTTTGCGGAACTCGTCAACGGCGGGAACGGCATGGGGCTTGAGGGCGTCTTTGGCGGTGAAGCGCCATGCGGGCGCTCCGTCGAGGGGTTTGTCGGTTTTGCCATCGTAGACGACGAAGGAGTCTTCGGTGTCACCGACTTCGGTGCTGGGATGGGCGTTGCCGGTGCCAGATTGCGAGGCGTGGGCACCGCTGGAGAGTGGGGGCTGGGCGCCGTGCTGCGCGCCGATGCCGATGCCGTCGCTGGTGGGATTGATGACGCCGGCGCGGCCGTTCTGGCGGGGATCGCTGATGGTCTGGTCGACCAGGTGCTTGCTGCCTTTGCGGACGACGATGATGAGGTCGGCGTTCTCGCTGCCGATGACGGGCTCGTAGCGGCCCCAGTTGAGGAGGGCGGTTTCGACGTCTTTTTTCGCGACCTGGTTGGCGCGGGGGTCGTCGAGCGAGACCCCGGCGTCGGGGTCGACGAGGACCGCTACGGTGCGGGCGGTGCGCACATAGGCGGGCAGTACGCGCTTGGGTTTGCCGCCGGCTAACGCGGTCGTACAGAGCAGGGGAATGAGTGCAAGGACAGTACCTACGGCTGTGCGCATGGCATCCTCCGTTGGATCGGGGACGATTTTACTCCCCGGGCGATCCGGCGCGCGAGTGCGGCGCGGCTTACGGGTTGCCGTACAGGGCGGCGGCGTTGCCGCGGAGGACCATTGCGGCGATTTCGGTGGCGCGGGGGCGGGTGATTTCGCCATCCTGGAGCATGCCAGTGAGGGCAAGGCCAAGGGCCTGGCGGGCGTTGCGGGCGGCGATCCAGGTGGCTTCCTCCCAGCCGAGGGCGTCGGAGAAGGGGTAGCCGTCGGTGGCGAAGAGGACCTTGCCGGGGAAGGTTTCGAGCCACTCGCGGAGCCAGGCGGCGAGGGTGCGAGGCGGGAAGGTGAGGGATTGCTGGGAGAGGTCGAGGAAGACGTTTGGCTTCTGGAGGAGGGCGCCGGCCTCCCGGAGGAAGGGCCAGCCGCCGTGCAGCATGACGAAGCGGGTGTGGCGCAGGCGTGGGTCGTTGAAGATGGATTCGAGCAGGAGGGGATTGGCTCCGCCAACGCCGAAGTAGCCGCCTCCGCCGGACATGGTGTGGAGATGGACGGCCATGCCGAGGCGGCCGGATTCGCTTGCGATGTAGCGGAAGAGAAAGTCCTGGAGGAGCTTGTAGTCGGCGGAGTCGGGGCTGCGCTTGCCGAGCCATTTGCTGTAGATGCGGGCGGCTTCGGCTTGTGGGGGGTCGGAGAAGTCGAAGGCGCGGAGGTAGGCGATCTCGAATTTCTCGGCGATGGCTCCGCCGGCCTTCTGGCGCTCGAGCGTGGGGGTGACGACCTCCGCGAGGTAGGCGTCGAGCGTGGGCGGTATAGCCGGGAGGCCGAGGGCGTGGAGGTAGCGGGCGCGGAGACGGTCTTCGAGGGGGAAGAAGAGTTTTTTGTCTGGCGTGGCGGCGGCGAGGGCGGTGTTGGCTAGCGGGAAGAGGAGCGCGTCGGCGTAGGGAACCCAGCGGAAGCGGGGTGAGGC
>CAXTPN010000325.1:0-1481 GCA_964246125.1 uncultured Acidobacteriaceae bacterium
GGCTATGTGGACCAGAACAACGATGTGACACAGGTGTGCGAGGGCACGAACAAGATGGCCAGCCTGGACTGGTATCTGCAGCGCAGGCGCCGCACGGGGGATTTTCATGGGCAGGCGCCGGTAATGTGGGCGGCGGCGGCGCTTCTGCGTTAGGGCGTCAGGCGTGGTTGAGCAGGCGCGCGAGGCCGTAGGCGGCGGCCGCGGCGGCTCCGCCGATCAGCGTGGTCTGAAGCGCGCTGCGCAGCGTGCCGGTGCCGACCAGGCGACCCTTGATCGCACCGAAGAGCGCCAAAGCCGCGAGCGTGATGACGACGGAGAGCTTGAGCGCGAGGAGGTTGTCGGCCAGCAGCATGTACGGCAACAGCGGCACTAAGCCCCCGAGAATGTAGCTGAGGGCGATGGTGAGGGCGGAGCGATGCGCGCGGTTGGCGGCGGGAGTTTCGAGGCCAAGCTCGAAGCGCATCATGAAATCGACGTATGCGGTCGGATTCTTTTCGAGAGCCTCGAGAACCGGCCTGGCGGCCTCGCGCGAGACTTGATACTGCTCGAAGATCTCGTAGATTTCTTCGGCCTCGTCGTGCGGTCGGGTGACGATCTCGGTCTGCTCGCGCAGCAGCTCGGAGGCGTAGTGTTCGGCGTCGCCGCGCGCGGCCAGATAGCCTCCCAGGCCCATCGCAATGGAGCCGGCGGCGATCTCGGCCAGGCCCGCGAGCACGATCAGGTGGGCGTTCGAGACGGCTCCGGAGAGGCCGGCGGCGAGCGCGAAGGGTACGGTGAGGCCGTCAGAAAGACCGATAACGATGTCGCGCACGGTCTCGGTGGATTGAAAGTGATGCTCGAGATGTGGGGCGGGTGGGGCGTTGTGCGCGACCTGGTGCATGGGCGCAGTTTATCGCACCGGGTGGCGGAGGAATTTGTCCGCATGCCGGAGACTTTCGCCGGGACTGCCCGTCTGTATCGGTAGCTTGAATCGACAGGCGGGACGGGCAATGAAGATCGTGCGGCGGATAGGTCGGGTGGCAATGCTTGTGCTGTTTACCGGCGCGCTGGGAGCCGGGTTGAACGCCGCGGGGCAGATGGGCGATGGCGGACAGCCGCCGCAGTTTGCGATGGGCGCCGGGCGCATGGTGCGCGGGACGATCACCGCGGTCGCGCCGGATAAGTTGACAGTGAAGACGGAGCAGGGTGACGTATACACGGTAGCGTTGACCGCGAACACGCAGTTGCGCAAAGGCCGCGACCAGGTAAAGATCGCCGACGTTCATGTGGGCGACGGCGCGGGTGCGATGGGCGAGCTCGACCAGCCGAACAAAACGGTGCATGCTCTGTTCGTCACGGTGGTGAGTGCGGAGGACATCAAGAAGGCGCGCGAGGCGATGGGCAAGACGTTCATCTCGGGAACAGTGACGGCGATCGACGAGACCAAGCTGACGATCAAGCGTTCGGACGATGTGGTTCAGGTGATTCAGGTGGATGAAGAT
>CAXTPN010000325.1:1491-2586 GCA_964246125.1 uncultured Acidobacteriaceae bacterium
TGACCGGCGATGTCAGCGGGTACGGCGGCGGCAGGCGGGCGGGAGGCCAGACGGCCGGGCAGGCGGGCGGCCAGGCGGCTGGGCAAGCGGGTGCTCCAGGCGATGGCGGCGAGAGCATCACGCTTGCGGACATCAAGGTGGGGAACATGGTTGCGGGGCCGGGCGCGATCAAGAATGGTGTGTTTGTGCCGACGACGCTGGGTGTAAGCGATCCCGCGGCGCAGCGGCAGAGGAGAAGGCAGCAGGACGCGGCTCCGTCCAAACCGGCGGCTCCAGCGGTGCCCACGACTCCTCCGGCGGAGCGGGATTAGTGTACAGACAGGGCGCGTGGCGAGCGAGACGGCTTGCGGTTGGGCTGGCTGGCTTTGCCGTGCTTGCCGGGGCGCGGGATGCGAGAGCGCAGACGACGGCGGGGACGCCTGAGGCTCCCGCCGTTCCAGCGCCGGCGGTCGCGCCTGTTGCACCCCAGACTGCCTCCACCGCTTCTGCCGGAGGAACGATTCATGGGACGGTGAAGGCGGGCAACGTGCCGCTGCCCGGCGTAGCGATCACCGCGACGAATACTCTGACGGGCAAAAAGTACGCGACGACGACGGATGTCGACGGCCGGTATGCCATGACGATTCCGCGCACCGGGCGGTATGTGGTGCGGGCGGAGCTGGCCGCGTTTGCGCCGGTGACCAATGAGGTCAGGATTACGGCCGAGGCGGCGGATCAGGCGGCGGAGTTCACACTGCAACTGGCTTCGCGGGCGGCAGAGGCGCAGGTCGCGGCGGGAGAGCGCGCGACGCGAACGGCGACGGCGCTGGGCGCGGGTACGCTCGCGCTGAACATGACGGGGGGCGATGAGAGCCTGGCCGACGCCAGCGCGGGCGGCGCCAATGCAGGTGCTTCGCTGCCGTCGTTGGGCGGGCTGGGCGGCGATACCGCCGGCGCGTCAAACGATGCGTTCACCGTCAGCGGCGCGCAGGGAACGACGAATGCACTGGGCGCGATCAGCGAAGACCAGATACGCCAGCGGGTAGAGGACGCCATGAACCAGTCGCGGCAGAATGGTGGAGCTACGAACGACCAGATCAACGCGGTGGTGTCCAT
>CAXTPN010000326.1:0-2566 GCA_964246125.1 uncultured Acidobacteriaceae bacterium
CAGCTAGCCAACGTAGACGCCATCTTCACCCGCGTCCTCGGAACCTAGACCCGCTTCAGTGCTCACTCAGGTTCTTTCGCTGTACTCCAGTCATCTCAGTATGCTGGCGTATTGCTTTCCAATGTCGTCGGCTTCTAACCACTGGAAGACATCTTCGCCTGATACATGGTTAACGTCAGGTATCCGAGGCCCTATAACATCGTTGTATGCAAAGAAGAATTTTTGTGCTCCGGGAAGTCGGGAGAACGCATTCACATCCGCAGTACTAGGTCTATGCCTGCCTGGACTCTTCTTGCATTGCGCGTAGATTTTTGTGCCTGACATAGTCCGGCCAACCACGTCGTAATCTGCCAATGTGCCGCCGATCAGGAGGCCGGTTGGCAGGAAACCGTATCTCAGGATGAGGTAGGCGGAGCAAATGCTTTCCCAACCCTTAGGACCTAATCCATCAACCCACTCTCGCAAGGTTAGTGCACGAATCCGCCTCAGCACCCCTTCAGCATCAGCTTCTTCTACTAACATTTGCACCAAAGTCGCCGACCCCGGAAGCTTGTGAAGCGTGGCCTGACCGGATGAGGCCAGAAGGAGAAATGCCTCAGGCAATTCGTTCAGAGGGAACGATTTTTGATTCTTGATCATCTTCGTTTTCACACGATCGCTTCGAACATCGAAGTGAGTCGGACCGTCGTGAGTTTCTGATTCTGCTAACTGACCCAGATGCAAGGTGCGGTCGAAATAAGCAAGCATCCAAGTATCTTTCGGCAACTCGTCAAAGCTTTGCGCCATGCCGGCGTCTGTGGCACTCACGTGAGCCGGGAGTCCACGCTGTACAAGAACTTTGTTCAAGTAGTCTGCGATCTCGCGTTTGGTGACTTGATCGTTTCGCTTAGGTCGGTAAGCCTCGTAAGACGCGTATAGGTCTTGTATTTCCCACGCACCGAACCAGGCCCCTATCCTCCCAGCCTCCCAAAAACGCTTAGAATAATCCTCACCTTGCTTGCCAAACTTCATGCGAATTCTGTAGCACATGCTCGTGAGTTTACTCGAGAGGCATGGCTCCGTGGTCGAGTGCAAGGACGGGACTCGCACTGTACACTTGTCGCTAGGAGACACGCAGATGAGTTCGCTCGACGACGCCCGCAAACTACTCCAGGATATTGTCTCTCCAGACATAAAGGCGCTAGCCGCAAAAATCGACGCTGGCGAGGCCCTGAACAAACAGCGTTATGAGGCCCTGAACCAACGCTTCACGGACGCCGAGAAACTCAACACGGCTCACTACGAAACTCTGCTCCAAGCCATACAAAACGTGGGTGCTACGGCGGACGCAAGGATCGACTCGCTCGAAAAGAACCTCGGCTTGGCGCAACGCATGGAGCTTCTCGAAGCGAAGTTCAACATGTCCGGCAAGAGCGCCGCCCACTAGCAACGAAACCTTTACACCCGCTCTGTCCGCTGCGATTCAGAAGGAGCGGCATCCCTAGCACCCTTTGCTCACCCTAAAGGAGGTCCATGGCGACCCTGACCCTCACCATCGACCCAGAACTCCTCGAAGCCGCCAAACTCGAAGCCGAACGCCGCCATGTCAGCCTCGATCGGATGGTCACCGATTACCTAAGCGGTGTCGCACAGCCGAAGCCCAGCAAGGCAGACCGTGAGGCTCTCATCCGGCTCATGTACGAAGGTCGGCTAAGCAACATCGATCGCCCTCTTACACGCGAAGAGATCTACGCAGAGCGTACATGGCCGCGTTCATAGACACCAACATCCTGATCTACGCTCTTATCGCAGACGAAAAAGAAGCCGTGGCTAAGGTCGACGTTGCCAGAGAGCTCGTAGCCAATCTGATCCGCCACGAAGAGCTTATCCTCAGCTCACAAGTTCTTGGCGAGTTCTCCACGAACGCCATGCGCAAGGGTAAGCCTCCTCTTACCTTGTCGGAAACGCTCACCCACATTCAAGAGCTCAGTAGACACTCCGTTGTCGCCATTGACGCCTCTCTCGTCCAACTAGCCCTCCGCCGCGTCGAGCAAAGCCGCCTAAGTTACTGGCACGCCCTCATCGTAGAAGCCGCCCTCCGCTCCAGAGCCACCATCCTCTACACCGAGGAGATGCACCACGGCACCCGCTACGGCACCCTCGAACTCCGCAATCCTTTCCTCGCATGATCCCCGCCGCCACGTCCTCCGGTTCCCTCATCCAAATCGTAGACGCCGCCCTCGCCTCCGCCGTCCTCCGTTCCGGCCCCCACCTCGCCTGCCGCCCCGGCTGCTCCCAGTGCTGTCACGGCGTCTTTGAAATCACAGCCCTCGACGCTCAGCGCCTTCGCGAAGGCCTCGCCCAAGCCCAGCCAGACCTCCGCGCCCGCATCGAAGCCCGCATCCAGCAACCCCGCACCCACCTCGCCCCTTTCTTCCCCGGCGATCCAACCACCGGCACCCTCGCCGCCGACCCCGATCAGCTAGAGCTCTTTGAACAAGCCTTCCACGCCGACCCCTGCCCCTTTTTTTTTAATTTTACGGAGACCTGCGAGATCTACACCCACCGCCCCATCCTCTGCCGCACC
>CAXTPN010000327.1:0-2564 GCA_964246125.1 uncultured Acidobacteriaceae bacterium
AAATATTCAATCCAAGGGACTTAGCGGGGTATCAACGCTGGTGCGGAACCGCGGCTGAATCCTTGGAGGTGGTTGGAGGAGAGCCTCGGGTTCACCCTGAACCGGACGCGATCTCCTGAATTGTGTGTCTAGCTTAATTGTACAGGGTGTGTCAAGCCCCCTCTTGTTCTGGGCTGGAGGGGAGGGCGGAGGTACTTCGTCGGCCTCCCACACGGTGGGCTGCGAGGCCCAGCTTAGGATCGGAAGAGCGGGGCTTGGGTGACACTCCTGAAGCCTGCTTCTAAGAAAGACGGACGTCGGGCCGGGTTCTCCTTCGAGAGATGACTTATTCGCTGACGGAGGTTCCTCCGCCGTCCGCACGGTTGAACTTTGAAGTTGAGTGGTAGCGACTTCAGGTGCGACCTTAGAATTAAGTTGCCACGCGATTGCAAGTATGCTAAATGTGACTCTCGGGCCCAATCGTACCTCCTTGTTCCACGACAACGTCCCCTTTCAGAATCCAGGAGTGTGCCATGAGACTGCCAAGCTTCTCCCACCCGCTCTCAGCACTGATATTGGTGGCGGTCTCGGTCGCTGTCCTTCCCGCCGCCCATGCAGACACCTTCGTCTGGGCAACGTGGACCGCCGCCACACCCGGTGCAAGTGCTGCAGCGGGGGGCGGAGCCAACGGCTCTATCCCCGGCTTCACCATTACCTATGCTGGTCAGATCAGCCAACTTAGCGGGGGCCCTTCTTGGAATCCCGCATCCACTTGGATCGGTGGAGTGGTCAGCAATGGTCCTCCGGTGGGCGCTACCTCTATCCATATGGAGGGCGGTCCCAACTCCGGAACTGAAACAATTACTTTCTCGGGTCCCGTTGCAAACCCTGTTCTCGCCATCTGGAGTCTCGGTCAGCCTGGTTTACAAACGAGCTTCGACTTCAATTCCAGTGAACCCTTCACCATCGCCGGCGGTGGTCCCAATGCTGAGTACGGTGGGAGTGGCTTGGTCATCAACACAGCCGGCACCGGCGTAACTGGGAACGAGGGCAATGGGCTCATCGAGCTCCTGGGCGTCTACACGTCCTTCACGTTCACTACGCCGGACTTCGAAAATTACTACAATTTCACCATCGGCGAAGACCAGACTGTCACCAGTACACTGCCGCCGCCAACTACTAGCCCGGCACCTGAGCCCGCGACAATCTCGCTGCTTGGAACAGGAATGGCAGTACTGGCGATCGCCCGCAGAGCCATTCGTCGCAACCGGTCAAGCTCTACTCCATAAAGCGGATCAGATTCCAATGAACAGATCCCGATAAGCAGGATCAATCTGCTGGGACTGCCTTGTGGTTTAACAAGAAGACCAGGAGGGCAGGCGACGGCTCTGCGGGCCATGGGGGACCTTGGGAAGTTCAAGTGAGATCATGGTTCTTCCTATGACGTTGGGGGTTGACTGATCGGTGACCGTGCAGCATAATAGAGAGGTTGCGCTGGCTCCCGGTCGGCGCGATCGGACCACGCTGATGCGGAATGGGGCATTGTGGGTGGTAGATCAATAAGGATGTACGGACCTCATGGGACAGAAGATTTCTAAGAACCTGGCGAAGGCGCGGGCTATGGTTGAGCCTCGGCCTTACTTGTTGACGGATGCGGTGCCGCTGCTGAAGAAGGCTCAGTATGCGAAGTTTGATGAGACGGTTGACATTACCTTGCGGCTAGGCGTGGACCCGCGGCATGCGGACCAGATGGTGCGCGGGACGGTAGTGCTGCCGCATGGGCTGGGTAAGTCGAAGACGGTGGCGGTAATTGCGTCGGGGGACAAGATCAAGGATGCCGAGGCGGCGGGCGCGGAGTTTGTGGGCGGCGAGGATCTGGTGGAGCGCATTCAGAAGGAGGGCTGGACGGCCTTCGATGCGCTGATTGCGACGCCCGATATGATGCGGTCGGTGGGGCGGCTGGGTAAGGTGCTGGGGCCGAAGGGGTTGATGCCGAATCCGAAGACGGGGACGGTGACGACGGATGTCGCGGCGGCGATTCGTGAGATCAAGGCGGGTAAGGTCGAGTTTCGGACGGATAAGACGGCGCTGGTGCATGTGCCGGTGGGGAAGCTGTCGTTTGAGCCGCAGAAGCTGATCGACAACGCGATGACGGTGATTACGAGCGTGATGAAGGCGAAGCCGAGCGCGGCGAAGGGCAAGTACATCAAGGGGATTACGATTTCCTCGACGATGGGGCCTGGGGTGCAGCTGGATAGCTCGGTGAGCGAGCTGGCTGGAAAAGCCTAAGCATTGGGAAGCGGCCGCGGCCGCACAAGATTTGAGCCGGCAGTGGCCGGCGGGTAAAGGTTAGGTTGTTATGGCGATCAGCAGGGCGACGAAGGCGTTGAAGGTTGAGGTTCTGACGAAGGAGCTGGAGTCGTCGACTTCGGCGATTGTGGGCACGTTTGCGGGGTTGACGGCGGCGAAGGACTTTGACCTGCGCAAGACGGTGCGGGCGGCGGGCGGCAGCTACCATGTGGTGAAGAACAAGCTGGCGGCGCGGGCGAGCCAGGGTTCGAAGATCGAGGCGGCGCTGCAGGGGC
>CAXTPN010000328.1:0-2555 GCA_964246125.1 uncultured Acidobacteriaceae bacterium
ACGCCGACCCGGCCACCTTGGCCGCCTGGGTACGCGGCCACTGGCACATAGAGAACAAGCTTCACTGGGTCCGCGACGTCACCTACCAGGAAGACAAGTCCCTGGTCAGAACGGGTAACGCGCCACGGGTGATGGCGACGCTGCGCAGCCTGGCAGTCAGCCTCCTGCGCCTGGACGGCCACGGCAACATCGCGGCCGCCAACCGGCACCACGCCCGCGATCCGCAGCGGACCCTCAAGCTACTTCAGACGGCATGAACGACTTTGTCGGGTCCCTGCCCCTTGACGCGGCAGTCCACTCCTGTTAGTTCATGAGGTAGCTACTTCGTCATGCAGTAGTTGTGCTAGATGAGCACACAGGGAAAGGACCAAGGTGAGGTTCATTTCGAATGCCCGCGTGTCGCAGTCTCTGCGCCGCAATCTCAAGACTTTTATCGCGCTACTATCCACAACGCGACGACTCACCGCCGCCGTCATCGTCGCGCTCGGTCTACTCGCGGTTGGGTTAACCGCCGCCACCGCATCAGCCTCAGCCTCTCCGTCAGCCCAGGGCATAGCGAAGGCATGGTCCTACGTTCCTGAGTACTCAAGCGGGCCCGCACTTGCCTCCGGTGAAGTCGTTTCCTCTACCGGAACGCCACTGACCAATAGTACGGTCGTAGTCTTTCCTGTTCCTGTAAGGGCGACAGCTGGAGAGACACTCACGCCCTTGGCCCGAACCGCTACCGACGCTCAGGGAAATTTCACGGTCCGCATTCCGGCCGGCAGGCTTACGAGTCTGGCAACATCGAGGAGCATGGGCGCCCTCAACGTTCACGTAGTAGTGTTCTACCCCGGCGGAATCTCGCAACACTACTACACGATTTCCTCAAAGAATGCTGCACTCCTCAAAAGCGGCACGACCGCTAAGAGCTACACCACAGCTTCGGCTAGGCTGATCCTGCATGCTGCGCAGCAGACGAATCCCACGGCATCCCAGGCAAAGGCGCTACAGCCAGGATCTTGCGAGATCGTCAATAGTCACATCATCAAGAACATCTCAGTAACGGTAGCCAGCAAAGAGTCTGACGCGTCTAACCTGGCGGCGACTAAGATCGGCTACTCCACTACTACTTCCATGACTCTGGGAGCTGGTATCTCCTACACCAGCGATAGCAGCGGATTCTCCGCCAGCGGGCAAACGACCCAGAGCGCAGGAGGTAGTTATGCATGGCCCTCCCTGCCGTCCGAAGGCAACAATGCTCTTAACGGCCAAGGCCAGTACACCGACACGCAACAGGACTGCGAAGCTGGAGGAAACTACAGTACTTCCTGGACTCTTACGCAGTACTACGTCGGTGGCACACTTTCTACACCCGGCATTACCCCAGTCGCCGCAGGCGACTGTTCTGCTAACGCTGCAGGAAGCAAGAATACCTATACGGCTGGTACGCAGAAAACTTTCAGTGCTGGGGTTTCGTTGGCGGCACTCGGCTACGGCGTCAACCTCTCTTCG
Organism: uncultured Acidobacteriaceae bacterium; assembly: GCA_964246125.1. GTDB lineage: Bacteria > Acidobacteriota > Terriglobia > Terriglobales > Acidobacteriaceae > Edaphobacter. The sequence goes on from CAXTPN010000328.1 coordinate 1,495, forward strand.
CAAGACGGGTGGAGCAGCGAATCCTATATCGAGTACGACATGGGGTCAACGGGACATCCCGTCTGCGGCGTCGGCTATCCGCCGGGCAAGGACGCACCCCTGGTTCTGCAGGTTCACTCGTCCGTGACAACGTAAGCGACAGAGGGGAAGAATCCGACCGGTGAGCATAAGCTCCTTCGCCCTAGGAGCCAGGGCTGTACTAATTCCCTGGCGCCAAAGGCCCCAGTTTATTGATTTCGCCACATCGGGAAAAATTATTTAAGGATGCGGTGCCGCACCTTCTCCCAGTGATCCTCCGCTGATAGCAGAAACGTACCCTAAGCAAATAGAGTGCATTCCGGTTCCCAACGCGCCGACGCATATTAGTACGTGGGCTGGAATCGTAGGATTTTCTCGCGGGATGTTCTACAATCAATCTGAAAATCCTGTAACAATAAAATCGGTCTCCCTGCTGAAACCACATAACCTTGCACTTCGTGGCGCAACAGTCTATACGATGCTCCGCAGCAGATATCCTCTACCGCTGGAGTGGTCGTGGCAAGAAGACGGAGCGCCCTATGTGCCGGAATCTCAGTGGAATCTGCGAACGCAGGCGCCTGGCACCGTGATACCCGCGGAAGACGGGAAAATCTCTTCTGCAGCCCTGAACAGTAAAGCCCCAGATCTCTATGAGATAGCTGTCGGAGCTTCACTGGAATCGCACGCCAACGGCTGGGCTCTAGGAGAAGTCGTCACCTACGAGCAATCCGGAAAAACTTACACGTTGAAATATCTTACCGGTATGGCTATCAGCGTGGCGACTCCTGAAACATTCAGCACCTCTTGTAATCAGCCCGTGGCTACACTCAAGGCTTCATTCGGCCTGACTTGATACGCTCGTCGGCGTTGCAGCTTCGATTGCCAGTCCGATCCTGAACTACAGAGGTTGAAAGGTTGAGGTCTGGTGGCGGGTCGGTTACGCCCGGCGAGCCTGCGTGATTCGCGCGGCCGGGGGCGTTATGCCTGGTTCGTGAGGTATGCCGATGGCGGCGGGCTGACGGCAGAGGGCCGGGCCCGGCGGG
>CAXTPN010000329.1:0-2554 GCA_964246125.1 uncultured Acidobacteriaceae bacterium
CTGCTTTGGCGGATCATTGGCTACCTCCAGCAACGGTGAATTCAGTTGCGATAGCCAGACCTTATGGGCCGCTCAAGCCCCGCGTCCAATGAGTTTGAGGCCCAACATGATGCTCCCCGCGCATCACTCAGCTTTTACTTGAAGAATCGTTGGTCGAAGGGATGGGAGTAGCGTGCCGTAATTCGCAGCTTCTTCATTTCCGAATGGAGCGGGTTGATCAGGAAGTTTCGGCGTTCGGGAACGAGAACGCTTGGGACTTCAAGAAGCAGGCTCCTCAGCGACCGAAGCCAATCGTCACCTATCGACTTTGTCAGAGCCAAATTGGTTCGCCAATCGGAACTCAACTTCTTCACATTGACCCGCTCGACCGTGAGGGCCGCAGACGACTGAATCTTCAATACTTGGAAGATTTGCGGTCGATCCTCGGCATCGATTTCGATGTGAACTAGAGTTTCAAGCAGAGCCGTGGAAGGGTCTTCACTGCAATAGACAATGGGATGTCCTTTCGTGTGCCAACGCCCGGCCACATACGTCCCACCCACGCCGTCCAGGGTGGCGTAGTTGCTCACGCGCCATAAGGTGACTCCACCGCTCATGCAAAGATGCCGTAATCCAATTGCAGCAGCATCTCCTCTACGAGACGCGCCCCCGCTTCGGTTCGCGAGACTTCCAACGGAGTACGTCCGTCGAAACGCTCTTTAATTTTGCGAAGCCACCGACCGGCTTTCGCATCGTCGCCGAAGACCTCTTCCGCCAGTGAAGTGATCCTGGCGATACGCACGGCACGGTCGGATTCGTCATGGGTAAGCGGCTCGCGCTTGGACTTCCGATGTACCAGCGTTCTCCGAGGAACAATATAGGTATAGATCTCTTCGTCGCTGAGGCCATGCGAAGTCAAAGACTCAATGGAAAGCAGCGGTAGTCGCTCCTCCACCAGCCGAGCCAGGTCGCTGTCAGAGGAAAGCGTTCCCGTTCCGAGCTTTCGTTCCATCCGGCGATAAAAGACTGATGGTTCACGCCGCTGGCTTTGGGGCGGCACGACGACTTTCGGAATGACAACAGCTTCGGGCATGGGGCCTCCGCGCAATCTGCTCTCATTATAGCGGCAGATTGCTCAATTTGTGTCCCTCTTATGCTGCAGCGTTTCGGTTTAGAACCGACATCGCGTTCTGCAACGTGGTGTGATCCATGTGGGCATAGCGGGCCGACATTTGGATTGTCTTGTGGCCGGCTGCTTCCTGAATGACTTTCAGGCTAACGCCCGCTTGAGCCAGCCTTGAGCAGAAGGTATGCCGCAAGTCATGCCACCTGAAGGCCTTGATCTTCGCGTCTTTGAGCGCAGCCTCCCACCACTTCTTGTTGTCCCCTATCCCGAACACTACATCGTCAGGCGCGGCGTTTGGTCGGTCAATAGCGCGGTCTTTACGTTCAAGCGACAATTTTTTGAGCTGCCTAAAGGCAGACACGACATCGTCAATCATGGGAACTGCCCGGCTGGAACCGTTCTTTGTGTCCCGCAAGGTGATGACCCGACGGTCAAAGTCTATGTCCGACCATCGAAGGCCGTACTGTTCACCCTTCCTCATTCCGGTCCCCAGTGCCACATCCAGCTCGTAGATGCGGTGCTCCAGGCGCTTACGACGCTGTTCATTCTGCGGGCCGCAACCATCTACAGCCTTTTGCAATACGGCTCGAAGGCGCTTCTCTTCGTCTGGCTTCAGGTAACGAATGATGCCATTGTTCACCTTCTGCTGAGCGACCTCTCGTGCCGGATTGACCTGGACTTTGTCCCTTTGCTTCCCATAGCGGTAGATCGAAGAGAGTGTCACCTTATACCGGTTCACGGTCGCTGGAGCTCGTCCGAGACTGTCCAACCAGTCGGCGATCTCGTAGGGCCTGATTGAGGTGGCTGGACGATCCCCAAACACCTTCTTGATCATGCCGATTCGGTAGGGAGGATTGCGCTGGTCTTTGTAGACGTTCGGCTTGCTCTGAATATGTCGCAGGAGGTCATCGCACAACTCGGCGATGAGCACAGAGGAATTTTGAGCCGTTGATTCAAGTTCCTTCGCAGTCTTAGGGATGCCTCTGGCGGACTTTGGAATGTGGCCCTCGCCCGAACGTCTCAGCGTTCGAGCCTTCTCGACGTACTCGATTGCGGCCGCTCGGTCGGAACCGAAGGACTTCTTGACGAGCTTTCCGTCGATACGGAAGCGCGCATACCAGTTTCCGCTGGGATCATCGTCTCGCTGATAAACACCTTTGACTGGAGCTGGGGGCCTAGGCATCTGGGAACCTCTGGAACAAAAGGCGACGGTCGCCGCCTCCAAAACAGCATACCTCGAATTGGGATACTTTTGGGATACTTTTGTTCGTCTACCCCTGCAATTCTATGCAACGCATCGCAACGGCTTGGAGCAACAAATCGCCAATGATTACGAGGGTATTTGCGGCATCGTACTGCAGGGAGTAGCATCGGTTTGCAAGGGCAGAAACGCTCTCCTAACGCGAAGGTCGCAGGTTGGACTCCTGCCCGGGCCACCATAGGAACAAA
>CAXTPN010000330.1:0-2554 GCA_964246125.1 uncultured Acidobacteriaceae bacterium
TCTTGTCTATCCCGGCCCCCCCGCCGATCTCGACCAGCGCGCCAAGGAGTTCCTTACCAAGCAGAACCCCCTCCCCACCAACATACATTTGCTCATCGATCCCGACTACAAATTTACGCTTCAGTACGGCCTGCGCTGGGATGCGCCGCGCGAGACGGCGTACGCCTCCACGTTCGTTCTCGACCGGCGCGGTCGCATCGTCTTTCGCAAGATCAGCACCGGCCATGGCGACCGAACCACCTCCGCCGATGTACTGGCGCAGCTCGAAGCGGCGAACAAAGCACATTGACCGAGTCCGTCCCGGCTCATGCCAGCCGAATGAATTCACCTTGTTGCAAACGAACGCCTCACGAGCGCCCTGCCACGCTCGTATGATAGAAAGTGACGGGCCTCTCCCCAGCCCCGCAGGAGCACCATGAACACTGAAGAAGCCGAGTACGACGCTGCGCGATTTTCCATTCAGGCCCTCTCTTCCCGTTCCGCCCTCGCCTCCGTTCTCGACCACACGCTGCTGAAGCCCGAAGCCAGCCGCGCCCAGGTCATCCAGCTCTGCCACGAAGCCGCGGAGCATCGCTTTGCGTGCGCCATGGTCAACCCCTTCTGGGTCGCCACCGCCGCCGAGACGCTGGCCGGAACGGGCGTGCCGGTGGGCGTCGTCATCGGCTTTCCGCTGGGCGCGACGCTCCCCGCCTCCAAGCGCGACGAGACCGCGCGCGTGCTGAAGCAGGGCGCTCATGATGTCGACATGGTGCTCAACATCGGGCTGCTCAAATCCGGCACACGAGAAGATTTCGAGCTCGTACGCCAGGATATTCGCGGAGTCGTCGAGCTGGCGCACGGAGCGGGCGCGATCGTCAAAGTGATTCTTGAAACCTGCCTGCTCAGCTTCGAGGAGAAGCTGCGCGCCTCCGAGATCGCGCTCGCGGCCGGAGCCGACTTCCTCAAAACCTCCACCGGCTTTTCGACCGGCGGCGCCACTGTTGACGACATCGCCCTGCTGCGCGGGGTCGCGGGCAGCCGCGCCGGGGTGAAGGCTTCGGGCGGCATTCGCACGCTTGCCGACGCCACCGCCATGCTGCACGCGGGCGCGACCCGCATCGGCGCCTCGGCCAGCGTGCGTATCCTCTCCGAGCTCGCTGATGCCTCCGAGCTTGCGGGCGCCTCCCAGCTTGCCGCCGCGTCCTCCGCCGCTGCGGGAAACGGCTACTGAGCGCGACTCGCGGGAGTATCATCGCCCAATGCCTCCAGCGGACCAGCCACCGAAAGCGCGCGTCGACCCGCATCTTGAAGGCGGCCATCTTGAAGGCGGCCATCTGGAAGGCGACTATCGCCCGGCCGATCCCGCGCCCTCGACTGCGCGCGCGCTGCTGCATCCTCATGCCGCCGACGCCAACATCCGCGTCGAGCCGCTGCAGCTCGACTTCCTGCTGCGTCTGGCCGACGCGCTCAACACCACGCTCGACCTGAACACGCTGTTGCACCGCGTCGCCGACCTCGTCCGCGCCGTCATCGACTACCGCATCTTCGCCATCCTGCTGATCAACGACCGCACCCACGAGCTGTGGATGCGCTTCCAGACCGGCCACACCCCGGACGTCGAGCGCATCCGCATCAAGCTGGGCCGCGGCATCTCGGGCACGGCCGCGCTGCAGCGCAAGTCCATCCTGGTCGAAGACGTCAGAACGGTCGAGAACTACATCAACGCCAACCCCAACGTGCTCTCCGAGCTGGCCGTGCCGCTGATCGTGAAGAACCGCGTCATCGGCGTGCTCGACCTCCAATCCGAAGCGCCCGCTTTCTTCACCACCGATCATCAGCGCCTGCTCGAGTTGACCGCCTCGCGCGTCGCGATCGCCATTGAAAACGCCCGCCTCTACACCCGCGTGTCGCGCCAGGCGCAGACGCTCACGGTGCTCCATGAGATCTCGCGCGAGATCAGCGCCATCCTCGACCCCGACGATCTGCTCGAGCGCATCGGCGCCCTGCTGAAGCGCGTAATCGACTTCCAGATGTTCACCATCCTGCTCTGGAATCCGCGCACCGAGCAGTTCGAGCACCGCTTCAGCACCCGCTATGGCGAGCGCGTCACGCGCCGGCGCAACGTCGAGCTGGGCCAGGGCCTGATCGGCCTTGCCGCGCTGGAGCGCTCGCCCGTGCTCTCGCCCGACGTGCGCAAAGACCCGCGCTACCTGAAGGAGAACCCCGAAACCCGCTCCGAGCTCTCGGTTCCGCTGATCTACAAAGGCGATGTCATCGGCATCATCGACCTCGAACACACGCGCGTGAACTACTACAACGAAGATCACCAGCGCACCCTTACCACGCTGGCCTCGCAGGTCGCTGTTTCGATCGCGAACGCGCGTCTCTACCAGCGCATCCACGATGAAGAGCAGCGCATGGAGCGCGACCTGGACATGGCGCGCGAGGTGGTGCGGGACGCCTGGCTGATGGCCCGCTGCCACATGCTGCTGCACGTGGTCAGCAACGTGTCCACCGCCGTGTCCTACATGAATCCGGCCCTGGAGATGGTGTTCTGCGCGGCGGTCCCGTGAGC
>CAXTPN010000331.1:0-1086 GCA_964246125.1 uncultured Acidobacteriaceae bacterium
GGCATCCGCTATGCGCCGGACGTGTCGCTGGACGAGGTGCGCGCGCTGGCCAGCTGGATGACCTGGAAGTGCGCGGTGGTGAACATCCCGTTCGGCGGGGCGAAGGGCGGGGTGATCTGCGACCCCAGGCACATGTCGCAGGGGGAGCTGGAGCGGATGACCCGGCGCTACACCGCCGAGTTGATCCCGTTCATCGGGCCGGAGAAGGACGTGCCCGCGCCGGACATGAACACCAACGAGCAGACCATGGCGTGGATCATGGACACATACTCAATGCATGTGGGGCAGACCTCGACTGCCGTGGTGACCGGGAAGCCGGTGAACCTGGGCGGGTCGCGCGGGCGCAGGGAAGCGACCGGGCGCGGCATTTCGGTGTGCTGCGACGAGGCGCTGAAGTACCTTGGGATGACCATCGAGGGTTGCAGGGTTATCATCCAGGGCTTCGGCAACGTAGGGGCGAATGCGGCTAACCTGCTGTATCGCAAGGGTTATACGATCATCGGCATCGCGGAGTACGACGGCGCACTGGTGAATGACCAGGGCATCGACGTTCCGGCATTGATGGAACACCGCGCGAAGGCTGGGACGATCAACGGCTTCCTGAAGGCGGATTCGTGCGACAAGGATGAGTTGATTACACGTTCCTGCGAGATCCTGATTCCGGCGGCGACCGAGAATGTCATTACCAGCCAGAACGCGGATCGGCTGCGCTGCAAGATCCTCTGCGAGGGCGCGAACGGCCCGACGACGACGGTCGCGGACGATGTCCTGGAGGAGAAAAAAGTCTTCGTGGTGCCGGATATTCTGGCAAACGCGGGCGGCGTGACGGCGAGCTATTTTGAGTGGGTGCAGGACCGGATGGGGTATTTCTGGACCGAAGCGGAGGTCAATCAGCGGCTGGACACGATTATGACGGAGTCGTTCAAGGACGTAGTGGCGTATGCGGAGTCGCACTCAGTGAACAACCGGATCGCGGCTTACATGCTGGCCATCGATCGTGTTGCCTACACGACAAAGCAGCGCGGCATGTACGCGTAGCTGATAACGAGGGGGGGGGGGGGGCCCCCCCCCCCCCCAAGCAAAAGA
>CAXTPN010000331.1:1096-1691 GCA_964246125.1 uncultured Acidobacteriaceae bacterium
AGCCACTCGGCCAACTCTCCGGCGATGATGCGGGTTGGGACAGTACCATTATAACCGAGGAGACTTGTGGGTGAACTCCCCCCTCCCCCCTAAAGTATCTAAAGTATTCAAAACAGGCTGCTTAAGTCTGGACTTCGGTATAGAAAAAGTTGCACCATTCTTGGGGCAGCCACTTTTCTTTGTCAGGGCTTAGGCCAGAGCCAGGCGGCTCCGCGGACTCCGCTGGAGTCGCCGAAGACGGCGGGCAGGATGGGGGTGTCGAAGTCTCCGCCGAAGACCCAGGGTTGAATGAGCGGGGGCAGGTCGCGGTAGATGCGCTCGATGCGCGAGACTCCTCCGCCGATGACGATGACGTCGGGGTCGAGCACGTTCACGATAGAGGCGAGGGCACGAGCCAGGCGCGATTCGAAGCGCTCCATGTTCGCGGTGGCGGCGGGATCGCCTTGTTCCCAGAGCGCGGCGATCTCGCGCGTGGTAATGGTCTGACCAGTGGTTCGAGAGAAGTCGAGCGCGATGCCGGTGCCGGAGAGCCATTTTTCGAGGCAGCCGTGCTTGCCGCAGAAGCAGGGCGGCCCGGGCAGCTCAGAGGGTTGGG
>CAXTPN010000331.1:1701-2537 GCA_964246125.1 uncultured Acidobacteriaceae bacterium
GCCCAAGGGAGGGGATTATGGCCCCACTCGCCGCCGACGCCGTTGGGGCCGGCATGGATGCGGCCGTCGATCGCGATGCCTCCGCCGCAGCCGGTGCCGAGAATGACGGCGAAGACGGTGCGATACCCGCTGGCGGCTCCATCGGTTGCCTCCGAGACGGCCAGGCAGTTGGCGTCGTTAGCCAGGCGGACTTCGCGGTTCAGCGCCTGGCAAAGGTCTTCACGCAGAGGCCGGCCGTTGAGCCAGACGGAGTTGGCGTTTTTGATGAGGCCGGTGGATTGGCGGATGCTGCCGGGAATACCCGCGCCGACGGTTGCGGTGCCGCCGGTCTCCTGTTCCAGGCGATGGACCAGGCCGACCACGGCGGCGACGGTGCCTTCATAGTCGTGCTGGGGGGTGGAGACGCGATGCCGCGCGAGCTCGCGTCCATCGTTTGAGAGTGCGAGCGCTTCAATCTTGGTGCCGCCGAGGTCGATTCCGATGCGCATGGATGGGAGTCCTGAAGTGCCTTTACAGCCACACTAAACTTACAACAAACAACGACTAAATACAGGGGTCCTTCCCCCCGGCTTCGCCTAGGGTCAGGATGACGTCCCTTCCCGTCGCCCGAACTGGAAGAATGTTCAGGGCAGGGACAAGGGGCCGGCTCCGTCGGCGATGCGGCAGATGAAGACCTGGGCGGTGACGCCGATGGCATCGTGGTAGAGGCGCTGGAGCGAGGTGGCGAAGACCTCGGCCGCGGAGGCCTCGACGAGTGAGACGGTGCAGCCGCCGAAGCCTCCCCCGGTGAGACGGGAGCCGAGGCAGCCGGGGAGCGAGAGGGCGAGGCGGACGAG
>CAXTPN010000332.1:0-2527 GCA_964246125.1 uncultured Acidobacteriaceae bacterium
CATTTCTATTCCCTGACAATAGGTGCGGCTCAGTGCGCTTTATCCGACTGCCAGATCGTCTTGCGGTCCCTGCATTCGGAGTATCTCCCTGTCAAGATACCTTCAATTTGGCTATGCGAAACGCTATTCTTACGCGAATCTTTTATACCTCTGCGCCAAGATTAGCTGGCAACTTCACCATCACTGTTGTCCAAATGGATTTGAGTTTGATAGTGGAGAGATATCAGCTTCGCCTACGACCAAATTATGGCGTTCCCCTTGTGCACTGGAGTGTTCAGAAGATGCACAACGGCCGAGGTACGTTTAAGATTTCAGTTGACTAGAAGTATGAGTTCATTCACAGGTAAGATCAGTCCAGGTATCGACATGGTCTTCTACGGGATAAGATAGTGTTTCAAACAACGACTTCAAATTCCCGATTACGGCTCAGGAGCCTCATTTCCACGCTTGGCGTGGCTTACGCTAGCTTCCCCCATTCTGCACGAACTCACCGCCGTTCGTGATTGGCCAAGCAGCACGTGGGACATGGAAAGTCGAAACGACCTTCTCGCTTGATCTGATCCACTTGTTGTCCACCATACAAAGGAAGATGGCACAAACAATGTGAAGCTCAAACCCTCGGCTTATTTCGCCGTTGTTCCTTTCTCCTCTTTCCTCCAATAATTTGCTTTGTTCATTGTCTGCCTAGTGATCGCGTTCTCATTGACAAAACGCAATTCATCACTTTCTCGAGAGCCACTCAAGAAATTTCTTCTCTCACAAAAAGCGTTTCTCCACATTTCCCTTCTCTACATAAATTTCTCGAGCCGCCGAACAGTCAAAGCATAGCAGGCGCTTTTCAAACCTCTACAAACAGAGACCATGCATCTCTCCGCTCTAACCGCCACGGCGCTGGTCGCCACCGCCTCCGCAACCAAACTCTACGTCTCCTCCTACGCCGGCACCATCACGACCCTGAACCTCACCCACGCCCCCAACGGCACCTACTACCTCGGCCAGCTCGAATCCAGTAACGGGTGCCAACCCAACGCCTCCTGGATCCACCTCGACGCCAAGCACAACAACCTCTACTGCGTCGACGAAGGCATCGCCGTCGGCAACGGCACCCTCAACTCCTTCAAGCTCAATCCGGACACCGGAGTCCTCAGCCTCGTGAACCGCACCACCACGCTCAACGCCCCGGTCAACTCCGCCATCTACACCAGCCCCAACGGCAGCCAGCTTCTCGCCGTCGCGCACTACGCGTGGGGGCTTACGACCTGGAAACTCGATCCCCAGACAGGCGCCTTCGCCGCGTCGCAGGTCTTCAACTTCACGCTCGAGAAACCCGGGCCGAACGCTGCGCGCCAGGCGGCCCCGCATCCTCATCAGGTTCTCGTCGACCCTTCGAATAGGTACCTCGTTATCCCGGACTTGGGTGCTGATCTCCTGCGCATTTTCTACGTTGATCCCGCTACGCTACTCGTATCAGCCCGCCCGACCATCCCCGTCGTGCCAGGCTCGGGACCCCGCCATGGGGCGTTCCATGTGGCGGCATCGCACAAGCAGGGCGCCGAGGATCAGACATACTACTATCTCGTGACTGAACTCGCCAACACATTGACAGGCTACAAAGTCACGTATCTCGGCCAAAACGGCGGGCTGAGCATGACTCCCTTCACCAACAGCACGACCTACGGCCCCGCCAACGCGACAGCTTTCGCAGGCAACGCAGCGGCCGAGATCGAGATCGCAAAGAACGGCAAGTCCTTGCTGGTTTCGAATCGGAATGCCACGTTCTTCGACATTAAGAACCCAGACCCCAAGAACGCGACCCGCGTGGCTTCGGATACGATGGCCGAGTTCGACATCTCCGGTGATGGGACAGCCCATTTTGGCCAGCTGACGCCCGCGGGGGGATCGTTCCCGAGGTCGTTTGCTGAGAATCCGAAGGGGAATTTGGTCGCTATAGGGCTGCAGAATAGTGGGAGGGTGGTTATCTATGAGAGGTGCAAGGTAACAGGGAGGTTGGGGAAGGATGTGGTGGCGGATTTTGAGGGATTGGGTCAAGTCACTAATGTGGTTTGGGGAAAGTGATTGAGAGATAATCATTGGGTTGGTGTGGATAGGCCCCAAGCGGTAATTGTGTAACAATACCTTTATTTGAGCATGAGGGATGTTTGCCCCTCCAATATTATGCAGGCAGATCAGAACTTCAGAATCGCTTGTTGATGTAGTAAAGCTACCGTAGACTGAGCCGAGTATGAGAATATTCCGGCATCGAGACACGGCAGGATGATGCAAAAAAGTCATCGAAGACCTCGCGCAGCCGGTTCGTGTTGCCATAGAAAGGAGTAAAGAATGGCTTACATAGATCAGATGCTTATATCGTGACTAGCCTTGATAGACTCATCAAATAATTGAGACAGTAGCACACATCGTCCCCCTTGGGATTTTGGAAAAAGTACAGCCGCAGCGACGGAAGGAATGATCGGCGATTCGCCGGTCATATCGCATGTCCGTAGAGGGCAAACCAAGATGAACTCTT
>CAXTPN010000333.1:0-2520 GCA_964246125.1 uncultured Acidobacteriaceae bacterium
GAAGGAATAAACAGCGTCAGATTCTCCTTCGGGGAATGAAAAAGGACCGCCTGAGAGGCGGCCCTTCCTGTGCTGCGACTAGCGGTTATTTGTGGCGAACGGGAGCCTTCTTTACAGGGGTCTTCGCGGGAGCCTTCTTCGCGACTTCCTCCCCGTCGCTCATGACGATCATGACGGGCTTGGGCGTGTAGGAGGCGTAGGTGCCGGTGAGGGTAGTCTTGGTTCCGACGGCGGGGACAGTCTTGAGCGGCATCTTCATGTTGAAGGTGAAGTCGGCGGTTTTGGACTGGACCGCATCGTCAGAGACGGCAACCTGAAGCTGGTCCGCGGTGGCGGCGATGACGAGAGCGTCTGGAATTTCAACGGACTTGCCCTTGATGGCGTCCCAGACCTTGGTGGCGTTGGCATCGCTGCCGTACTGCAGGACGTACTCCTTGTCGCCGGTGGCGAGTTTGGCGATGTCCTCATCCTTGGTGCTGGTCATGAGGGCGTCGGCCTGATCCTTGTCGGTGGGCGCGGGAGTGATCTTGAAGTCGGCCGGTGGGGTGAGGTTGGCCTTGGCGGCGGCGACCACTGCGTCGTAGCCATCGGTGCCGCCGTGGTACTTCTTATAGCAATAGGTGGCGAGAGGCTGGAATTGCGCCTTGTAGGTGTCGGGCGCATAGGCGGCGGCGCGAGTGGTGTAGAAGGTGCAATTGATGTAATCGGGCGGTTGGGCGCTATAGTAGGCGACACCGAGATAGTAGGTATCCTGCAGCGGCGTGCCAACGGCGGTAGTCTGGGCTTCGGGCACGGCGGCCAGTTCCGACTTGAAGGCGGAGACCGCGGCGGCGGAGTCTTTCTTGGCTAGCGCGTCGGAGCCGATGGTGCTGTAAAAGGTAGGCGTGACCGCAGACTTGAGCTTGGCGAAGTCAGCGTCGGAGGTTCCGTCGGGCTTGGTGGCGTTCAGGCCTTTCTGGGCGTAGTCGGCGGCGGCATCGAGCGCGGACTGCTTGGCCGCGGGATCGGTGAGGGCCTGCGCGGCCTCGGTGCGGAACGCCACCTCAATGGTGATGGCCTGAAGATTGTTGGGAGCTAACTGGAGGACCTTGTCGGCGGCGTCAATGGCCTTGGCATGGTCGAACTGGTAGTAGTCGATCATGAGGCGCTGCTGCACGTCGGCTTTGACGGCGGACTTAGGATACTTGACGAGGTAAGCTTCGAGGGCCGCGGCCTGCGCCTTCGGATCACTCGCCAGCTTGTTGGCGGCGTTGTCGTAGTCGGCGAACTCGGCGGGATCCATCTGTACGCCGGACGAGCCCGCGGCCTGCGCAAACGCAACGCCGTGGTGAGAGATCATGCCCGGAACCAACAACGCCGGGATTGCCAGGAGAGTCGCAATTGTTGCCTTCTTCATTCAGAACACCTCAGTAAAAATCTCTACAGCATCAGACTTGGGGACTACTGATTTCGTTGCTCGGACTTACCCGGCGCAAGCGCCGCGTGGCCGATCTGCTCGCGGCGGACTGCGAGACTGGGGAAGAAGGCCAGGACCTGAACCGTGTCTCCATGCATCGGAGGACGTTGGCCCTGGGGCTTGAGGCGGCTGGCTCATGCCTATGGTACTGCGAATTATAGAAACGACCGGGCCGTGGCGCAAGCGAGAGTGAGGAAAGGCAGTGTGCGTCTTGGGGCGTCGCCGGTTTTCGCAGGCGATACGGAAACGCAGAGGGTCACCTTTTAGTAGTATTCGCGGCTTCTTATCCACAATAGGTGGGGTACTGCGGTTGATTCGAGCCGCTGCGACGGCTAGAGTTGGTCTGTACGTTCAGCACGTTTCAGCCTTTCACAGCGGCTTATGGATGTCGTCGAAAGGCTGTCGAGGGTCCATGCTCAAGCTCAAGAAAGTTACGATTCTCGGCTTCAAGTCGTTTTGCGATCGCACCGAGGTGCAGCTTGCGGGGGCGGGCATCGCGGCGGTGGTGGGGCCGAACGGCTGCGGGAAGTCGAATATCGCGGATGCGATCACCTGGGTGCTGGGGGAGCAGTCGGCCAAGAGCCTGCGCGGGATCAAGATGGAAGACGTGATCTTCGCGGGGACGCGCGAGCGCAAGCCTACGGGGATGGCGGAGGTGTCGCTGACGCTGGTGGATCCGGAGGTGTATGACGGGAGCGGCGACAAGGGCGATGCGCCGGACGTGACGATTGGCGAGCGGCAGGTGACGGACTGGGACGAGACCAGCCTGCGCGAGCAGAGCGCGGCGGACACGGAGGAGGCGGTCGCGGAGGCGCAGCCGGGGACGGTGCTGAATCCGGAGGATGCGGAGGCGGTGGCGACGGTCTCGGATGCGAGCGATGGAGATGCCGCGGGGTCGAATGTGGTGCTGCGGATTCGCCGGCGGAAGTTTGGGCGGACTCCGGTGCGAGCGGGGGAGTTGACGATCACGCGGCGGCTGTTCCGGTCGGGGGACAGCGAATACCTGCTGAATGGAAAGATCTGCCGGCTGCGGGATATTCAGGACATCTTCATGGGGACGGGGC
>CAXTPN010000334.1:0-1921 GCA_964246125.1 uncultured Acidobacteriaceae bacterium
CGACGGCATGGCGCCTATGGGGCCGGAAGAGCTGAAGGCGATGGATGCGGCTCCGTTGAACGATGAGGCGCTGAAGCAGGAGTTGTGGCTGGGGCGCACCGACGGCGGCGGCAAGCACCTGATCGAGATGATCGCGTACCCCTCCTTGAACATCAACGGCATCGCTTCTGGACAGACGGGAGCGAGCGCGGCCAACGTCATTCCGATCTCGGCGAGGGCAGACCTCGACTTGCGGCTGGTACCGGGAATCGACTGGAAGGTGCAGCAGAGGCGGGTGGTCGAGTATGTGAGGTCGCAGGGGTACTTTGTGACAAGCTCGGAGCCGACACGCGAGGAGCAGATGGGCCATGCGCGGGTGGCGTGGGGGAAACTGCAGGAGGGAGAGAACGCGGCGCGGACGCCGCTCAGCTTGCCGATTGCCAAAGATGTGATTGCGGCGGTGGAGAGCGCGGACGGGCCGGTGGTGGTGATGCCGACCTCCGGCGGGACGGGACCGAACGACGCGATGGAAAGGGCTACGGGAACGAAGGTGATCAACGTCGCGATTGCCAATCATGACGACAATCAACACGCGGCGAATGAGAATTTGCGGCTGCAGAATCTTTGGGATGGGGTGGGAATTATGGCGGCTTTACTGGCTATGAAATAGTTCGTAACCCCACTGTCGACGATAGTGCCATCGGAACCTGGGGCAGCCGTTCGTGGAGGAGATCAGCGGGTGACGCGGGCGTGGATGTGCCCGGAGGGTTCGTCGGGGGGGCCGAAGATTGTGTTGTCGTTTTGGTAGTCGAAGGGTGGGGCGAAGCGGGAGAAGTCTATGGGAAGGTTGTGGCGGTTGGGCAGGGTGAGGGTAAGTTCGGCGACGAGGGGCTCGGCGGCGAGGGCGGCCTCTGCCATAGCGTAGAGGGTCTGCTGGACGGAGAAGGAGTCGTGGTTTGCGAAGGTGGTGAGGAGCGCGTCCATGATGCGGGTGCGGGTTGCGGCAAAGTCAGAGGGTGCCGCGGAGTAGACCCAGACGATGGTCGCCTCCGTGCCTAGCAGGCGATCGTGGGTGTCGGGCAATGTGGTGAGCTCGTCGCGGCGGAAGCCCGCAAAGGCGGAGTGCGCTGTCTTGAGGATGACCAGACCTTTGACTCCGGAGGAAATCACAGGAAGTGCGTTCCGGTCGAGCGAGATGGAGGTCGTGGCCAGGTCGGGGCCGCGCTGCAGGAAGGCGGAGTCGTGCTTTTTGCCGTTGGCCGTAATGCGGACCCACATCTTCTCTTCGAGGGTGATGCGAATATTGGGGACCTGCGGGTTGCGGTCGTGGAGGAACTGCGCGAGCTCGGCGGCAAAGTCCTCCATGGTGGTTGCGGCGGATCCCCGCGCCACGGCATAGACCGTGTTTTTCATGGTGTCCGTGGCGAGCAGGCCGGTATTGTCGCCATCCAGGAAGCAACGCGCGAAGTCGCCGCTAAGATATACCCCTATGGTCCACTCGTGGACGGTGTGGGTGTCACCTTTGCGCGTAACCTTTAGCAGCCGGATTTTGGATTTACCGTAGTGATTCTCGGCCAGGTGGGGCATGGGTGCGCTCCGATTCAGGTGCCGCGGTAGGTCGTATAGCCGAACGGGCTGAGCAGAAGCGGGATGTGATAGCTGGTTTCATCGGCGGCGACCAGGAAGGTGATGACGATCTCCGGGTACAAGGTTGGGAGTTCCAGCGACGCGAAGTAGGCAGCGGTTGCGAAGGTCAGGCGGTGCTTCCCGGCGACCACTTTTTCGACGGCGAGCAAAGGCTTGCAGCGGCCATCGGGGTCAGTCTGGGCAGAGGCGCAGGGAAGCCATGCCGCGGCGTAGTCGTCGGGAGCTTCGCGCTCCAGCGTGACGTGGACGCCGGCCGCGGGAAGGCCAAGGCTGGTATCGAGGATGTGGGGGGAGA
>CAXTPN010000334.1:1931-2518 GCA_964246125.1 uncultured Acidobacteriaceae bacterium
AGATTCCGTGCCGGCCTGTCGGTTCGCTCATGGCTGCGTCAGCCCTCAAGCCATTTTGCCATGCGAAGCGCGGTGATGCGATGTTGCTGGCGGGCCGCCTCCTGCAATTCTTCTTCGCGCGTGTGGGTCAGGCGGTCGTTCAGGATTGAGAGAAGTTCCGGAGCCGTTCTTCCGCTGGCGAACACAAGGTAGCGAAAGCCGAAGCGGCTCTCGTATGCCCGGTTCCCGGCGGTCAGCGCTTCGGCCACCTGGTCGAGCGTGGCCAGGGCGACGGCCTGTTCGCTGCTGGAGTGCGCAAGGTACTCGGTAGTGGGGGATGTACGCTGACCGATGCGGGGATGTTGGGCGAAGGCCTCGAGCCAGTCTGCTTCGGGCAGGGCGAACCAGACGCGTTCGGCAGCTTCGAGCAGAGCGTGCGCCGTACTGAAGGGGCGATGCGCGACCACTGCCTCGGCCCACCGGCGGCACCCGCAAGAGGCGAGCAAGTGGGCGATGACTTCGGGCTTCGCGAGTGCGTTGAAGTCGTCGATGGTCATGGGGTCGGGGAGAGTTGTTGAAGGAACTCCGCAAGCAGGTTGGCGGAGACG
>CAXTPN010000335.1:0-2513 GCA_964246125.1 uncultured Acidobacteriaceae bacterium
GTGCTGGGAAGCGCAGCCATATCCCACGCCGCTACACCCTCTCCGGGATCTTCATGCTGCCGTCGCACAAACTCCATCTGCGCCCGCGCCAGCGTCGCCACCCACACCTTCGCCGCCCCGGCCCGTATCAGCACGCGCGCGCACTCGCGAGCCGTCGCGCCGCTGGTGTAAATGTCGTCTATCAGGAGCACCTCGCGACCCACCACATCGCCCATCACTCGGAAGGCGCCGCTCAGGTTCCGTCGCCGCGCTCTGCGCGAGAGCACGAACGAGCTCTCCGTGCTTCGTTGCCGCGCGATCGCCCCGTGCGCCTGCAACAGCTTCCACGCCGGCCGCATCCGCCTTAGCTGCCGCACTGTTTCATCGGCCAGCAGCACTGACTGGTTGTACCCCCGCTGCCTTTCGCGTGCGGGAAACAGCGGCACCGCCATCACCATCAACTCAGTGGCGGCCAGGCCCTCCAATTGCAGCACTGCTTCGGCCAGACGACCGCCCAGCAGCCGCGCCACGCCGCGCACGCGCTCAAATTTCAGCAGCGCGATGAGATCCCGCAGCTCGCCTTCGTACACTCCAAACGAGACCGCGCGCTCAAAGTCTGGCGGCACGCTCCGGCACTCGCGACACAGCGATCCCTCCGCCAGCATCCCCGCAAATCGTATGTCTTCCATATCCAGGTCGAGGTCGAGTGCCTCGCCGCAGCGCCGACATTCGTATAGATCGCTTGGTACTACGCGCCCCACGCACGCTTCGCAAACCGGCACTGAGCCCGCATGCAGCAGCGGTCCCCCACAGCTCCGGCAATCCGCCGGGAAGATCGTTGTCACCACATCGTTCAGCAGTATGCGCGCGGGACTTCGAAGTACCCGCGCCACCACGCGCCATCCACTGACGCGGCGACTCCCCACCCCACCAGGTGGACCTACAGCATCGACCCCGAGCTGCACCTTCAAGCGTTGGCTGAAGACTCACCTACTCGACGGCGCTCCAGGTCGGTCAGACCGCGCCATGCCCGCAGTATAAGCCATCCTCGCGCCTCCCCGCCAATCCGTTCTCGACGCATCTGCGCTGGTACACTCCCATCCAAGCCTCAAACCAGTTCGCGCCCGCGGAGAACACGCACATGGCAGCCCCCTTCCAGCCCTTCGTCCCCGCCGCGGACTCACGCCCCGAGTTCACCCTTCGCGCGCTGCTCCTCGGCGGGGTCTTCGCCGTGCTGTTTGGAGCCGTCACGGTCTACGTCGGCCTGCGCGCGGGTCTCACCGTGGCCGCCTCGATCCCTATCTCGGTGCTGTCCATCTCCATCCTGCGCGCCTTCGGCAAGGCCAGCATCCTCGAAAACAATATCGTCCAGACGGTCGGCAACGCCGGCCAGTCCATCGCCTCGGGCGTCATCTTCACCCTGCCCGCCCTGATCTTCCTCGGCTTCGATCTGGAGTCGACAAGAATCTTCGCTCTCGCCCTCTTCGGCGGATGGCTCGGGGTCCTGTTCATGATTCCGCTGCGCCGCCAGCTCATCGTGGAAGAGCATGGCGTCCTCATCTACCCCGAGGGCACTGCCTGCGCCGACGTCCTGATGGCCGGCGAGCGCGGCGGCAGCTTTGCCTCACGAGTATTTCTCGGCCTGGGATTAGGCGGCCTCTACACCCTCTTCCAGAACGACAACCTATTCGCCCTCTGGCCCTCCGGACCCAACTATGAGCCTAACTTCGGGGGCGATCAGCACATCCTCAAAGGCGCGGCTCTCCGCGCGGACTGCACACCCGAGTACCTCGGCGTGGGCTACATCATCGGCATACGAGTGGCCGCCGTCATGCTCGCCGGCGGCGTGTTCTCTTGGCTGGTCCTGATGCCGGCCATCTACTTCTTCGGCTCGCACCTGGCGACCCCCATCTATCCCGGCACCACACCCATCGCCAACATGGACCCCAGCGCGCTGTGGAAGACCTACGTCCGGCCGATGGGCGCCGGAGCCGTCGCCGCCGCCGGACTGATCACCCTGCTCCGCACCGCCCCCACCATCCTCTCGGCACTCAGCGAGGGCGTCCGGTCGATGCGCAAAAAAAATGCAGATGGGTGGCAGCACGCGGCTCCCGCTCGCCCAGTGAGGACCGCGCACGACCTTCCCATGTCCGTTGTCCTCGGAGGCTCGGTCCTCCTCGTCATTTTGCTGGTTGCCTTCCTCACCCTCCATCCCGTACCCGGAGCCCAGGTGGGTCTGCTCGCCAACATCGCGGCTGCCATTCTCGTTGTGATCTTCGGGTTCCTTTTCGTTACGGTTTCGGCCCGCATCGTCGGCATCGTCGGGTCGAGCGCTTCGCCCGTCTCCGGCATGACCATCGCGACCCTTATGGCCACTTGCGCCATCTTCCTGGTCAAGGGCTGGACCGCTCCCGCCTTCGGAGCGCTGGCTATCACCATCGGCGGCATCGTCTGCATCGCAGCCTCTAACGCCGGCGACACCAGCCAGGACCTCAAGACCGGCTACCTCATCGGAGCCACACCCTGGAAACAGC
>CAXTPN010000336.1:0-2512 GCA_964246125.1 uncultured Acidobacteriaceae bacterium
GGTGAGCGCGGTGGCGACGGTGACGGTGAGTGGAGCCGCGCAGACCAGGCTGGGGACGACGACGCAGTTCACGGCAACGGTAACGAATGCGACCAGCCAGGCTGTGACGTGGCAGGTGAACGGCATCAGCGGTGGCTCGGCGGCGACTGGAACGATCTCGGCCAGTGGACTTTATACCCCTCCAACGACGATCCCCAGTTCAAATACTGTGACCGTGACGGCGGTGAGCACGGCGGCGCCGACGGCTTCGGGCGCGGTGACGGAGGCGGTGTGGAATCCGGTGCCGACCATGACGGCAGAGGCGGCTACGGAGAGCGGGACCTCGACGACCTATTTGGTGGATGTGCGGGGAACGAACTTCGTCCAGGGTTCACAGATTCAAGTGGGCGGGGTTGGACTGACGACGACGTTCGTGTCCTCGTCAGAGCTGCAGGCCAACTATACGGCGGCGAGCGGCACGACCTCAGGAACAGTGGACGTATTGAACCCGGACCCGGGGTCGGTGAGCTCGGCGACGGCGATGGTGCAGTTTACGGTGAACAAGACGAGCGTGGCGGCGGCGGCGAGGCTGCTGGACCAGGCGACGTTTGGGCCTACGCCGACGCTGATCCAGCATGTGCAGTCGGTGGGATTGGATGGGTTTATCACGGAGCAGATGGCGGCCACGCCTACGCTGCTGGCGGACCTGCCGAATCCGCTGCCGGTGCAGTGCGCGCCGAGCAATCCGATTCCGTGCGAGCAGTCAGAGTGGTGGGCGGCGGCAATCACGGGGAACGATCAGCTGCGGCAGCGAGTGGCGTTCGCGCTGGCGGAGATGTTTGTGATCTCGACGAACTCGGAGACGCCTAACGCGATCATTCCCTATCAAAATCTTTTGGTGAACGATGCCTTTGCGAACTTCTCGAAGGTGATGAAGGACGTGACGCTATCGACGGGTATGGGCTTGTACCTGAACATGTTGAACAGCTACAAGCCGGGGAATGGGCAGATCGCGAACGAGAACTACTCGCGCGAGATCATGCAGTTGTTCACGATTGGTTTGTACGAGTTGAACCAGGATGGGACGCCGAAGCTGGATGCATCGGGGAATATGATCCCTTCGTACACGCAGGCGCAGGTGCAGGCGTTCGCGCGAGCGTATACGGGGTGGACGTTTGCGGCGGCTGGGGGCGGGAGTCCGGCGAAGTTCCCGAATGGGACGGCAAACTACGACATGCCGATGGCGGCGGTAGAGAGCGCGCACGATACGACGGCGAAGGCTCTGCTGAACGGAACGACGCTGCCTGCGGGGCAGACGGCTGAACAGGACCTGGACGGCGCTTTGGGGAACTTGTTTGCTCACCCCAACGTGGGACCGTTCGTGTGCAGGCAGCTGATCCAGCACCTGGTCGCGAGCAATCCGAGCCCGGCTTATGTGAAGCGTGTCGCGACGGTGTTCGCGGATAACGGAAGCGGGGTTCGCGGCGATATGGCGGCGGTGGTGCGGGCGATTCTGATGGACAGCGAAGCTCGGGCGGGCGATACGAATGCGAGCTTTGACGGCGGACATCTGCGGGAACCGATCCTGTACCTGGCGAATGTGATTCGCGGGCTGGGGTTTGTGAATACGGATGCGACGGGGTACTACGGGACCTTGAGCAACTACTCAGGGGCTTTGAGTCAGCGGCCGTATGCGTCGGGAAGCGTGTTCAACTTCTTTCCTCCTGAATATGTGATTCCGGGGACGGCCGTAAACGCGCCGGAGTTTTCGCTGGAGAATACGGCGAGCGCGGTGCTGCGGCTGACGCAGGCGAATCAACTGGTCTATAACCAGATCTCCGGATTCAGCGTGGACCTGAGCAAGACGAGCGCGCTGGGGATGATGGCTTCGGCGACCGGCAACGCGGCGACCGATAGCGGGAACCTGGTGGATGCGCTGGGTACGATCTTCATGCATGGGCAGATGCCTGCGAATATGCGGACTGCGATCGTGAACCATGTGATGACGTTGACCGATCCGGCGCAGCGGGTTCGAGTGGCAACTTACCTGGTGATTACGAGTTCGCAGTACAAGGTGAATCATTGATGTTTTGGGATTCGAGCCAAGACAAAGGCAACAGCAGATTCCCTTCGGGAATGACAAACAAAAGGGGTTCAAAGATGGCGACGAATCGGCGGAGCTTTATCAAATACGCATCACTGGCGGCTGCGGGCAATGCGGCTGGACTGAGGCCGTTCGGGCTGTTGAACTCGCTGGCGCAGACGCCTACCGATTACAAGGCGCTGGTGTGCATTTTCATGTACGGCGGCAACGACGCGAACAATATGCTGGTGCCGTTCGATACGGCGGGTTACAGCAGCTATGCAACGGTGCGCGGGCCGCTGGCGCTGCCTCAGACGGGGGGAGCGGGTGTGGGACTGATCCAGTTGGCGCAGGCGCCGAATTTCTCGCTGAATACGAATCTGCCTGATGTGGCGAAGCTGTTTGACAGCAAGAACGTAGCGCTGGTGACGAATGTGGGGACGTTGATGG
>CAXTPN010000337.1:0-2508 GCA_964246125.1 uncultured Acidobacteriaceae bacterium
ATCTCTTCCTTTGTCATTCCAAAAGGGAATCTGCTTCTGTAGTTGCTGTTGTCCCTTGTTTGTCATCACGAAGAATCTGCTGTTTGCTTTGCCGTCGCCGTTGCCTCCACGCCGCCACCACCCGCTTTGAACAATCGGAACCGCTCCGGGTTAACTTGCCTAGCTCCTACCCTAAGCTAATGATTCGGGATACTTCACGCGACAAGTAAGGGGGAAGGGGTAGGGCATCTCGACTCGCCTGATAAACTGGTTTACTCATGCCCATAGTCGAACTCGCCAGCATCCGCAAGGCTTACGGCGACAAGATCGCCGTCGAAGCTCTCTCCCTCACCATCGAACCTGGCACCATGTTCGGCCTCCTGGGCCCCAACGGCTCCGGCAAGTCCAGCTCTATTCGCATGATGATCGGCATCACCCGCCCCGACTCCGGCACCGTCCGCCTCTTCGGCCAGCCCTTCACCCGCGCTGCACTCGCCCGCATCGGCTACCTCCCCGAGGAGCGCGGCCTCTACAAAAAAATGAAGGTCCTCGATCAGCTCATCTTCCTCGGTCGCCTCCACTCGCTCGATGCCTCCGTCGCCGCTACCCGCGCCCGCGCCTGGTGCGAGCGCCTCCAGATCGCCGAAGCCATCGACAAGAAAACCGAAGAACTCTCGAAAGGCATGCAGCAGAAGATACAGTTCATCGCCGCGCTCCTCCACGAGCCCGACCTCATCATCATGGACGAGCCCTTCACCGGCCTCGACCCCGTCAACGCCGCCCTCCTCATGGACACCCTGCTCGACCTCCGCGCCCAGGGCAAAGCCATCCTCTTCAGCACGCACCGCATGGACCAGGTGGAAAAATTCTGTGACGAAATCGCCATCATCTACCGGGGCAAACTGGTCCTCGAAGGCAACATGCGCGAGATCAAATCCCGCTATCCCGCCAACCGCGTCGCCGTCCACTTCTCAGGCAACGACAGCTTCGTGCAGCTGCCTGATATCGCCTCCGCCAACAGCCACAACGGAATCGCCAACCTCATCCTCCGCGACCCCGCCGACCCCCAGCCCATCCTCGACCACGCCATCGCTCACGGCACCCGCATCACCCGCTTCGAGGTCATGGAGCCTACCCTGGAAGAGATCTTTATCGAAAAGGTAGGAGAAAACGTCGATGCCTGACTTCTTCCACAACACCTGGCTCATCGCCAAACGCGAGTACCTCGAACGCATCCGCACCAAAGCCTTCATCATCGCGACCATCCTCATCCCCGCGCTCCTCGGCGGCCTCGGCTTCGGCAGCGGATACCTCGCCCAGCGCACCAAGTCCACCGCCCACATCGCCATCGTCTCGTCCGATCCCGTCTTCGCCGCCGACCTCAAGCGCGAGTTGGAAGAGGGTAAAGACAGCAACATGACCATCGACCTGGACACCCCATCCCCGGCAACCAGCGCCCGCCTGCAGGCCGCCCTGAAGGACTCCAGCCGCCACTTCGCCGGCTACCTCGAGGTCATTCCGCCGGCCTCCCCCGCCGCGCGCCCCACCTTCACTTACAACTCTCGCTCCGCCTCCGATATCGGCACCAATTCCGCTCTCAAGACCGCCATCCACGCCGTCCTCACCCGCGAGCGCCTCTCCGGGCGCGGCATCGGCGCATCCGACATCCAGGCCATCATGGCTCCCGTCGAAATCGACACCTCGCAGACCGGCGACACTACCGCCGCCTTCTTCGCCGCCTACATCCTCTTCATTCTCATGTACATGGTCATCATGCTTTACGGTATGAACACCGCGCGCTCTATCATCGAAGAAAAATCCAGCCGCGTCTTCGAGGTCTTGCTGTCCACCATCCGCCCAGACGAGATGCTCGCCGGCAAGATCATTGGCGTAGGCGCCGTCGGCCTCACCCAGGTCGGCGTCTGGATGATCGCTGCCTTCACCGTTGGCATCTTCGTAGCCGGCTCCATGCCCGGCACTGCCGGCCACGCCATTGTCTCCGTGCACCAGATATTCTTCTTCATCGCCTACTTCCTCTTCGGCTTCCTGCTCTACTCCTCCATCGCCGCCGCCCTCGGTGCCATGACCAACTCTGAGCAGGAGCTCCAACAGCTCAACATGTTCCTCGTCATCCCGCTCGCCTTCTGCATGCTAATGCTCTTTTCCATCATCAAGAACCCCGACTCCGCGCTATCCCGCATCGTCTCGCTCATCCCCTTCTGTAGTCCGCTCCTGATGAACTTCCGCATCTCCATCGGAGACCCTCAGCCCTGGGAGATCGCCCTCAGCTTCATCCTGATGTCGCTCACCATCGCCGCCATCCTCTGGGTGTCCAGCCGCATCTATCGCGTGGGTATCCTCATGTACGGTAAAAAGCCCAACCTCCCCGAAATCCTCCGCTGGCTCAAGTACAGCTAACCCGTGCCTTACACTCCCACCCAGCGCCTCACCCTCTTTCTCGTCCCACGCATCGCAGCCCCGCTCATCCGGCTCCTCGGCGCGACTCTACGATACGAAGACATCTACGAC
>CAXTPN010000338.1:0-2503 GCA_964246125.1 uncultured Acidobacteriaceae bacterium
GTCTCCACCAGCACGATGCCGTCCGCCGTCCCGACCACCATGAAGTTCAACTCGCTCACCGCGCGCTCCGCATAAGTCGGGTTCACAAGGAAATTCCCCTCGATCAGCCCAACCCGAACCGCGCCCACCGGCCCGTGAAACGGAATATCCGACAGCGCCAGCGCGCAGCTCGCGCCGTTGATTCCCAGCACATCCGGGTCGTTGTCCTTGTCCGCCGAATACACGAACGCCACCACCTGAGTCTCGTTCCGAAAAGCCTCGGGAAACAGCGGGCGAATGGGCCGGTCGATCTGCCGGCTGGTCAGCACTTCCTTCTCGCTCGGTCGCCCCTCGCGCTTGATGAACCCGCCCGGAATACGTCCGCCCGCATAGGTAAACTCGCGGTACTCCACCGTCAGCGGAAAAAAATCGATCCCCTCTTTCGGGTCGGGCGAGGCCGTTGCCGTCGCCAGCACGGCGTTGTCGCCGGAGGTGGTAAATGCCGCGCCGGGGGCCTGCTTGGCCATCCGTCCGGTCTCGAATTTGATCTGCTTGCCGCCGGCAAGCTCTACGGTCACGTCATGCTTCATGCTGCGCCTCTTCTCTCGTTCGCTCTTTGTTCATCGAAGGTGAAATTGTGTCGGCGGTCTGCCATCGCAGTCTGCGCCAGACGCACAAAACGCAACTCAGGCCTCGCGCTTCACGCGGCCGGCGAGTTGCATTTCTTACTGCTGTTTGCTTCGTGGGAGCTTCCCGGAACGCAGCCGGCGGCATACCTCGTACAGGCTACCTTCATCGTCAGCGGCTCCCGGCGCAGGATTGCACAAACTCCTGAACATTGGTCGTCATGCTGACATAAGGGGCCGTGCGTGATTCCATGGTCCGGTTACCTGGGGGGAAGCTGCGCTTACTTGCGGATGCCGAGTTTGCCGATGACCTCGCGATAACGGTCCGCGTCAACCTTCTTCAAATAGTCCAGCAGGCGGCGGCGTTTGCTCACCAGCATCAGCAAGCCACGACGGGATCCATGATCCTTCTTGTGCGTCTTGAAGTGCTCGGTCAGCTCGCCGATCCGTTCACTCAGAATCGCAATCTGCACCTCGGGGCTGCCGGTGTCTGAGTCATGCGTACGATACTTCTCGATGATGTCCGTCTTCTTTGCGGTTGCCAACACAGCGTGTGCGACTCCTGTTTCTTCTATTCCACTGTCAAAAGTGTATACGAAAGTTTAGCATCCTTTTCCCCCATTGGCGCGGATGTTTCGAAGCATGCCGTTTTGACATCCTCCAAACCATCTCAATCTGACCTCTCCCAAACCGCATCATCCTGACATCTCCCAAATCCCGTCATCCTGGCATCTCCCAAATCACGTCATCCTGAGCGAAGCGAAGGAACCCTGTATTTCGTTCTTGCACCTACCGGGGCTGTGGGCGGCCATTCAGGCAACATGCGTCCGCAAAAACTCCACAGTCCGCCCCCACGCAATCGCCGCCTGCTCCGGGTTATAAGCCTGCCGTTCCGTCCCTGCGAACGCATGCTCCGCGCCCTCGTACATAAAAATCTCCACCTCCGGATGAGCCTCCCGCACCGCATCGATCTGCTCCGGCCCGATGTGCGAATCGTTTGCGCCAAAGTGCAGCATCACCGGGCAACTCGGCTCTTCCTTCGCGAAGTTCCCAATGCCGCCCGCGTAATACCCCACCACGCAGGCCGGCTGCATCTTCAAATCGTCTCCCCGGGTCGCGGCCAACCAGCTTAACAACCCGCCGAAACAGAAACCCACCACCGCGACCCCCTTGTGATCCTCTTTCTCCACCTCAGCGAACGCCGCCGCCACATCCAGCAGCGACACCTCCGGCTTCAGCCTCGGATAAAACTCCTCAAACGCCCGCTTCAAGTCCTCGCCCGTATCCTTCAACTCCACTCCGCGCTCAAATCGGTCGAACAGCGCAGGCGCAATCCCCACATACCCCTCCTTCGCAAACGCATCGCACACCCCGCGTATCTGCGAGTTCACTCCGAATATCTCCTGCACCACCAGCACCGCGCCTTGAGCGGCACCCTCCGGCCGCGCCACATACGCGCTCAACTCATGCCCATCCTGCGCCGTCACTTTCACATACCCGCCCATCACGACCCTCGCTTTCCTATTCCATCCTACTCAAACATCCGGGTGCCCATCTCAGGTAGTTTTATCGCCTGAGGTGGGGTGTACAAGTCTCAACTCTTCCGCTGATCGAACGCATCCCGCATCGCAAAAAACGCGCTCTTCGGCCGGTCATCCGCTCCAAACGGCAGACACCTCTCCGGCAACTTATCCGCTCGCGCATCCTCGCTGTTCAACCACGTTTGCCGATCCGTAATCCCCCACGTCAACACCGCTCGCACCGAAGGCTCCGCCAAAACCATATCCAGAAAGCTCCCATAAGTCGTCGCTACCGCTTTATCTCGAACCTCGACGTCTCCAGGGAACGCGCGGTCGTTCACATCCATCTCCGTCACAAACACCTGCAAGCCCATCGCC
>CAXTPN010000339.1:0-2496 GCA_964246125.1 uncultured Acidobacteriaceae bacterium
GCTGGACACCCTGCAAGCCGCCATCCTGGAGATCAAACTTCCTCATCTGCCCGCCTGGAACCAGCGCCGCCGCGACTTGGCCGCGCGCTACCATCAGCTCTTTCTCGCAGCGGGAATCGGCACACTTACCTCGCCTGAAAACCCCCGGAGCATCGAAGACGGAGTCGTACTGCCCTATACGCACCCCCGCGCCCAGCACGTCTTCCATCAGTACGTCGTCCGCGCACCGCGACGCGACGCACTGCGCGCTCACCTCACGGCGCAAGACGTCGGCAGCGAAATCTACTACCCGCTTTGCCTCCACCAGCAAGCCGCTCTGAAGCATCTCGGCTACCGCACCGGCGACTTTCCCCACGCCGAGCGAGCCGCCGCCGAAGTTCTCGCCCTGCCGCTATACCCCGAACTCCGCGACGACGAACAGCAGACCGTCGTGGAGGCCATCCGCACTTTCTACGCCTGAGCCCACAACTACCGTTTCCTACCTTTACTTTTCTTCTCTTCCACCACGGGATGCGCCACGAGGTCCGCTCCCGCCGCCCAGGGTTCGCTCCCAGTCGACCCCACGCGCCGCACCAGGTTCCCTTCCAGCCGATACGTTCTCGTAATCGTCTTGCCCGACTTCATCTCTCCTGTCGCCGGATCGGGCATCACCTCCGGTGCATCCGCTGCGAGCACCTTATAGGTGAACGCCGGCAGGTCCATCTGCCCCAGCGCACCCTTCTCTACGGGGTCTTTCATGCGTGAGACCGTCACCGGTAGATACCCCTCGATGTTCTTCTGGCGAAAGCCGGTCTCGTAGCGATGGTGCGACATGCTCCAGGTAAACAGCCGCACCTGATCGAAGTCGTAGGGCAGCCCAGCCTTGTACGGGCTCAACACCGTGATGTAGATTGGAATGTCCTTCACGTCTCCCGGTGCCTCGTCGTCATGCACGGTCGTGAGCACATAAGCCCCGACGAACCGCTGGCCCTCCGAATACCTCGTCAGCGCATCCGGCGCGTCCACATCCATCATTCGCGCATACACCCAGCCGGCGTGACCCGCCGCATCCCGCACCAGCCACCAGTCTTCCATTGCGGGCGGCACCACGACACCAGCCACCACCGTTGGACCCGCATCTTTCCTGACCGCGTTCGACCCGGGTGCCTGCGGAATCGCCTTCTGTGCCTTCGCCGCCGAAGGCCCGGTCGTCGCCTTCTCCACCGTCGCTCGGCGCAGCAACTTCAACTTGTCGCCCTCGTTCAGCAGGTAGAACCGGTCAGTATCGCGGCCCGGCTTGACGTGCATGTACACCTGGTCCCGCACCACCGCCGACGCCACCTCCGCGTCCCCCTTATGCTCGTCCTTCAGCTTGTCGAACTCACCGACCGCCTCTTCCGTCGCCACCATCTTCTCTTCGATCCAGCCCACCTCGCCCTTAGGCGTCTCGACCTTGACGGAGTGCCGCCCCCGCTCCAGTACCTTCAGCTTCTCGCCGTTCTCCACCTGGCCGGTGCGGTTCGAAACCGCCGCGACTCGATCCCGCAAATTCGCCTGCTTCGCCGTTACATACACAAAGCGATCCGACGGCTTGCCTTGCAAGCGCCCGCACCCGGCCAACATGGCGCAAGCCATAGCGCCCACCAACATTCCCACCCGTATCGATTCGCTAGTCCTCAAGGCATCCGTCCCTTCGAAGACTACCATCCTCGCGCGCACTTCAAACCCTCTTGGTTCCCCGGCTAATGCGTAGCCGCCACTGCAACCGATCCCGCCGGATCCGTCCCACTCGCCGCCACCGCCACCGCGTCAAGCTTGCCGGCGGTCACCGCGTCGAAGCTGTAGAGCGTCACGTCGGACGACCCACCCGATGCCGCCGCAACGATGTACTTGCCACTGTTATCCCGCGTCAGAGCCGTAACCGCCGACCCGCTGCCATAGGGTGAGTTCGCCAGCGCCGTCAGGTTCCCGCTCGCCAGCGTATACCCCGAGATCGTCGAATCGCCGCGATTGGCCGCGTAGACATACGTCCCGGTGCTATCCAGCACCAGCGAATACGGTGCGTTGCCGCTCGCCACCAGCGTTTGCACTGCGGTCAGTCCCCCCGCGCTGTTCACGCTATAACTCGCGACGCCGCTCGTACCCGTGCCCGTCACCCCACGTGCGATCAGCAGGTAGCCACTGGTCGCGTCGAAGGCCAGCGCGTTGTCGGTATAGATAGAAGGGACCGCGAGATTATTGCCCGCGCCCAGGATGCCGGTGCTCGTCGTAAACGGAAAGACCACATCGCCGCCCGGCCCCAGCGCAACCGCAACATACGCGCCGCTCGGAGCCACACGAATCGACCGCTGCGCCACCGTACCCGCGCCCGGCACGCCGTAAACTGTCGTCGCGTTCAATGTCAGCGCGCCTGTCGACGTATTGATCTTGTACACATACACCGTCAGCGTGATGGAATCGAGTCCCAGCAGCCATTGCCCGTCCGGCGACGTATCCAGCGAGATGAAGTCGGCTGTA
>CAXTPN010000340.1:0-2074 GCA_964246125.1 uncultured Acidobacteriaceae bacterium
TGTTCGCAGACCTTATCAGCCACTTGACACTTTAACTTAAGGTGTGTTGAGTGAAGTAAAACGCGGACGTATGCTCGCAACCATGCGAGAACCGATCTTTGGACCAGAAATTAGGAGAGGCTTTCAATGAGCGACGACAAGAAGATATATGTGTCATCCAGTCCGCTGCCAGCGGCTAGGTCTGGAGTGTTGACCGGATTCGACCCCGGGATCCGCACCCTGAAGGCGGGCTTTCAGATCGCGCCCCTGTTCCAGCCTTTGCCCGTCGACGTGGTGCTCGAGAAGGACATCGCGGTCACGTTGCGAGACGGGGTGACGGTCTACGTGGATGTGTTCCGTCCGGTAGGTGAAGAGAAGGTGCCCGTCATCGTGGCCTACAGCCCATACGGCAAAGGCCAGGGCACCTCTCCGAGCGTGATGGGCATCTTTGGCCTGGTCGGACTGGATAACAGCCTCGTCTCGGGTCTGGAGAAGTTCGAGGGACCTGACCCTGCATTCTGGTGTGCGCAGGGGTACGCGATCTGCAACCCTGACATCCGCGGCGTAATCGACTCTGATGGCGACAGTGTGCTATGGGATCGACAGGACGGTCGTGACTGCTACGATCTCATCGAGTGGCTGGCCGAACAGGAATGGTGCAGTGGCAAGGTCGCGATGAGCGGGACCTCCTACCTAGCGGCCACGCAGTGGTTCACCGCAGCCGAGCAGCCGCCGCACCTCGCCGCCATCAACCCGTGGGAGGGTGTGAGCGACATCTACCGCGATCTCGTCATGCGAGGCGGAATGCCGGACACCGGCTTCGCCCGCCAGTTGCAGACCGGCAGCTTCTTCGGCAAAGGCCAGAAGGAGGACATACTCGCGGAGGTCGAGCAGTACCCGCTCGTCAACGACCTGTGGGAGCACAAGATTGCGGATTTCGGTCGGATTGACGTGCCTGCCTATGTCGTCGCGAGCTATTCAAACACGCTGCACACTGCAGGAACGTTCCGCGGCTGGAGGCAGATTGCCTCGAAGGAGAAGTGGCTGCGTATCCACAACAGTCAGGAGTGGCCCGATTACTATGACGAGACGAACAGGGATGACCTGCGTCGATTCTTCGACCGCTACTTGAAGGGCGAGGACAACGGGTGGGAAGAGACACCGCGCGTTCGCTACTCCGTGCTTGACCTCGAGGGCGGTGACAGGATCAACATCGCTGCGGACCAATTCCCCCCGAATGATGTCACGCCGACGAAGTACTACCTCAGCGGACGTTCGAGAGTCCTGACCACTGAAGCCCCGACGGATGAGGTCGCTGCGACCTACGCTGTCAATTCTCGCCCCTGTGCGGTGTCGTTCATCACGCGATTCGAGCAGGAGACCGTGCTCGTCGGTTACCCGAAGGCCCATCTCTGGGTCGAAGCACAGGGCACTGACGACATGGACCTGTTCGTGCTCGTGCAGAAGCTCGACAAGGGCGGCACACCACTGCAAGCGTTCACCGTGCCCAACCACAGCGCGATGATCCACGACGTCACCGATCACGGTGGGACGATCCTGAGGTACAAGGGATCCGACGGACGCCTACGCGTCTCTGCCCGCCACCTCGACGAGACGTTGTCGACCGACGACGTGCCCGCCTACACGTTCGACCGTATCGAGAAGCTCTCACCGAGCGAGGTCGTCGAGATCGAAATTGAACTGCTCCCGATCGGACTTGCCTTCCACCCAGGCGAACAGCTTCGCTTCGTCATCAGCTCTAGCAACCTGCTTGGCACGATGATGCCGGGAATCCAGGAATACGTCGGTGCGAACAGTGGCTCACACGTCATCCACACCGGTGGCGCGCACCCTTCTTATCTGCGGCTCCCCGTGCAAAAGGGGTAACGACGGCCCGCGACATGCTGTGCGAGCCTTTTTGAGATACAATGCTCTTCGTCTATTGTGTATTATGAGAAACACGTGGCAAACACGGAGATGTCTCCGCATGTCCTTCTCTTGTTCCATTTGAAAGGAAGGTTGTTGACACCGAATCCGTTCCATACACCATACATAGGAAGGAACAAGTTCTGTCTCGTGGTTTTCTCTATTTTGT
>CAXTPN010000340.1:2084-2481 GCA_964246125.1 uncultured Acidobacteriaceae bacterium
TGCAAGCAGGGTAACGACGGTGGTAGTAAGTGCAACGAGTTGCACTTACTACCATCAGGCTATTTCACTTCGGGCTGAATAGTTACCACATCGCTTTTGTCAACGCATCCAGCTGGCTGGGGACCAACGCCACCCCAGCGGCGATGCTCACGGTGATTCGCGCGTGCGGGATTGAGTCATTCATCACCGTTGGTTATACCGTTTCCTTGTCGAGCCCCAGGCGACCGTTCTTGTCGAGGCGTTCGATGTCGTCGCCGGAGTAGCCGATCTCGCGTAGAATCTCTGCGGTGTGTTCACCGAGAAGCGGGGGCGGCGAAACAATTTCGCTGGCCTCGCCGTCGAGGCTCAGCGGCCCTCGAACGAGCGGGAGTTCGGAACCGTCACGGCGTCGAACGTG
>CAXTPN010000341.1:0-985 GCA_964246125.1 uncultured Acidobacteriaceae bacterium
ACGCCGAAGTCGATGGACTTTCCCTGGGCCCGGGTGGCGAGCGGGGCGTCGCAGCCTGGAATGCGGCTGGCTGAAACCGCTACCGATTCCGAGGTTGCCAGGAAGCACCCGGCGCTGGCGGACCAGCATGGGGCGATGTTTTCGGCTACGTTCAACCCGGCGCAGGCGGAAAAGCTGTTTGCGGGGACGGGGCACACGTTCGCGGAGATGCTGACGCTGGCGGACGCGCAGAAGCCGCTGCCGCGGTTTGCGCTGGGCAAGTCGATCAAGGCCACGGTGGCGAGCGAGACGGCGCATGTGGAGTCGCCGAACATTGTGGCGATGCTGCCGGGCTCGGACCCGAAGCTGGCGGGCGAGTATGTGATGGTGTCCGCGCATCTGGACCACCTGGGTGTAGGCGCGCCGATCCACGGCAAGACGATCTATCCGGGGGCGATGGATGATTGCTCCGGGGTGGCCACGGTGCTGGAGGTGGCAAAGCAACTCTCCGGCGCTGGAATGGCGAGGGGGAGGAAACCGGAGCGGTCGATTCTGTTTGCGATCTTTACGGCGGAGGAGAAAGGGCTGCTGGGGTCGCGATACTATGCGGGGCATCCCACGGTGCCGGAGGGAACGATTGTGGCGGATCTGAACTCCGATATGCCGATGCCGATTTTCGCGTTGAAGAAGCTGCATGTGCAGGGGCTGGAGCAGTCGACCCTGGCCGATGACGCGCGCAAGATTGGCGGTGAGCGCGGCATTGTGATTGCGCCGGACCCGGAGCCGGATCGGAACTCGTTCATCCGCACGGACCAGTACAGCTTTGTACAGGCGGGGGTGCCGGCGCTGGCGTTCAAGCTGGGTTGGACGATGGGGTCGCCGGAGTATAAGGCGTGGCGCGCGTGGCTGGCGGAGCGATATCACTCGACCGACGACGACCTGACGCAGCCCTTCGACCTGGTCGCGGCCGCGCTCACGCTCTTCTCCGTCCAGGTAGCGGACCGCC
>CAXTPN010000341.1:995-2471 GCA_964246125.1 uncultured Acidobacteriaceae bacterium
GTATACGGGGTTCATCGCCGCGCTGGCTACGCAGGTGGCGGACGATGCAGACAGGCCGCAGTATCTGGAGTCGAGCTTCTTCAGGCGGTTCGAGACGGGGCGGTAGGCGCGGAGATGGGGTGCATATAATCCAGACAGACCGCCTGGAGACGAAGCTGCATGAGTTCTGAAGTCGAGGTTGCGGAGCCGCTACCGTCGGCTGGAAAGAGCGAGACTGACGCTTCGCGTGTGCCCGGACATCTGCGGCACGTTCCGGAACTGGATGGGATTCGCGGGCTGGCGGCGCTGGCGGTGTTCTTTCACCATGTCTGCTTCACTTCAGTGCATGTGAATGCGGAGCCGGGATGGCCGAGCTTGATCGCGTGGCTCTATCGTATGAGCGCGTATGGCAACCGGGGCGTGGACCTGTTCTTCGCGCTGTCGGGGTTTCTGATTACGTCGATCCTGCTGCAGGATCGGCGGAGCAGCCGGTACTATCAGGATTTTTACTGGAAGC
Organism: uncultured Acidobacteriaceae bacterium; assembly: GCA_964246125.1. GTDB lineage: Bacteria > Acidobacteriota > Terriglobia > Terriglobales > Acidobacteriaceae > Edaphobacter. Next base: position 1,492 of record CAXTPN010000341.1, read on the forward strand.
GGGCTTTGCGCATCCTGCCGCTGTACCTGGTGTGCCTGCTGGGCGTGCTCATCTTTCTGCATCAGTATGCGTATGTCGCGCTCTCTGCATTTTTTGTTGTGAACTTCGCCAGCGTGCTGCATGTGCAGGGGTTTGGACCGTTCTGGACGCTGTCGATTGAGGAGCAGTTTTATCTGTTGTGGCCGACGGTGGTGCGGCGCAAGACAGTCGCGCAGGTTCGCGGCTGGGCGCTGGGGTTAGGGGTAACGGCGATCGGGCTGCGCTATGTGTTTGCGCTGCGTGGGCACCACAACTATTCCCTGACGTTTCTGCACTGCGATGGGCTGGCGTTCGGGGCGCTGCTGGCCTGCCATTTTCACCTTGCGGGAGGAAATGAACGGGCGCGGCGTGGGTGGGATCCGGCACTGGCTGGGGTTGCGGTTTAGGGCTGGCGCTGGCGTTCTGGCCGGCGCTGGACGAGTCCAAGGCAATGGACGCGGCGACGCTGCAGACGGGCGTAACGCTGCTCTCGGGTGCCTTGATCGGCCTGGCGATCTCGCGGTCAGGCGCGGCGCTTATGGCTCCGCTGCGAGCGCGTGCGATGACGTTTTTCGGGCTGATCAGCTACGCGCTGTACATGGTGCATACGTTCTTTCTCGATGCATACGATCATGTGCGGGGCGGGCTGCCGGCTGGGGATGTCGAAGGATACTGGATGAGGTTCGCCATCGTGCTGGCCGCTACGCTGGCCGCATGCCTTCTCAGTCGCTATCTGATCGAACTGCCCGCGATGAAGCTGCGGCGTTTCGTGCTGAAGCATCCGTCGGCGAATGCGGAGCACGCGCGGCCGCCGCTGCCGCTGGCTCCGATGTAGACGCAAAAGCTACGGGGTTAGAGGATGTAGCGGCTGAGGTCGTGGTTTTTGACGATGCCGGCGACCTGCTGGCGGACGTACTCGGGGTCGACGACGATGACCTTTTCGGTGGTGCCGTCTTCTTTGC
>CAXTPN010000342.1:0-364 GCA_964246125.1 uncultured Acidobacteriaceae bacterium
GCCGTCGTGCTGCCAATAGCTGCGAGTAGGACAGGCTCTGATAGTGAGAAGCCGGTCCTCCGATTGAGCCCCTGCGCTACCAAAAGAGCAAAGATGCAGAAGACCCATACGCAACAAAGAACAAAGATGCGAAGGGAATACTTGCGACGCTCCTCGATGTCCTGTTCAAGCCCACGAGTCTGCGCGGCATAGTATTTCCTCTGTTCTTCATCTGAATTAGGGTCAATCGGAAGACTTGCGGGAGCCTTGATCTTGCTGATCGCGGTTGCCGGATTTTCCTCGGGCATTACACTCCAACCTGAGCCTTGAAATACCCGGATATGAGCCGATCAGGAATCGGTCGCTCGGGCTTATCCTTATCAGG
>CAXTPN010000342.1:374-2459 GCA_964246125.1 uncultured Acidobacteriaceae bacterium
GCGTTATCGTCGTCAATTGGGACGCACTAAACTTTCCGTATTGCTCCCACACTCGTGCTATGACAGCCCTAGCGTTTAGAACTTCGCCTTTGGACCAACCCTCACGGCTCAAACTTGCAGGCAAATAACCATCTTGAGTGAGGACTTTTATTGGACTATCAATGGAGGAATCCCCATACCCTCTTAGCTTTCGATACAAGCTGCTTATGACGGGACCGTACTTCCAAGCCTGTATCGTCTCCGCTATTAGGGGCTCGTTGAATAGAGCCAAATGCCACCCATGCGCGAAGTAGACGAGCTTCTGCATCTTCAGCGGCGTGATTTCTTTGCCGTCCCGTTTTGCCAAGTGTAAGAATCGGTTCGCTACAGCGGCCGCAGAGAATGGCATATGTACACTCTAGGCGTACACGTAGCGGGAATGCAAGGGCGGGCTAGTCCTAGCCTAGCAGCCCTACAAGTTCTTCCACGCTCAGACGTACCCAGCCATTCCGGCTTCCATCGCCGGGGTTACGCGGATTTCTTAGAGTGTGCGTTGGTGGGGCGTGTAAACCGGCGCATCGACATCGTGAGGTTCTGACGCTCAACAAACGACGTGCTGATGTACCTAGTAGCAATGAAGAAGACCGCTACGGCAAAGGTAATCTCATACGCTCTTCTTGAGGGCGGATTCAGAGCGCATCAAAGAACTTCGTCGAAACAGTGCGCTCCATCGTTTCTATGTTCGCGCTGGTAAACGGCGAGTTCGGGTTTGCAGAATGGTTCCAGGTCGAAAGATCCAGCGAAGAAGTCCGCAGGGGTTATCCACACGGATAGCGAACCCACGACTGAGGAGGTTGATGCCGTTATTGTTCAGGCTTCCAGCGAGCCGCCGCCGCCTTCTTAGCGATAGCCTTGCGCCTCGCTGGCGTCAACGCAGCAGCCCGCCGCGGTAACTCTCTTGGCTGTGGCGGGCTGATGCTTTTGATAGGCTCTTCGCCTATCGACTGCTGGACTATCCTGTACGCAAGATGTTGGCATCCATGCCTCTATTGTCCGCTGATGCCGCCCGCTCCGCAAGGGCTGTGGATTTCAAACTTTACCAGTACTGCACCCTTACGCCGCTTGCACTTCGCTCTTAGAAGAGAGATAGTGAGATTTGCCGCCTTTACGGACGGTTACCGCCGCATTATGTCGAAACCCTCTCCCAACGCCGCCACTGGCCATCCCGTAATGCTGGGGGAGATACTGTCCGCGCTCTCCTTCGCCCTGGACATTACGGAGGGCGCTCGTCCCGGTCATTCGGTTCGTTCCTGCATTTTGGGGATGCGCCTCGGCAAGGAGATCGGGTTATCCGATCCGGCGCTCGCCGACCTTTACTACGCGCTTCTGCTCAAAGACATCGGTTGCAGCAGCAACTCCGCGCGCATGGCCGCTGCGTTCGCCGCAGACGATCAGGTCGTCAAGCAGCACTTCAAGCTTATCGATCGGGAGAAGCTGGGCAAGCCGAATCGCGAGGCGCTCACCTTTGTTTGGAGCAACATCGCTCCTACGGCGAACACGTGGCAACGCATCCGGCAGATGTATCGCATGATCCGCCGCCCAGGCGATCTGACCGCCGAGGTGATCGAGGCACGGTGCGAACGTGGCGCCGTGATTCTGCACAAGCTGGGGATGGGAATCGAGACCTGCGCCGCGGTCTACTCGCTCGACGAGCATTGGAACGGACACGGACTCCCGGATCGTCTCGCCGCACAGGACATTCCGCTGCTGGGCCGGATCTGCGCGGTGGCTCAGCACCTCGATTTCTTTTGCAGCGAGTTCGGTCCGGCCGGGGCGATGGAGACCCTCGTCGAGCGCTCCGGCACCTGGTATGACCCGGACCTCGTCCGCGCAGCGAAGAGCCTGGATGGGCAGGGGGTTCTTTGGACCCAGTGCCTGCCCGGCAGCGACCCCGAAGTTCTGCGGAGTGCCGCGATCGCGCTCGACCCGGGCAGTTCGACCGCGCTCGCCTCCCACGACATCGACCTGATCTGCAGCGGTTTCGCCGATGTGGTCGATGCCAAGAGTCCGTTCACGTATCGCCACTCGCTCGGCACGGCCGAGGCG
>CAXTPN010000343.1:0-2448 GCA_964246125.1 uncultured Acidobacteriaceae bacterium
AAGCAGAGGGTGGCGGGCGGGCGGCACGCGGGGCATAACGGCCATGTGAGCTCCGCGCGGCGGCTGACGACGGAGCTGGATGTGCGGGTGGGCGTGTTTCGGCAGCCCGCAATGCAGACTCCGGTGCTGGTGCTGAACGCCAGCTATGAGCCGATCAATATCTGCGGGGCGCGGCGGGCGCTTGTGCTTGTACTCAAGGGCGTCGCGCGCACCGAGGAGGAGCAGGGCTCCGTGCTGCATGCGGCGCGGATGCAGGTGGCCATGCCGTCCGTGATCCGGCTGCTGGAGTACCGGAGGATTCCGCACCAGACGCGGGCGTTGAGCCGCAAGAACATCCTGCTGCGCGACCGCAACTGCTGCCAGTACTGCCAGGTGGTGTTGACGGCGGGCGAGTTGACGCTGGACCACGTCATTCCACGCAGCCGCGGCGGTCTTTCGACGTGGGAAAATCTGGTCGCGTGCTGCCACGACTGCAACCGCCGCAAGGGCAACCAGTTGCTGCACGAAATGACCGAAATGAGACTGCTGCGCGAGCCCCGGCCATTTTCGCTGCACACCAGCCGGCACATCATGCGGATGATCGGGTCGGCCGATCCGAGTTGGCGACGTTACCTGTATTTCGAGTCGGGCGAGGCCGCGGCTTAGGGCTACCCCCCCCCCCCTTTCTTCGTGCAAAATATTCAAAACGCACGAGTTAGGCCTGTATCTACAATGTAGCTACACCGTAAGACCTTTCACCTGCCGGCACACACGGGGGGCTCTGGGAAGGAGGCGTTTGTCAAGTTCCTTGCCTTTTTCTCATGCATTGCAGGCCTGCTGTAAATCCGAACGTACACAGAAAACGTCAACATAAGTACAGCTACCCATATTGCGGTCCTCACCCCTTCTCATGGGGATGCCGGGTCCTTGTTCGTCTTCCCGTAGAGTGTTCCCGACACTTCGTTTGCGGGGTTTTCATCTCCTCCTTGGTTCAACTTTCATTTGCAGTCGATAACCGAGGTACGAGGAGATTCATGACGCGCACGACGATTGGCTCTATTGTTGTTCTTTCAATGTTTGCAGTTGCAAGCCAGGCGCAGACGGCGGCCTGCAGCAAGATGAGCACGGGGCAGAACTCCAGTCTCAACGGCTTTATCCCGTTTCCTGTCACCGATCCGTGGCGGCAGGTTGTGACCAATGCGACGGTCGACGGCAACTCGGACGCGATCATCGCAACCATCGGCGCGACTGTGCCCCTACATCCGGACTTTGGGTCGGGGACCTACGGAGGCGGAACGATCGGCATTCCATACCAGGTGGTGAGCGGCCAGGCGGTGGCGCCTGTGACGTACAACGCCTACGGCGACGAGAGCGATTCCGGCCCGATGCCGATTCCCTCGAATGTGCTGATCGAAGGCTATCCCAGCGTGCCCAACGGCGGCGACCAGCATGCGCTGGTGCTGGATCGCGACAACTGTTTCCTCTACGAACTTTACGAGACGACCGTCGCATCCAACGGCGCGGTGAGCGCGGCCTCGGGTGCCGTGTGGGATCTGCTGAACAACAACGCCCGGCCCTACAAGTGGACCTCTGCGGACGCGGCCGGGTTGCCGATCTTTCCGGGCCTGGCGCGATATGACGAGGTAGCGGCGGGCGCAATCAACCATGCGCTGCGGTTTACCCTGCACTCCACCAAGGCGGCCATCGTTCCGCCGGCCAAGCACGTCGCACCCACCTCGACCAACGCCTACGCGGCTCCCATGGGTATGCGAATGCGCCTGCGGGCGAACTTCGATATTTCCGGCTTCAGCCCGCAGGCCAAGGTGATCCTGACCGCGCTGAAGACCTACGGGATGATTCTGGCCGATAACGGAAGTTCGATGTACATCAGCGGCGCGCCCAGCAGCGGGTGGAACAACACCGACCTGCACAGCCTTACGGGTGTAACGGCGGCGGACTTCGAGGTGCTGCAGGAGACGCCTTTGTACACGGGCGCCAACATCCCCACCGGACCCGCGCCCAAGATCAACAGCTTTACGGCGGTCAAGGTGCCTGGGGCGACCACGCACGCAACCACGGCCGCAATGGAGCTGATCTGGAACGCGACCGGAGCGTCGTACTATGTGATCTCGCCCGGCGTGGGCGCGGTGCGCGGCAGCAGCGTCAGCGAGAGAAAAATCACGAGCGCCGGCCACATGATCGCCTGGATCCAGACCGGCATCCACTCGTCGAGCGTCAGCACCGCCACCATCACGAAGCCGAACACATGCGCCACGATGAGCATGGTGATGTAGGGCGGGGCGTCGTCGGCCCGGTGGTGATGGAGCGCCTCGCCGCAGACTTCACAATGATCACGCACCTTGAGGTAGGCGCGAAAGATATGGCCCTGGCCGCAGGCGGGGCAGCGGCCCAGGAAGCCGCGTTTGACCGCCACCATGCGATCGCGGGACCCCTGGATGTGATCGGAAG
>CAXTPN010000344.1:0-2442 GCA_964246125.1 uncultured Acidobacteriaceae bacterium
GAACCTGCTGGGGCTGCTGGACAATGCGGAGTCGCTGCTGCGGGTGCCGGCGCGGGTGGGATCGCCGCTGCCGCTGCCGCGGATGCCGGCGGAGCTGGCGAAGCCGGAGTTCGCGGCGGCGATCGGGATGGTGCTGTATACGCATCGCACGCAGATTCGGCGGGCGGGGGAAGAGATGGGGTTGAAGGCGAAGCTACGGAATATTTTTGCGGGGAGCTTTTGAGGCCGTGGACTCTTCTGAGGCTTCCTCTCTATTTCTTACATGACACTTAGAACAACCATTGGAAACTCAAGATTACGGGAGAACATCAGATTTTCTCGCAGTAACCTTCGAAGCTGCGATTTGTACAAACACATCGTAAACCACTTTTGCAGTTTCACTTCCCAGAGTATCCTTGACCGTGGAACGGTACCGGAAGACATTGCCATTACCATCCACTTTCCTGGATTTAAAATAGTGTAGAGATACCTCGGAAATGCCGACTTCTTGAAGAGTGAACAGCTCCTCTGGTTGCGAGACTCCATCGTGGTTATCGTCCACCCAGACTCGTAGTTTGTCGAAGATTGCATCCTCCTTTGTTATGCTGCCATCTCCATTGCCTCCAAACTCCGGCTGATCATAACAGCTAACGCAGCATTATTTCCTCTGCAGGAAGCCTGGCCTGAAATACGGCCCTTAGGGATTTCTAAGTGGCACCAATGTTCTTCCACCGCTTGCGTCTATCACATAATGTTGTGCTGGTGTAATGTTGAGGACATAGAAGTCCTCGTTGCGTTCGTACAGAAGTGCCCATACAAGCTTGACTGGTGCCCCGTCGAGTATTGAGATTAGATATGATCTGGCACCTTGGGAAATTGAAGACGGAACACAGAAAGTTCTAGAGAGTTGGTTTATCGGGACAGTTCCGACCACCACTTTACGTCCTGCAACCCGGGTTAGCTGGTCGGTTATAGCGATGATCGCGTCTAAAAGATTTTGCTTTACATTTGTGAGCTGAATTGAGACGTTTAGGATTGGCTGGCGCGCAATTATGACGCCACTGTCGTTCCGAACTGCAGTTCCCACTATGGAGATTCTTCCATCAGTTTCCTGAACAAGGCTGAAGGCATCGGGATTCGCACTATCGTTGTTGTACTTTACCAATAACTGCTGCAAGACAGCTGTTGACGGCATCGCTGAGTCGACTATTGAATACGAAGAGCCGAAACTAAAGGATCGGTTCTTGAGCGATAAAAAACCTTTGTTATGTTCGAGGCGCCACTGTGGTGTTGAGGTATCCTCAAAAGCAGAGGACGCTTCGAGTGGCGCATCTTCATAATCTACTAACCAGCCATGTTCACTAGCGAGTGAAATCGTTAGGTTTTTGAGTGGCCTGCCACTCGTTGCTTGGAAAGTGGATCCTGAAGGGGTGTTTACAATAGCAGTGGAATTCTTCTGTGCGAGGCTGATTACGGCGTGCATGCCACACCCAAGCACCAGCAGTGCATGGAGGGCCCGTCTAAGACTGTGTGGCGCGACAAATAGACCGATCATAGCTTCACCTAAGCGAGAGAACTTCTTATCTGCCGATTGTTGCGCAAACTGCTGCCTGGTAGTTCTCTTGGCGGCAATCTACAACCTTTTCTGTATAAATTGTTTCGGTCAGGACATTGTTCGAGTATCCGATGGTCACGCCCTCAGATGGGCAGTTGATTACCATGTTTTGGTACACAGTTGCACCACACGCACCAATGGAATGCGCGGCCATGTATGCCCGATAGTAATTTACGGCAGAAGCGAAATACCCTATAGCGTCTGCGCCCCACTGATTGTGGAAATTAGTGGCGCCAATATAGCTTGATGCTACCACCCGTGAGCTTCCGTCTACACTAACAAGAGGAAGAAATGTTGAATTGGGATCGTTGTTGTAACAGGTATCATTGCCAGCGGCGCCTACAGTTTCAGTTACTGTAAGGCCATCAAAGCTATCTGCTGCGGCATCAGCAATAGTTTGCTGAAAGTACTCTACATATTCATATTGGCTGTCCAGATTGCCGGGCGCAATTGCAACCGTGGTTTCAGTATCAGGTACCGCGCAGCAAGACTGAGCGTGAAGCGAAACTGCTCCTACCTGGCCAAGTACGATGAAGAGAAGATTGTGCACTGTTCCCCCTGAGGGTTTATCTCCTGCCCGGACGCTAGGCTTTGCTTTACAAGCTGTCAATAGGCTTTTCGGCGAGGAGGGCAGAAGCCGGTTGGCCTACCCGCGGAACCACAAAAGATACGGGGTGGTGGAAACGAGGGTGTCAAGAGGTGGTGTTGGTGGGAGAATTAACAGGCAACGCTGCACTTTGCCTGAAGGAGCTCTCTGCCCATGCCTGAAATGCCTGACACCGACTTTCGGATCCATTATGACGACGCAATGCCGCGGGGGGCGCGGATCAAGGTGATCGGGGTGGGGG
>CAXTPN010000345.1:0-2442 GCA_964246125.1 uncultured Acidobacteriaceae bacterium
ACGCCGCCCCGGATGTCCGCGCCGTAGCCGGGTATCTTCTGAATCTCCGAAAGCACTCGCTCGCTGCGCCATCAAAAACACAACAATCATCGGCACACAAGAGAAAATCAGCACCACAGTCGAGCTCGAAACTCTTCCGCCGGCCCCTGTAACCAACACCTGCGGCATAGCAATCAGAAGCGCACCCCAGCCCCCAATGCGCAGCCATGCCATCGGAGCCGCCCTCTTCCGCGGCCTCCGGACCGCGACATTCGCGATGCCAAAGGAAAACGCCAGAATCCCTTGGTGGACTGTGGTCCTAAGCAATCCCGAAAAGACTCCTGCACTCCATTCGTCCAGCAGCCAGGACGATCCAGACAACAGACAAAGCGCCGCAAACCCAACCCAAACTCGCGTCTTCATCGACACCTGCGGCAGAGCTTCCTCTCACGCCCTCAACCAACAAAATACAAGGGCCACGCCCAAGCGTGACCCTTATGCCATTCATCATCCAGTTGCTAGCTCTGCGGGCGTCCGGAGTTGCCCGATCCCCCACCGGTACCGCCCGCTCCCGGCCTGCGACCGCCGCGTCTACGCCGTCCGCCAGGCCGGCGATTGCCGCCCGGTCCGCCGCCCGGCCCTGCCGGTGTACGCGGAGCGCTCCCCGGCTGGCCCCCCCCCCCCGGCTGCACATCGTCAGCGCGATTGAAGTTAGGCTCGTCCTCGCCATCCGTGTCGGGACCATCTTCAACCTCGTCCTCGTCGAAGCCATCTTCCTCTTCAACTATGTTACTCGGCACCGGCGCGGGTGCGGCAGCAGCCTGGAAGTCTCGTATCCCGCCGCGTCCGCCGCCCTGCGATGGGTCAGGAGCCGCCGGCAGTCCCAGCTTCTCCCGCTGCTCGCGCAGCACCGCCTTGCGCGAAAGCTTGATGCGGCTGCCTTCGATCGCCAGCACCTTCACCAGGATCTGATCGCCCTCGCGCAACTCGTCCTTCACTTCCTTCACGCGATGCTCCGCGATCTCCGACACATGCAGCAGCCCGTCCGTCCCAGGAAATATCTCAACAAACGCGCCGAACTCCGCCAGCCGCACCACCTTGCCCAGGTACGTCTTACCGATCTCCGGTGTCGCCGTTAGGTCGGTGATCATCTGGATCGCGCGCGCCAGCCCATCCGCGTCGCTCGAAGCCACATTCACCCGGCCCGTATCATCCACGTCGATCTTCACGCCCGTCGCGTCGATGATTCCGCGAATTACCTTCCCGCCCGGCCCAATCAGGTCCCGAATCTTATCCGTTGGAATCATGATCGTGTGAATCCGTGGCGCAAACTGGCTCTTCTCCTTGCTCGCCGAAGAGATCGTCGCGTCCATCGTATCCAGCAGCTCCAGCCGCCCACGCCGAGCCTGCTCCAGCGCCTCGCGCATAATCTGCGCCGTAATCCCCATGATCTTGATGTCCATCTGCAGCGCCGTAATGCCTTTGCGCGTCCCGGCCACCTTGAAGTCCATGTCGCCGTAGTGATCCTCCGCGCCCGCAATGTCGGTCAGCACGGCGTAGTTGTCCCCTTCCTTCACCAGACCCATCGCCACGCCCGCAACAGCGCCCTTCAGCGGAATCCCCGCCGCCATCAGCGCCAATGAAGCCCCGCAAACTGTAGCCATCGAGGAAGAGCCGTTCGACTCCAGGATGTCCGAGACCACGCGCAGCGTATACGGCGACTCATCCTCCGCCGGCAGCACCGCCTCGATCGCCCGCCACGCCAGCGCGCCATGTCCAATCTCACGTCGCCCCACGCCCGTCATGCGACCCACCTCGCCGACGCTGAACGGCGGGAAATTGTAATGCAGCATGAACTTGCGCTTCTGCTCCCCTTCGTAGCTCTCCATCCGCTGCGCGTCGTCCGTAGTCCCTAGCGTCGCGGTCACCAGCGCTTGCGTCTCCCCCCGCGTAAACAGCGCCGACCCATGCACTCGCGGCAGCACGCCAATCTCCACCGAGACGTCCCGAATCTTGTCGAACGCCCGATGATCCGGCCGAATCCGGTCGTTCAGCACCTGGTCGCGGAAGATCGTCTCGCGCATCGACTCGTAATACTTGCTCAGCTTTTTACCCGCCCCGGCATCGCCTTCCTGCAGCTCCTTCTTCAGCTCATCCTTGATCTCCTTCACCTTGGCATAGCTGTCGAACTTCGGATACTTCTGCGTATCCAGCGCATCCCGCAGCCGCTCGCCCACCTTGCCGTTCAGCTCGCTCATGTAGGCCTGGTCGACTTCGACCTCCTTCACCTCGCGCTTGGCCTTACCCGCAACCCCAACCAGCTGCATGATCGCCGCGCATATCTTCTTGATCTCCACATGCGCAAACTCGATCGCCGCCACCACATTCTCTTCAGACACTTCCTTCGCGCCCGACTCCACCATCACGATGCCGTCCGCCGTCCCGACCACCATGATGTTCAAC
>CAXTPN010000346.1:0-2439 GCA_964246125.1 uncultured Acidobacteriaceae bacterium
AGTTGCCGTCCGAAAAGGAGCACACCTAAATGGCCGCCGCAGCACCCGTAGCCCCGCCCGATCTCGGCCAAGTAACAAAAGGCGTCCAGCCCCTCCGCGCCGCCCAAGGCCACTCCTTCCTCTGGCGTCGCCTCCACTCCCTCTCCGGCATCATCCCCATCGGCGCCTTCCTCGTCGAGCACATCGTCTCCAACTTCGAAACCTGGAACGGACCCCTCGCCTACGCCCAGCAGGTCAAGCTCCTCAACTCCCTCCCCCTCGTCCGCGTCCTCGAGTGGGGCCTCATCTTCATCCCCCTCGCCTTCCACGCCCTCTACGGCGTCTGGATCGCCTTCCGCGGCCGCGTCAACGTCAACGTCTACCCCTGGGCCTCCAACTGGATGTACATCTCCCAGCGCGTCACCGGCCTCATCGCCTTCGCCTACATCATCCAGCACGTCTGGCGTCAGCGCTTCTCCGGCATCTCGCTCCCCGAGCACCCCGGAGCCGCCTTCGCCAAGGTCCAGCACGAGCTCTCCAACCCCTGGATGCTCGCCATCTACGTCATCGCCATGGTCGCCACCACCTGGCACTTCAGCTACGGAATCTGGCTCTTCGCCGCCAAGTGGGGCATCACACCGGGCGACCGCGCCCGCAAGCGCTTCGGCTACGTCTGCGCCGCCGGAGGAGCCGCCCTCACCCTCATGGGCCTCATCTCTATCTACGCCGTGGTCTACAAATACCCCAACGCCCCCGCCGACGTCATGCCAGAACAACCCGCCGGCGTCACCCTTCCCGCACCTAGCGTCGCTCCACCAAACTCCACCAACCCATCTCAGCCTGGAGCTGTCCGGTGATGAATGGCGAAACTAAAGCGTGTCGGCAACTCCGATTGTTCTTGATAATGCAAGAAAAAAAGCTTAGAACGGCCGAGCAAAAAGTGCCGCCTGACGAAATAGCTATTACTGCTCTCCACCTTGCAATCGCGAAGACTTTACGAGATCAAACTCGACGCGGCTGCTAAGCATTAGATTCACACTTTTACAAACTATGTCACCCAAAGAGTTTCAACAATATCTGGACGCGTTTCCCGGTGAATACCGCAAACCTTTCGCGTTCCAGCGCGCAAAGATTTACGAGCGCTTTGAAACCTGTAAGGACATGGTAGTGCCATATCGCGAGCTACAGCTTCTCTTTTCGCAAACCGCAGGTCGCCTCGGCCTGAAAGACTCGTTATCGCAAGCAATACTTGATGAGTTAGTTCTTCACTCGTCTAACTTGGAGCTTCATGATGCCGCGCTTCGCTATGAAACATTGAAGCATGTGGTCCAGTTCAAGAAGTGGAACGCCGAACAATCTCCCGTCAACTACTGGGCTGGCGAGGAACCTTTGGTGCCCATTCAAGATGAAGTTGCCACCTATTACGCAAAAGAAGGGCCCAAGTTGGAACACCTAGTATCAACAACGTGGGAACCCACTTCCAAGTAGTACAGCAGAGCGAAAGCAGTAGAAGGAACGCACATGGCAGCAACACCCCGCATCATCGTAGTAGGCGGAGGCCTAGCCGGCCTAGCCGCCGTCATCAAGATCGCCGAGTCCGGCGGCACTGTCGACCTCTTCTCCATCGTCCCGGTCAAGCGCTCCCACTCCGTCTGCGCCCAGGGAGGCATCAACGCCGCCAAGGACCTCAAGGGCGAGGGCGACTCCGTCCTCAAGCACTTCGACGACACCGTCTACGGAGGAGACTTCCTCGCCAACCAGACCCCCGTCAAGCAGATGACCGCCCAAGGCCCCGCCATCATCGACCTCCTCGACCGCATGGGTGTCCCCTTCAACCGCACCCCCGAGGGTCTGCTCGACTTCCGCCGCTTCGGGGGCACCCTCTACCAGCGCACCGCCTTCGCCGGAGCCACCACCGGCCAGCAGCTCCTCTACGCTCTCGACGAGCAGGTCCGCCGCCACGAGTCCGAAGGCAAGGTCACCAAGTACGAGGGCTGGGAGTTCCTCTCCGCCGTCCTCGACGACTCAGGAGTCTGCCGCGGCATCGCCGCCATGAACCTCCGCACCATGGAGACCCGCACCTTCCCCGCCGACGCCATCATCATCTGCACCGGAGGCAACGGAGCCATCTTCGGCAAATCCACCAACTCCGTCGTCTGCACCGGCTCCGCCCAGTCCGCCCTCTACCAGCAGGGCGCCTTCTACGCCAACGGCGAGTTCATCCAGGTCCACCCCACCGCCATCCCCGGCGAAGACAAGCTCCGCCTCATGTCCGAGTCCGCCCGCGGCGAAGGCGGCCGCGTCTGGGTCCCCCGCGACCGCACCGAAACCCGCGCCGCCCGCTCCATCCCCGAAGCCGACCGTTACTACTTCCTCGAAGAGCGTTACCCCAAGTACGGCAACCTTGTCCCCCGCGACATCGCCACCCGCGAAATCTTCAAAATCGTCTACGAAGACAAC
>CAXTPN010000347.1:0-2429 GCA_964246125.1 uncultured Acidobacteriaceae bacterium
GGCTGGTGTTGAGCACGAACGGAGGCGGTCCGCAGCCGTACAGCTTCGACCCGGCGCTGACGGGGACAGCGGAGTATGAGCGGGCGACCACCCAGGGGACGAGCATCTTCCAGCCGAGCGCGACTAATAACACGTTCACGGGGGACCTTGGGTATCAGCAGGGATTCAGCACGGGGACGCTGCTGAATGTGGGGTTCAACAATACGCGGACCAGCACGAATAACGCGTTGTCGAGTTTTACGCCGCTGCTGAATACGAACCTGCGGGCGACCTTGACGCAGCATCTATTGCAGGGGTTTGGCCCGAAGATCAACCGGCGGTTCATTATCGAGGCGGAGAACGACCGGAGGATTACGGACTCGGCGTTTCGGCAACAGATCATCTATACGGTGACGCAGGTGGAGAGCATCTACTGGTCGCTGGTGAGCGCGTATGAGGACGAGCAGGCCAAGCAGCGGGCGCTGGCTCAGTCGACGCAACTGACGGCGGACAACCGCAAGCAGTTGGAGATTGGGACGCTCGCTCCTCTGGATGTGGTGAACTCGGACTCGGCGGTGGCGACCGATAAGCAAGCGCTGGTGACGTCGCAGAGCAATCTGGAGTATCAGCAATTGCTGATGAAGCAGGCGATTGCACGGAACCTGAACGACCCGCAGCTTGCGAATGCGCCGGTGGTGCCCACGGACCGGGTGGGGCTAGACCGGTTGCCTGAAGAGGATATGAAGGTGGAGGACCTTGTCAAACAAGCGTTCACGTTGAACCCGCAGGTGGAACAGGCCGTGCTTGCGATGAAGAATAACGAGATCACGATTCGCGGCGAGAAGAATGGATTGCTGCCGATTGTGGATGCATTTGGGTTCTATGGGACGAGCGCGATTGCCGGAACGCAGAATACGGCGATCAACCCGATCACGGGGGTGGCTCCGACGCCTGGGGCGACGACGGTGCCTACCGGATATGCGGGGTTGTTGCAGAACTTGTTTGCGGCGAACAATCCTGACTATGGTGTTGGGGTGAATATCAACATTCCGCTGCGGAACAGGGTGGCGCAGGCGGACCAGGCGCGGTCGCAGATGGAGTACAGGCAGACGCAGATGCGGCTGCAGCAGCTTTATACGCAGATACGGATTCAGGTGATCAACGCCCAGTATGCGTTGACCAACGATCGGGCGAACGTGGTTGCGGCGCAGACGGCCAGGGACTTTCAGGCACAGTCGCTGGAGGCGGAGCAGAAGAAGTACAAGCTGGGTGCATCGACGACGGCGAATGTGTTGCAGCAGGAGCGGAACCTGGCGGGGGGAGAGAATAATTTGATCTCGGCTACGGCAGCTTATGCGAAGGATCGGTCGTCGCTGAACCAGATTCTTTCGAATACGTTGGACCGGTACGGGATTTCGTTGATCGGTGCAGCGAGTGGGACAGTGACGCAGCAGCCGAATATTCCGGGGTTGACGGCTCCCAAGGCTCCGGCTGCGCCGAAGCCGCTGACGGACGCGCCGGGGCCTCCTCCGCGGGAGTAGGTGGAGGAACGGACAAGATGCCTTGTACTCGGTTTCGAGTGCGGAACGAGTCTTTGTCGCGGCTTAAAATCGTCTGTTGCCGGTGTGCTCTAGACTGAGGGAATGAGTGAATCTTTGAATGGGCTAGGTGGGGCGCGGTCGGCCTATCTGCGGTCGGCGATGCATCAGCCGGTGCAGTGGAATGAATGGGGGCCGGCAGCGTTTGAGAAGGCGCGGCTAGAGGATAAACCGGTGCTGCTGGATATCGGGGCGGTGTGGTGCCACTGGTGTCATGTGATGGACCGGGAGAGTTACGAGAACGCGGACACGGCGCGAATCATCAACGAACATTTCGTTCCGGTGAAGGTGGACCGGGATGAGCGGCCGGATGTGGATGCGCGGTATCAGGCAGCGGTGAGCGCGATCAGCGGACAGGGAGGGTGGCCGCTGACGGCGTTTCTGACTCCGGATGGACAGCCGTTTTTTGGCGGGACCTACTTTCCTCCGGTGGATGGACATGGGCGTCCGAGCCTGCGGCGAGTGCTGATGACCATGGCAGAGGCTTTTGAGAAGAGGCGGGAGGAGGTGCTGGATTCGGCGGGGAGCGTGATGGCGGCGATCGAGCACAACGAGTCGTTCGATGGCAGCGCGAAGAACCCGGGCACGGAGTTGGTGGGTAAGATTCTGGGATCCATTTTGAAGCAGTTCGGTGGGCGGCATGGAGGGTTTGGGGCGCAGCCTAAGTTTCCGCATTGTGGGGCGGTGGATTTGTTGATCGATGAGGGAACCAGGGAAGAGGGAAGAGGGAAGAGGGGAGAGAAAACGGAGAACGCGGCTCGATTGGCGGCGATGGTGACGTTGGAGAAGATGAGCAAGGGAGGGATCTACGACCATCTGGCGGGTGGGTTTCACCGGTATTCGGTGGATGAG
>CAXTPN010000348.1:0-1740 GCA_964246125.1 uncultured Acidobacteriaceae bacterium
GGATCGTGGATGGGACTCTTGGTAGCCATCTATGCCAGCTCCGGGTTCGGGTTGATGACGCCAGCCGTGTACGTCGTGCGCGGCTTGTAGTTCAGGTCCGCGAGCACCGGGTAGTTGCGCTCTTCCGCCTTGCGCTTCGCAACCTCGCTCGCCTTGTCGTTCTGGTTGCCGAAGATGATCGCGTCCGTGGGGCAGGCCTGCTGGCACGCCGTCACGATATCCCCATCGCGCACCGCCCGGTTCTCCTTGTCCGCCTCAATCTTCGCCGCTTCAATCCGCTGCACGCAGTAGGTGCACTTCTCCATCACGCCGCGCGACCGCACCGTCACATCCGGGTTGCGCATGAACTTCAAGCTCTCCGTGTCATAGTCCGAGTACAGCAGGAAGTTGAATCGCCGCACCTTGTACGCGCAATTGTTGCTGCAATAGCGTGTGCCCACGCAGCGGTTGTACACCATCGTGTTCAGGCCCTCGGGCGTATGCACCGTTGCGCCCACCGGGCACACCAGCTCGCAGCCCGCGTTCTCGCAGTGCTGGCAGGCCATCGGCTGGAAGAACGCCTTCGGCGCCGAAAGGTCCCCCTCAAAGTAGGTGTCGATGCGGATCCACTGCATGTTCCGCCCGACCTTTACCTGTTCACGCCCCACCACCGCGATGTTGTTCTCCGCGTAGCACGCCACGATGCACGCATTACAGCCCACGCAGCTATTCAGGTCGATCGACATTGCCCACGCGTTCTGCGTCACCTGGCTCGACACATCGCGATGATCGTAGGCGAACTTGTCTCCGGAAAGGCTGTCTTCCTTCTTCGGGTCCTCGCCCAGCGGCTCATACCCGACCTTGTCCACCAGCGTGCCGCTTGCGCCTTCATGCGAAAAGTCCGGCTTGGCCTTCGCTTCGGCGATCGTCGCGTAACGGATAATGGCCCGCTCCTCCGCCTCGTGTCCGGCTAGCGAATACGTCCCCTTCTTGTCGTCCAGGGTCTGCTGCAGATCGTGCTGCGCATACTTTCCGCGATGCTCGATCGAGTGCACCTTCGTCACGCACAGATCGTACGTCCCTTTGCCCCGCGTCACCTTCCGGCCCGCGTCCATTAGCGGCGCGCCGCTCGTCCGCAATGCATACGCGTCGAAGCCCACACCCGAGCCGACCCGTCCCGCCTCCCGCCGTCCATGCCCCAGGTACACCGTCACCACATCGTCCGGATGTCCCGGCACCGCCAGCACCGGCGCAACCACCTTGCGCCCGTTCAGCTCCACCTCGACCGCATCGTTCTCCGCGATCTTCAGCCGCTCCAGCGTCGCCAGACTCATCAGCGCCGCGTTATCCCAGCTCATGCTGGTCACCTGTTTGGGCAGTTCTTGCAGCCAGCCCACGTTCGCATAGCGCCCGTCGTAGATCGAAGGATCGGCCTTGAACGCAATCTCCAACCCGCCGCCGCTCGCGGAAGCCGCGCTTGCACTCTGGCTGGAGCCGCCGGCCCCCGGAGTCTTGCCGCCCCCCGTAAACGCCGTGCCCTCAATCCAGCCGTCGTGCAGAGCCTTCCGCCACCCGGCCTGGAAGTCGCCCTTGATATAAGTTTTCGCATTCGCAACCACCGCGTCATAGGCCGAAGCCTGCGGAGTTTCGAGCAGCCCCTGCAGCACATTGTGCGCTGACACCCCGCGGTACAGCGGCTCGATCATCGGCTGCACGATCGAAATGGTGCCGTCGTACGCCCGCGCATCCGACCACATCTCC
>CAXTPN010000348.1:1750-2427 GCA_964246125.1 uncultured Acidobacteriaceae bacterium
CGTGTTCGCGACGCTGTTCATCGCCGCCGCAAACTCCAGGTCCGCCGGAGCCGTGTAGATCGGGTTCACGCCCAGCATCACCAGCCACTGGACCTTGCCCGCATTCATATCTGCCACCAGCGACTTCAAATCCGCAAGCTGCTCGCTGGGCAGCGGGGCTACGGTCTCGCCGTACACCACCGTCTTGCCCACCGCGCCCAGTTGCTGGTTCAGCGCCAACGCCGCCGCATGCACCGCCGGCGCGGCCTGCTCGCCCGGAACCACCACGCACTTCCCGCCCGCGGCCTTTAGATCCGCCATCAGCGCCGCCATGAACTTCGCCGCATCCGGGCTCGAGAACGAGCCACCCGAACCGCCGCCCGCCAGCGCCTGCGCGAAACCGGCAATCTCGCTCGGCTTCAGCGCCAGCCGATGATCCGCCTTGAACCCCGTCACCGTCGGCATGCTCTCGACGACATACATCCGGTTCATCGGCTTGCCGTCTTCAAACCGGTGCCGCTCCGCATACGCCGCGGCCATCGGCAGGAACCCCGGATGCTGAATCCCGCCCAGGAAGTCCGCGTCCAGCGAAAGAATCACGTCCGCCTCTTCCAGCTTGTACTGCGCGTCCGCATAGCTCCCGAACGCCGCCTTCGAAGCCGCCATCGCCGAGTCGCGATTCACCGGCTCCCACTGCA
>CAXTPN010000349.1:0-2423 GCA_964246125.1 uncultured Acidobacteriaceae bacterium
CACCATGAAGGCTAGTAGGCGGCCGCCGAAGCCGAGGTGGGTGTAGTCGGTGCCGTAGTCTTTCTGGGACTCGGTTTCGCGCAGACGGTAGATGAACTCGCGTTTCTCGATGCTGGGCTGGGCCTGCTGGATCTGGTCCTTGTAGCTGACGAAGGCGACCGTCGTCAGATTGGGGATGATGGAGGAGACGGCGTGGCGATAGGTGGAGATGGCGAGGTCTTCGTGCTTGATGACGTCGCTCATGGGTATGCCGTAGGTTTCGAGGAAGGCTCGTTCGAGCAGCGGCTTAGCGACCTGGAAGCCGATGAAGTCGCGGTAGTTCTGCTGGGAGTAGTGGCCCTGGGCGACCTCGACAACGTCGAAGCCGAACTCGGTGCGGATGTGGGCGGTGTGGTTCTCGGCGTAGGTGACGATGGGGCCGTAGCGCTGGCGGAGTTTCGGGTTTTCGTCGGCGGTGACCTGGTTGACGGCGGGGTGGCCGATGATGTCGCCAGTGTAGTGGGCTAGGGCTCCGAGGGCGAAGGCGTACTCGTCGGGGGTGGTGGAGTCGCGGATGAGGGCGTCGACGAAGTCGCCCGGGCGGACGTAGTGGAGGAGGTCGGAGAAGTAGTGGGAGCCGAAGGGGTAGTAGCCGATGTCCTGGATGACGGAGCCGCCGTAGGCGTAGGCGTGGGCTTCACGGATAGCGTCGGGGGTGATGCCGGGGAAGCGCGCCTGGAGCATGGGGATGATGGTGTCTTTCCAAGCCATATCGACGACCTCCTCATGCGACAGGACGGAGTAAGCGCCGGCGGGGCGGAAGGAGAGGACGAAGAGAAAGAAGAGCAGGACAGCAGGGACGCGGGAAAGCAGACGAAGAGCGGACATTGGACTGAAAGCGAGGATACAGGGGTGTAGGTGAGCGTGACTATCCCACGAACGTCGCCAAAGAGCGTCAGAAGCACGCCGTGAGCGGACGCGCGCGCGTTTGGGTTGCGGCGAAGGGCGCGGGACGCACTATACTCAAAGCTCCGATGAATCAAAGCCAGATCCAGACCTTCGAGCGGGCGGCACTGAAGAACTATCATCTGGACCACGCCTACGATGAGATGTTCACGGGGCCGGAGACTCTGCATGAGCATTATGAGCCGCTGCTGAACCACTTTGCCGGGCTGCCCGAGGGCGAGTTGCAGCGGAGGAAGGCGGCGGCGGACCTAAGCTTCCTGAACCAAGGCATTACGTTTACGGTCTACGGTCGGGAGGAGGGGACGGAGCAGATCTTTCCATACGATCTGCTGCCGAGGATCATCACGGCCACCGAGTGGGAGCGGGTGGAGCGTGGGCTGACGCAGCGAATTACCGCTCTGAACCTCTTTCTGCGGGACATCTATAACGAAGGACGAATCCTAGCGGACGGTATTGTGCCGCGTGAGATTGTGTACAGCTGCAAGCATTTTCGACGGCAGATGGTGGGGTTGCAGGTGCCGCGGAATGTGTATGTGGCGATCTGCGGGACGGACCTGATCCGGATGCAGGATGGCGAGTTCGTGGTGCTCGAAGACAACCTGCGGGTGCCGAGCGGCGTGAGCTACATGCTGACCAACCGGCGGGTGATGAAGCGGATTTTTCCGCAGCTTTTTCGCAGCTACAACGTGCGGCCGATCGAGCAGTACACGCAGCTGCTGCTGGGGACGCTGCGGTCGCTGGCGCCGGAGGGGCGGCCGGAGCCGAATATCGTGCTGCTGAGTCCGGGGGTGTTCAATTCGGCTTACTTCGAGCATGCCTATCTGGCTCGGCAGATGGGGATCGAGCTGGTGGAGGGCCGCGACCTGGTGACGCATGACAACGTGATCTACATGCGGACGACGAGCGGGCTGCGGCGGGTGGACGTGATCTACCGGCGGGTGGATGATGACTTCATCGATCCGTTGAGTTTTCGAGGGGATTCGATTCTGGGAGTGAGCGGGCTGTTCAATGCGTACCGGGCGGGGAACGTAACGCTGGCGAATGCGTTCGGGACGGGGGTGGCGGATGACAAGGCGCTGTATGCGTATGTGCCGTCGATCATCAAGTACTACATGACGGAAGAGCCGATCCTGCAGAACGTGAAGACGTATCTGATGACGGAGCGGAAGAGCCGGGATCATGTGCTGGGGAATCTGGACAAGCTGGTGGTGAAGGCGGTGGGCGAGAGCGGCGGATACGGGATGCTGATTGGGCCGCAAAGCACGAAGGCGCAGCAGGCGGAGTTTGCGGAGAAGATACAGGCGGACCCGCGGAACTATATTGCGCAGCCGACGATCTCGTTCTCGCGGGCTCCGTGTTTGATTGGGGATGCGCTGGAGCCCCGGCATGTGGACCTGCGGCCTTATGTGCTGTATGGGGATAAGGTGGCGGGGGTGCCGGGGGGGTTGACTCGGGTGGCGCTGAAGCGCGGGTCGCTG
>CAXTPN010000350.1:0-2420 GCA_964246125.1 uncultured Acidobacteriaceae bacterium
CTGTAAATGCAAACGGCAACTGTGGAGGATGAGCGGACTTCCACCTTCGCGCAAAGGATGAAACCTTCAATACACGGTGGCAATTCTACTGCGCGACGGGAGCCAGGTGCAGGCGCTTTGCGATCGTAAGGCTGGTGGCGTAGGTGTCGCCGGTGGGCTGGGTGGCGTACCGGCGGGATGAGCGGTTCCAGGTGTCTCCGAACGCGTACCAGTCGATGGGTTTGGGCGGCGCGCCTTTGTCGAGGGCTTCGTCGAGGGAGTCGAAATACATCTTCCAGCGTGGGGCGTAGTAGGTGAGGACGAGGCCGGCCCAGTCGCGGTTGCCGTACTCGTGCAGGTCGGAGCTGGCGGTGCGATCGCCCCAGGTGGTGAGGATAGAGTGGGCGTCGTACTCGATGCGCGCCAGGTCGGCAGGGGAGCTGGACCACGCGGGGACGTAGCTCAACCAGCGGCCGAGGAGAAAGGACTCGTTGGTAGCGAAGAGCGTGTCCATCAGTTTGATGTTCTGCATCCACTCCGTCGTGCGGGCTTGGAAGCCGGCGCGGTCCCTGGCTTCGTACGCGGAGCGGATGAGGGGCAAGAGGCGGCGGGCATCGTCTGCGAGTACCTGGCGCGTCAGGTCGGCGAGATCGTAGCGATAGCTTGCGGTGGTGCGCAGGGCGGGGGCTACTTGGAGGAGCTCCGTGAGCGCGGGCTGCAGGTCGGCGCGGTTGTAGCGGAGGACGTCGGGCGACCAGGTGCCGTTGCGCGTGGCTGTGAGCGAAGGCTGTGCGTTGAAGATGGACTCGTGCCCGGCGTCGCGTTCGCCATGACCTTTTACGCCGTCGGCGCGATAGCTGTAGACGGTGTTGAGAAGGATGCGCCAGGCGTTGGCTGCGTGGGGGTCTTCCCGGCCGTAGCGGCGGAGAGCGTACTTGGCGGTCCACTCATTCAGGTTGACCGGCTGGTTGCGCCAGGCCATCTCTGTATAGAGGTCGAAGGCGAAAGGGTTGGTGTCCAGGCCTTCGGTGAAGAGCGCGGTTCCGGAGAGATGGCTATCTGGTTGGGCAGCGGCGTAGGGCATGCGTTGCGCATAGTCGTACAGTGGGGCGCCCATCGTGGTTCGGCCGCCGAACTCCCATAAACCGCCAAAGAGCCAGCGCGCGCCCTCGAAGTCGGATTCGCGGGTCTCGCGCGGAATACGGCCCTGCTCGATATCGGCGATGAGGATGTGAGAGCGGTCGACGGCGGCGATAAGATCGGGCTTCGGATTGTCCTGCCACGCCATCATGAACCAGAGGGCCTCAGGGTGCGCGGCCTTGAGTGCTGACTGGATAGCCCGCGCGCCCTCGCCAACGGGGACGTCGCCGGAAAAGCCGCCTTCCTGGAAGGTCTCCATGTCATAAATGGTGCTGTCGCCGAAGAGAGCGCGTTGATGTTTGTAGAAGGCGGCGGCCAGGCGCGCGAAGGACGGGTCGCGGGGGTCGAGCCAGCCGGGGCGCTGAAAGCCGTTCCAGGGCTCGCTTTGTGTAACGACGTGCGTCCCGGGGATGTGCTGCGCGAAGTCGGCGGGCACGACTCCCCAGAAGCCCGGAAGGACAGGCGTGATGCCGAGCGCGCGAAGCTGGTCCATGATGGCGCGAGCGGAGGCGGCGCGCTTCTGCATCAGGGCCAGCGAAATCGGTTCGACGAAGCAGCACATGTTACCCATCCACTGCCAGTTCTGGTGCGCGGGATGCGTGATCCATTTGCGGATCGCGGCGTCGGTGTACCCGATGTCGCGGAAGGCGTAGTAGACGGCGAGGTCGTTGCCGCGCTGGATGAGGATGGCGTTATAGCCGGAGAGGGCGAGGATGTCGATCTCGTGCTGCCAGCGCGGAAGGTCCCAGTAGGGCGTGGTGTAGCCGTCGGTGTTCTCATTCAGAGCGTAGCGGAAAGGATAGAGCGCGGGCTGGATGATGGGCGTGGGAACGGCGGGAAGCTGAAGACCGGGCTTCCCGAGTTGACTGCCGTTGGTCGAGACGTTGAGGTGGGCGACGTCTTTCAAGTACCAGTTGACGCCGAACAGGAGCGTGGGCACTGTGGCGGCTTCGACGTGGATGTCCCCCTGTGTGCCGGTGATGCGGAAGCCATCAGGTTTGCCCGCATAGTTGCCGGAGGCGAGGGAGAGATGGAGTTGCGGGGCGAGGTGCGGCATCTCGCGTATCAGGAGGCCTCTGGCGGCGTCGATCGAGCCCTGGCTCTTGGCGACTAACGGCAGAAAGACCGAGCCGGCAAGCAGAGCAAGGAAACGGAGACAAATCATGCGCCCATTCTTTCACTGTGGCCGTCGAAAACCATCAACTAGAGCAAATGACGGGTAGCTATGTAGCGGCATGAAAGCACATAGCGGCATGAAAGCACATAGCGGCATGAAAGCACATAGCGGCATGAAAGCACAT
>CAXTPN010000351.1:0-2389 GCA_964246125.1 uncultured Acidobacteriaceae bacterium
CGCGCTACCCTATCTCACATGCCGCCCACCAGCACGCCTGCCGCCTCCCATCTCTTTCCCCCCGCCGCTTCCATGGAAATCCTCTTCTCCCAAGCGCAGATCGCCGACCGCGTCCGCGACATCGGCCGGCAGATCTCCGAAGACTACGCCGGCGAGTCCGTAGTGCTCATCGGAGTCCTCAAGGGCGCCGCCATCTTCCTCGCCGACCTCGCCCGCGCCATCACCATCGACAACACCTTCGACTTCGTCGCCGTCTCCTCCTACGGCCGAGCCCGCGTCTCCTCCGGAGCGGTCAAGCTCATCAAGGACATCGACAACCCCATCGAAGGCAAGCACGTCATCCTGGTCGAAGACATCCTCGACACCGGCCTCACCCTTTCCTACCTCCGCGGCCTCATGCTTCAGCACAAGCCCGCCTCGCTCAAAATCGCCACCTGCCTCGACAAGCCCGAGCGCCGCCTCGTCCCCATCGAAGCCGACTACGTCGCCTTCTCCATCCCCAACCGCTTCGTCATCGGCTACGGCATGGACTACGCCGAAATCTACCGCAACGTCCCCGACATCCGCCTCTTCCCTGACGAAGTCGCCGGCCACTAAGCATTCTGAAGCAGGGGTATATTTCGTCCTTGCTGTTGTTCGTTCTCGCTACATACCATCACGAACTCGCCCCTAAGCCTTGCTCCCTTCGTTCAGGCTCTTCTCCTGCGGCTTCACCGTGTTCCGCACCACCATGAATTTATTGAGAACGTCAAACCAGAACGGCGCGCCCAGCGAGATCGCAAGCCCCGTTACCAACCAGCCCACCATCAGCACCGCCCACTCCCACAATGTCTTCGCCACGTTCTCCGATTTCCAGCCCACTGGCAGCATGGCCGTATCGGTCACACGCCTGAACGCGCCGGTCGTGTCCTTCAGGCTCTTCTCCAACTCGTCACCCGAAGCTGGTGTTTTCGTCTCCGCCTGATCCCCCGTCTTGGTCTCCGCCGCCGCTGTCGTACCCGCGGTCGTGCTTGCTTTGGGCGTCGGATGCTCCTTCACATACTGGTCCGCCGCGTTCACCATCGCCTGCCGCGCATCCCGATCCACCCACAGCGTCCGCGCCACGCGCACCGAGTCCACGTTGAACAACACTGCCAGCAGCAGCCCAAGCCCCAGCAGAATCCGCTGCACATGCCTCTTGTACCAGCCCGACGCCCGGTCCATCGAGTCGTTGTACCAGTTCTCCAGGTTCCTCTGAAACGCCTGAAGGTCGCCGTTCGCGTTCAGCGCCAGCGCGTACATCGCCTGCACCGCTTTATTGTCTCGGTACTGCCAGTTATGATCGGCCAGCGATTGCGTGATCGACTTCATCGTGTCCGCGCCAGTCGTCTTGTGCTCGTTCAGCATGTCCACTATCGCCATCGCAAAGGTCCGCGAAGGAATATACGACGGCAGCAGCTTCTGATCGGAGATGCCGCGCACGCCCTCCTTCCACTTGACGGGAGCCAGGCCCAGCACCAACGCCCGCACTCCATTCAGCATCGATGAACCTACCGGAGCAGAAGTCTGAGCAGCAATCCCTGCCCCCTCCGGCGCGGCAGGTGCCCCGCCCGCCGCCACCGCTGGCTGCCGCTCCTTCAAGTCCTCCTGCGGGTCCGGATACAATCCGCGAATCAGCCCATGCGTGTACAGGCTGTCCACCAGGTCCTTGCCCCAGATCGAATCGCCCGAAAATAAGCTCCGAATGCCGCGCAGCAGATTCGCCGGCCGCAGCTGCAGGATCGCCGCGATCATCTCCTGCAGCACGGAAGCGATCAGACTCAACAGCAGATACACAAACGCCATTCAATGGCGACATCGATGACCACGGAACCAAACATGGCAAGACCTCCGCCCGGCGCGAATTTCTACTCGGTACGCCCTTCTACCGCGTCCCGCCAAGCGCGTCAAGACAAATCCAGCCCGCCCTCCGGAAGCTCAGGGCAGTTGAAACCCCGGCCCCACGTACTCACGCCCCTGGCTCATCACGAACGTCACCTTCTTCGAGTTGGTGATGTCCTCGATCGGACTGCCCGTAAACGCCACAATGTCCGCCGACTTGCCCGCCTCGATCGTTCCCGCCTTATCCGTAATCCCCAGCAGGTCCGCGTTAGAAATCCGGCTTCATTCCGCCGTTCTTCACCAGCAGCACCATCTCGTCGCTCGGCGCCCCGCCGAAGTCCGTCCCCACTGCAATCTTCAACCCATACTTCAGTGCCAGCCGCACCTGCCTGCCGTTGCCCCCCGGCTGCGCGTCCGGCATCCGCAGTATCTTATTGCGCGTATTCTGGCTCATCGGCGGAGCCCCCGGAGCCGGATTGTTCAGCGCCCGCAACACCACATCCGGAGCGTTCAGCGTCGCATCCAGGTA
>CAXTPN010000352.1:0-2353 GCA_964246125.1 uncultured Acidobacteriaceae bacterium
CTGCAAGGCCTGCAGCTCGTCGCGGCTTGCGGTTTCGATCAGTTCGAGCACTGCCGGTGCCGTCTTCCTGTGGGACATGTCGCTATGCCTTCTCACTTTGTTCCGGTTGCACCACCACACCGTCGATGCGGCACGACTTTGCGCGGAACAGTGCAACCGTCTGTCTCTTCGGATTCGTCAGCGTAACGTCATACACGCCCAGTCGCTTGCCTGCCGAACGCTCTTCGGCTACCGCGCGAATCACCTCGCCCTCCAGCGCCGGGCGGAGGTAGTCGATCTGCGCGCCGGCCGCAACGGCCCGGTGATTATGGCTGTTGCAGGCGAACGCGAACGCCGTATCCGCCAGCGAAAACAGGATGCCGCCATGACATGTGCTGTGTCCGTTCAGCATGTCTTCCCTCACGGTCATTTCCACGCAACAGGAACCTGCGCTCACGCTGACAACGCGCATACCCAACATGCGTGTCGCGCGATCGTCGTGAAGCATGCTGTCCACCACGCGCTCGGCCAGCGTCTTCGCAACCGTGGGCGTTGCGTTATGTTCCGGTGTCAAGCGCCCTCCTCTGAACTGAAAAAACTCTTTCCTGCTTCCGCCTTGCGGCGCAAGAGCGTCGACACGCGGTAACGATCCTCGCCATAGGCCTTGCCGATGTTTTCAAGCACGGCCACTACAAACGGAAGCCCAAGCGCGTCGGCCCACGCCAGCGGTCCGCGCGGGTAGTTCACACCCTTGCGCATCGCGAGATCGCAATCTGCCGCGCTGCATACGCCTTGGTGAACGGCATCCGCAGCTTCATTGGCCAGCATCGCCACGGTGCGCAACACAGCCATGCCGGGAACGTCCCCTAGTGGCGAGACAGCGTACCCGGCTGCTGCGAACAAAGCGGCTGCACTCGCCAGCGCCTGCGGTGAAGCCTGCTCCGCTGCGGTCAATGCAACCCGTTTCGCGCTCGGGTAGTCGAGCGCATGATCCAGAAGAATCGTATCGAGCTCTCCGTTCGCAAGAGCGCGCGCCGTGGCGGTGCGCCCGTCGCTCAGGTACACCACGAAATCATCCGTAGCAGCCAGACGACTGTCGTCGTGCGCTTCGTCGCTTAGTACGCAGCTCGTCGGGTTTACCCGAACTTAGATCCCAGCGCCCTGCAGCTTTTCGCGCAGGGCGTTTGCCGCCGCGCTCACGCCGTAGAGGCGGACGTGCGACGGTTTTGATCCCACTACGATCTCGTCGGGATCAGGCAGGGTAGCGTCACCATATTGAAAAAAGCCGCGCCCCGTCTTGCGTCCGAGGAACCCCGCTTCCACAAGTTCCAGTTGCAACAAAGACGGAGTAAAACGAGGGTCACCGTAGAACGCGTCAAACACCGAGCGCGTGACTGCGTAGTTCACGTCGTGGCCGATCAGGTCCATTAGCTCAAACGGACCCATACGGAAACCACCCGCGTCGCGCAGAACGGCGTCCAGCGTCTGCGGGTTGGCGCCACCTTCGTTCAAGACGCGCAGGGACTCCGCATAGAAGGGCCTCGCTACGCGGTTTACGATGAATCCCGGTGTCGACCGTGCGTACACCGGCACCTTTCCCCAAACAGTCGCCGTGGCGTGGAGAGTCTCCGCCGTGGCACGCGAAGTCGCCGCGCCGGAGATGACCTCAACTAACGGCATCTGCGGTGCGGGGTTGAAGAAGTGCAAACCGGCCAGCCGCTCCGGGCGTTCCAGCGCAGAGCCCAGTGCCGTGATGGAGATCGACGATGTATTTGTTGCGAGGAGAGTGTCCGCATGCACAACCTTCTCCAGCTCACGAAAGACGTCCTGCTTGGTGTCGAGTCGCTCGACGATCGCTTCCACCACAAGTCTGCAGTCCGCCAGCGCCGCTAGGGTGTCCACCGCATGAAGGCGAGAGCCGAGCGCAACGCGAGTCTCCTCGGTCATGCGGCCTTTCGTAACCAACTTCGACAAAGCCGCGACAACGCCTGCGATGGCCGCGCTTGCCGCGTCGGCACGCGTGTCGAACAGCAGTACGGTATGCCCCGCCGCAGCCGCCACTTGCGCAATGCCCGCGCCCATGGCACCGGCGCCCACCACGCCTACGCTGCGTGTGCGCTGCAAAGCCGCGGTGCTGCTCCCGTTACCTGCCATGAAACACCGCGGGACGCTTGCCGAGGAAGGCATCCACGCCTTCGCGATAATCGTCGCTCATGCCGAGCTCGCGCATGCCGTCCCGTTCGAGCTTCAGCTGCTGGTCCAACGTGGCGCCGGCACCCGCGTAGATGGCCTGCTTCGTGCGCGCCAGACCCAAAGTCGGTGCCCCGGCGAGGTGTTGCACAAGCTTCTCGGTTTCAGCTTCGAACTCTTCGTC
>CAXTPN010000353.1:0-1879 GCA_964246125.1 uncultured Acidobacteriaceae bacterium
GCCAAGATGTGCTGGTGTATGTGCGGACGCTTGGGATGCCCGGGGGTGGGACGCAGCGGATTCTGGTGGCGGTCAACAAGGGGCAGGCGGCGCAGAGTGTCGCGATCGACGATGCCGACACCGCGGTGGAGGGAGTGCAGCGCGGAGAGATGCTGATGGGGGATGCGGGTACGATTGCGATTGCGGGTAAGACAATAACGCTGCGGCTGGCGGCGGAGACGGCAGCGATCATCGAGCTTCGATGAGACAGGGTCGATGAGAAATGGAGTTCAAGATGTTGAAGCCGCGGCGGAGCTTCTGGCAGATATGGAATATGAGCTTCGGATTTCTGGGCATCCAGTTTGGCTGGGGGCTGCAGATGGCGAACATGAGCGCCATCTATGAGTACCTGGGGGCACGGGCGGACCAGATACCGATCTTGTGGCTGGCTGCTCCGCTGACGGGGCTGCTGATTCAGCCGATCATCGGGCATGCGAGCGACAGGACGTGGGGGCCGCTGGGACGGAGGCGGCCATACTTTCTGGTGGGCGCGGTGCTGAGTTCGCTGATGCTGCTGCTGATGCCGAACGCTTCAGCGCTGTGGATGGCGGCCATGATGCTGTGGGTGCTGGATGCATCAATCAACATCAGCATGGAGCCGTTTCGGGCGTTCGTGACGGATATTCTGCCGGAAGGGCAACGGACGCGCGGATTTGCGATGCAGAGCCTATTCATCGGGTTGGGCGCGGTGATTGCCTCGTCGATGCCGTGGCTGCTGACGAATGTGTTTCACATGACACAGACGGTGGGCGATACGCGCGCGATACCCACGACGGTGCGAATCTCGTTCTATACGGGCGCGGTGGCGTTTCTAGGGGCGGTGCTGTGGACCGTGTTTACGACGCCCGAGTATCCGCCAGAGAACCTGGAGCTATTTCGCCAGGAGAAGCAGGAGAAGTCGGGGCTGGCGGCGAATGTTGCTGAAATTTTGAGCGCGGTGCGGGAGATGCCGGTGACCATGCGGCGGCTGGGACCGGTGCAACTGTTTACCTGGCTGGGGCTGTACTGCATGTGGCTCTACTTCCCGGTGGCGGTGGCGCATAACGTGTTTGGGGCGAAGGACGCGGACTCGCCGCTGTACAAGGCTGGGGTGGAGTGGGGTGGGATTTGCTTTGCGGTTTATTCGGCGGTATGTTTCGCGTTCTCGTTCGCGCTGCCGTTTTTAGCACGAAAGCTGGGCAGGAAGCATACGCATAGCCTGTGCCTGACGTGCGGAGGCGTCGGGCTGCTGTCGGTGTGGTTTATGCATGGAAAGTATCCTCTGCTGCTTACGATGGTGGGGATCGGGATTGCGTGGGCGAGCACGCTGTCGATGCCGTACGCGGTGCTGGCGTCATCTCTGCCTCCGCGACGGACCGGAGTTTACATGGGGATATTCAACTTCTTTATTGTGGTTCCGGAGATACTGACTTCGCTGTTCTTCGGGTGGATCATGATTCATTTTCTGCATGACAACCGGATGTACGCGGTGGTTGCGGGAGGAGTTTGCATGCTGGTTGCGGCTGTGCTGATGCAGCGGGTAGGTGATCCGCAGACGTTGAGTTTGCAAGATGTGTAGGGAAGCAGACCGGCGGAGGTGCGGGTTGCTGTGGTACTGAGAGGGTAACCCTCCTAGGGGGTACTTGGGCTGTAAGTGCAATGATGCAGCAGTTGCGTGGTACATGACCTGTGGACTCGTCCATCTATCGGCTCTGCGGTTTCTCTGAGTAGAGAGCGCACCGACATCAAGCAAGCACGAAATACAGGTGGCGGGAGCGCAGGTGATGTCTCCGCTCGTCGATTAGCTCACATCACGCTTACGGCTGAACACTTGTCGAGCAACCTGTACAAGCTGCAACAC
>CAXTPN010000353.1:1889-2339 GCA_964246125.1 uncultured Acidobacteriaceae bacterium
GGTTTCTCTGAGTAGAGAGCGCACCGACATCAAGCAAGTACGAAATACAGGGGTCCTTCGCTTCGCTCAGGATGACGTAGTGTTTTGCTGCTCCGCCGCTAGGGATCGCATTCCAGGCATTGCCGAATGCGTCGGCCTCGCATTGCCGAATGCGTCGGCTTAGTGGACAGCGATCATTCAGCGCCGAGCTGGGTCAGGAGGAAGGCGTAGTCAAAGGCGATTTCCTTGAGGTAGTCGTAGCGGCCGGAGGCTCCGCCGTGGCCGGCTTCCATGTTGATGTGGAGGAGGAGGGGGGTGTTGTTCTGCTTCAGGGTGCGGAGCTTGGCGACGTACTTGGCGGGTTCCCAGTACATGACTTGCGAGTCGTTGAGGCTGGTTTTGACTAGCATGGCGGGGACTTTGGCGGGGTCGAGGCGGTCGAGGTTTTCGTAGGGGGAGTAGCTGTGCATG
>CAXTPN010000354.1:0-2330 GCA_964246125.1 uncultured Acidobacteriaceae bacterium
GGAATATTTGCGTTGCAGAACACGCCATTGCCCGCCTCGCCTCCGCCCCCCGCCCACAGATGATCGTCGGCCAGCCCCACCGTCAGGTCCGTAGCGCCGTCATCGGAGTGGAACCGCAGCGCGTGATACCGCTTCTCATTCAGGTAAGCGACGCGCTCATGAATATGTTTGCTGTGCGCCTTCCACGCCGCCACCGGATCGTCCGAAGTCGCGCGCGACCCTGTGAAGATCGCATCCCACAGCTTCGCCACGGCCGCGCCTTCCTCTTCGCCGGGATAGACCAGCTTCGCCCAGGCCGGAGTCGCCGCCGCGACAATCGACCAGTTGATGGCATGCCGCGTAATCAACTCCATTGCCGGCTTGTTCGCCTTCGACGCCGCAATATTCGCCCGCGAAACCTTCGCCGGGTCTTGACCCGCCAGCAGTGCCGGGTTTGCGCCCGCCAGCGCCAGCCGCGCCGCCCCGCCTTTGAACGCCGCCGCGATGCCATCAGCCATCCACTGGGCCGCATGGTCGAACGACGCATCATCGGCGTACTTGTAGCGTGCCAGCGCGGTCTCATCGTCACCGTAAAAGGTGGTGACCAGCAGCGCCCCCGCCTTATACGCATGCTCCGTAATGCGCCGCACCAGCGGCAGCATCTCAGTGGTCGCGGAGATCAACAACTCCTGCCCCGGCTGCAAGTTCAACCCCACATGCACCGCCACTTTGGCGAAGCGATCCAGCTTCTCTTCAAACGGCAACAAGGCAAACGGAGCAGGCGCGATAGCGGTGGCGGATGACATTCCTCAAGGTTAGGCAGAACCGCCGTCGAACGCAAACCCGGAACGCAAACCGCCCTGCGACTATCTCAAATCTGCGCGTATACATCCTGAAAGTCATGACACCCGTTGTGCCGCGAAAGCCACTCCGCCGCCCGCACCGCGCCCTCCGCGAACGCCCGCCGCGAAAAGGATTCGTGCTTCAGCGTAATCCGATCCGCATCGCTCGTGGCCACCAGCAGGTGAACGCCAGTCTCATCCCCCTCCCGGTTCGCCGTGATCGGAATCGCCCCCGCTCCAACCGCTTTCCCCAGCGTCAATGCCGTCCCCGAAGGCGAATCCACCTTTGAAGCATGATGCGTCTCTTCAATCTTAAAGCTATACCCCGCATCCTTCAGCGCGCTCCCCATCTCCTTCGCCAGTCGCAGCATCACCTGCACGCCCACTGAAAAATTCGTCCCGTACAGCAGCGAAGCCCCTTTACGCTCCGCCAGCCCTCGCATATCCCCCAGTTTGTCGTACCAGCCCGTCGTGCCGATCACCATCTTCGCTCCGCACGCCAGGCACGCCCGCATATTCTTCACCGCGGCCTCCGGCGTCGTAAAGTCGACGATGACGTCAAACCCCGCGACAAACGGAGGCGTCAACGCCGACGCGTCCTTGTTCTCCTTCGCGTCCAGCACATGGACGCCATGCCCATGCTCCGCTGCCACCTCCGCCACCAGCTTGCCTGTCTTGCCAACTCCTAGCACCAGTACTCGCATCATATGTCCTTCCTCTTACCTGCCTGCATGTACCACATGGGCCGCCACATCGAACACCGTCTCGTCCGGATCGGTGAAGAAGGCGCGATGCAAGGATCGCACAGCCTCCTCCACATCTTCCTCGTCGATCATGAAGCTCATATTGATCTCGCTTGCCCCCTGTGAAATCATCCGCACGTTCACATGGCTGATCGCCGAAAACACCCGCCCCGCAATCCCGTTGTGCCCGCGTATATCCTCGCCCACCAGGCACACCAGCGCCTTGCGCCCCTCGTACTTCACATCCGCGATCTTGCCCAGGTCCGCGCAGATCGCCGGCAGTTGCTCATTCGAATCCACCGTCAGCGAGATGCTCACCTCGCTCGTCGAAACCATGTCGATCGCACACTTGTACTTGTCGAACGTATCGAACACAGCCTTCAAAAATCCGTGCGCCATCAGCATCCGGCTGGCTACGATATCGATGATCGTCAGCCGCTTCTTCGCCGCGATGCTCTTGAAGGGAGAAGTGCAACGCGCCGCCATCGCCGTAATCCTCGTCCCTTCATTCGACGGGTTGCGCGAGTTCAGCACATACACCGGAATGCTCTTCTGCACCGCCGGCAGAATCGTCGCCGGATGCAGCACCTTCGCGCCGAAGTACGCCAGCTCCGCCGCTTCCTCGAAGCTGATCGTCTTCACCCGCAGCGCCTCCGGCACAATCCGCGGATCGGTCGTCATAATCCCGTTCACATCCGTCCATATCTCGATCGCGCCCGCATGCAGCCCGCCCCCCACCAGCGCCGCCGTATAGTCGCTGCCGCCC
>CAXTPN010000355.1:0-943 GCA_964246125.1 uncultured Acidobacteriaceae bacterium
GGTTCAGCCGGGAGGCACCGCAAAGATCGGCCAGGACGAGTACGACGTGCTGGTCAACGCCTCGCCCACCACTCTGGAGGGCCTGAGCAACCTCCCAATCAAGACCGTGGGCAACTCCATCATCTACCTGCGCGACGTGGCCACGGTCTCGGACGGCAGCATCCCGCAGACCAACATCGTGCGCCAGGACGGCAAGCGCGCGGTGCTGCTGGTTGTGCTCAAGTCGGGAGAGGCGTCGACGCTCTCCGTCGTCAGTGGCGTGCGCGCGCTGCTGCCCAGGGGCAAGAGCACCCTGAATCCACCCCCGGTTATGACGCCGCTCGCGGACCAGGCCATCTTCGTCAAGGCATCGGTGCAGGGCGTCATCCGCGAGGCCATTATCGCCGCGGTGCTCACCGGCCTGATGATCCTGCTCTTCCTCGGCAGCTGGCGCGCGACGCTGATCATCGCCGTCTCCATCCCGCTCTCCATTCTCTCGTCCATCATCGTCCTGGGCCTGCTCGGCGAGACCATCAACATCATGACGCTCGGCGGCCTGGCGCTTGCAGTCGGCATCCTCGTCGACGACGCCACCGTGACCATTGAGAACATCGAGCGCTACCTCGAAGAAGGCAACGAGCTCAACGAGGCCATCCTCGAAGGCGCGGCGCAGATTGCAGTCCCGGCCCTCGTCTCCACGTTGTGCATCTGCATCGTCTTTCTGCCCATGTTCTTCCTCTCCGGGGTGTCGCGATACCTCTTCGTTCCGCTCGCCGAAGCCGTGGTCTTCGCCATGCTGGCGTCGTACATGCTCTCCCGCACCCTGGTTCCCACGCTCGCAATGTACCTTCTCAAGAAGCACGACCATCATGCGGCTCCTTCGCGCAACCCACTGGCCCGCTTCCAGCAGGGCTTCGAGCGCGGCTTCGAACGGGTGCGGACCAGCTACCAAAACGTCCTGACG
>CAXTPN010000355.1:953-1665 GCA_964246125.1 uncultured Acidobacteriaceae bacterium
CGGCTTCCTCTTGATCCCATTCCTCGGCCAGAACTTCTTTCCCGCCAGCGACAACGGCTCTTTCCTGCTGCACCTGCGCGCGCCCAGCGGCATGCGAATCGAGGATACGGCAAAGCTGTGCGATGAGGTGGAGGATCGCATCCGCAAGATCGTTCCGGTCGCCGAGATGAACAACATCCTCGACAACATCGGGCTGCCCTACTCGACCATCAACACGCAGCACGCAACCTCCGGCCTGTTCGGCTCCGGCGACGCGGATGTCCTGGTCTCGCTGAACGAAAAGCACCACCCCAGCGCGGATTACGTCGCAAAGCTGCGCCGCGCGCTGCCGGATGCCTTTCCCGGAACCACCTTCTACTTCCTGCCGGCCGACATCGTCACCCAGATCCTCAACTTCGGCCTGCCATCCCCCATCGACGTGCAGTTCGAAGGCTCCGACAGTGCCGGCAATCGTAAAGTCGCCAATGAGGTGTTGGCCGAGCTGCACAAGATTCCCGGTCTCGTCGACCTGCGCATTCAGCAGCCGGATGACTATCCCGCGCTCAAAATCGACGTGGACCGTACCAAGGCCGAGCAGGGCGGGTACAGCTTCCGCGATATCGGAGGCAGCCTGGTCAACATCCTGAGCGGAAGCTCGCAGCTGACGCCGATGTTCTACCTGAACCCGAAGAACGGCGTCAGCTACAACATGGTCGCCTCCGCCCCGCAGTAT
>CAXTPN010000355.1:1675-2326 GCA_964246125.1 uncultured Acidobacteriaceae bacterium
GACCAAGCCGGAGATTCTGGCGGATGTGGCGACCATCTCCCGCACCACGGAGCTGCCGGTCGTCACGCAATACAACGTGCGCCGGACGCTGGATATCTACGGCAACGTCCAGGGCCGCGACCTGGGCTCGGTCAGCCGCGCTATCGACCGCGTGATCGAGGCGCACAGGGGCGAACTGCACAGCGGCAACTTCGTCGAGGTGCGCGGCCAGGTGGAGACCATGAAGGCCTCCTACCTGGGGCTCATCGGCGGCCTCGCCTTCGCCATCGTCCTCGTCTACCTGCTCATCGTCGTCAACTTCCAGTCCTGGCTCGATCCCTTCATCATCATCACGGCTCTGCCCGCCGCGCTGGCAGGCATCGTGCTCTTCCTGTTCGCGACCGGCACCACCCTCAGCGTGCCCGCGCTGATGGGCGCGATCATGTGCATGGGCGTCGCCACCGCCAACTCCATCCTCGTCATCTCTTTCGCCAAAACACGTTACGAGGAGCACCATGACGCACTCTTGGCCGCCATCGAAGCCGGAGGAACCCGCTTCCGCCCCGTCATGATGACCGCGCTCGCCATGATCATCGGCATGATCCCCATGGCCCTAGGGCTGGGCGAAGGCGGCGAACAGAATGCCCCGCTAGGCCGCGCGGTCATCGGAGG
>CAXTPN010000356.1:0-2324 GCA_964246125.1 uncultured Acidobacteriaceae bacterium
ATACAGGGGTACTTCGCTTCGCTCAGGATGACGTGAGTTTTTGGCGGGTTGATCATTTTGCCGAGAACCCGGCTTGGGGGGAGGCTCGTCCTGGCGGTACCAGGCTTGGGGGCCGGCGTTGGTTTCCTTGGAGTTCCAGACGTGGTCCTGGTTGGCGGCGATTTGCTCGAGGGAGCGGCCGGTGACGACGGAGTTGGGTTCGGCGTCGGTGACGGCTGGATCGTCCGGGCCCCGCTCGAAGTCGTCGTGCTCCTTGATGAGGAGCCAGGCCGGCTTGGTTTCTTTGGGGCGCGGGGCCATTCGGATGAGCGCCCATTTGCCGTGCATCTTGGCGCCCTCCATGGTGAATTTGAGCTGGCCGGTGCGGAGGCCGTCGTCAATGTCCTCGTGGCCGGGCTGCGGGGACCAAGTGCCCTGATCCCAAAGCATGACGGTGCCGCCGCCGTACTGGCCGGCGGGGATGATGCCCTCGAAGCCGCCGTACTCCATGGGGTGATCTTCGACCTGGATGGCAAGGCGTTTATCTTTCACGTTGTAGGAAGGGCCTTTGGCGCAGGCCCAGGACTTGAGGACACCGTTCCAGCCGAGGCGGAAGTCGTAGTGGAGATGGGATGCGGCGTGCTTCTGGATGCAGAAGGGGTGCTTCGCACTGGCTGGAATCTTGGAGGTGACCTTCGGCGTGGTGCCGGAGGGTTCGGCGGTGACGTGGAAGTCGCGCATGGACCGGTAGCGGGCTAGCTGCTCGTCGATGGCGTCGGCTGAGGCGAGAACTTCGGCAGGAGCTTTCTTAGGGGCTTTCTTCGCGGGCATCTTGTGAAGTTTGATGCAGAAAGAAAGACTTCAATGAGATAGGGTCAGGAGCAGGGAATACAGGAAGCGAAGAGCATAGAACGGTGTTTACACAAAGATCAATAACCGATGATCTATTCACCCGAATAGGGGGCTGAGGTATCCTACCGTCCCGAGGTAGAATCTTACGCGGAACGAGGGTTGATGAATGGCGCGTCCTTACTGGTCTGGTCAGATTACGATTTCCCTGGTGTCGTTTGGGGTGAAGCTGTTTGTGGCCACGGAGGCTAAGGGGGAGATTCACTTCCACCAGATTTCTCGCAAGACGGGCGAACGGGTGAAGTACCAGAAGGTGACGGCGAGCGCACAGGAGGCGCAGGAGAGTTCTGGGGAGGCCGCGGCGGCCGCTCCGGTGGTGCAGAAGGACGAGATTGTGAAGGGGTACGAGTACCAGAAGGGGCAGTATGTAACGATCGAGGCGAAGGAGCTGGCGGAGCTGCGCGTGCGTTCGAAGCACACGATGGAGATTACGCAGTTTGTGGACGAGGCGGATATCGATCCTGAGTTCTACGAGAAGCCTTACTTTGTGGTTCCGGAGAACGAGTCGCAGGCGGCGGCGTTTGGGGTGGTGCGGCAGGCGCTAAAGGAGACGAAGAAGGTGGCGCTGTCGAAGATTGCGTTCGGGGGGCGGGAGCATGTGGTGGCGATTACGGCTTCACCGGACGACTCGCTGCCGGGAATGATGGCGTACACGATGCGGTATGCGGCGGAGCTGCGGGATCCTAAGGAGTATTTTCGCGATATCAAGAAAGCGGAGATCGATGAGGACTCGCTGGACCTGGCGAAGCAGCTGATCAAGAAGAAGGCGGCGAAGTTCGATCCATCGAAGTTCGTGGATGGGTATGAGGTGGCGCTGAAGGAGTTGGTGCAGGCGAAGATCGATCATGCGCCGATACCGAAGGATGAGGCTCCGGCGCCGCAGCGTGGGAAGGTGATCTCGCTGATGGATGCGCTGCGGAAGTCGGTGGGTTCGGCTACGCCAGAGGAGGCGGAGGAGCGGGCTGGAGCGCAAGCAGAGCCGGCGGCTAAAGCTAAGAAGGCGACGGCAAAGAGTGCGGGGATCACGTTGATCAAGTCCGCCGAGAAGCCGGCGGCGAAGGCACCGAAGCGGAAGACGGCTTGAGCCGGCTGTACGTTAGGGGCGGCGGGCAGCGGGCGCAGTGGAGCCGCGGATGATGAGTTCGGGTTCCACGGTTCGGTTGATGTGCCGGGACGTGTGGCTGAGCTGGGGTGGGGTCTGGATGTTGTCGAGAACGGTCTGGGCGGCGAGGATTCCCATCTCGTGCAGGGGCTGGCGGACGGTGGTGAGGCCGGGGTTTTGGAAGGCGGCGGATTGGACGTCATCGAAGCCTACGACGGAGACATCTTCGGGCACGCGGAGGCCGGCTTCGCGGAGGGCGCGGATGGCGCCGATGGCGGAGATGTCGTTGAAGGCGAAGAGGGCGGTGAAAGGGCGAGACTGGCTGAGGAGGCGC
>CAXTPN010000357.1:0-2320 GCA_964246125.1 uncultured Acidobacteriaceae bacterium
ATCCTCCGCTACACCGCGCCTTTTTCACTCGCCGGCCTGCCCACCGTCACCCTCCCCGGTGAACTGATCGGTGCACCCTTCGGCACCGGCATCCAACTCGCAGCCCCGCAACGTAACGACCCCGCCCTGCTAGCCTACGTTGCAGGCCTCGCGTCTTCCCCGCACCCATAAAACAGCAAGGCCGTCGCCTACTGACGACGGTCCCGCCTCGCGTACAGTCCTCCCCAGCAAATCAGCCGAACGAAGCCACCGCCGAGGTCTCGTCTTCCTTCACGTCGAACACAGTCGCCAGCTTCGTGATCACCAGCAGATCGCTGACCTTTTTCGTCAGGTTCACCAGCTTCAGCTCGCCGCCGGAGTTCTTCACCGCCGTATACGCACTCACCAGTTCGCCCAGCCCGGAGCTGTCGATGTAATCCACACCCCCAAGATTCAGCAGTATCTTGTTTGAACCCTTCGCCACAATGTCACGCACCGCGTCACGCAGCGTGCCGCTTCCTTCGCCCAGCGTGATTCGCCCACTCAGGTCCAGAATCGTTACGCCATCCACTTCCCGGGTCTTGAACTTCATGCTCATGCTTTCGTCTCCTTTTGAACTCTGTGTTTCACCATCGTAATCTGCGTTCCCGGATTCAACTGGCGAAAGTGTACCTCATCCATCATCGCCCGGATCAGGAAAATCCCGCGCCCCGAAGTCCGCAGCAGATTCTCCGCGGCCAGCGGATCCGGCAGGCTCTCCGCATCCACCCCCGCGCCCTCGTCCGAAATCTCGATCGTCAACGCCGCATCCGTCAACTCGAAACACACCTTCAGGTGCTTCGCCAAGTCATATTTGTTGCCATGCACAATTCCGTTGACTGACGCCTCGCGCGCCACCATCGCAATGTGGCTCGCCGTATCCTCGTCGAACCCCGCCTTCGCCGCAAACACTTCCGCCGTCTCTTCCACCTTCTCCACGCTCGGCAGCACGGAGTCGAGCGTCAAGCTCACACGATTTGTCGCAATATCGGCCAAGGCGTTGTCCGTGCAGTGTAGCGCACATCCCACAACCGCGGATTCGCGGAATCCATATCCAGTCTGGATCGTCTATACAAACACACGCCCCTTACGGACTTTTAACACACCATGCTTTAGTCTGTTGCTTAGGCCGCAATCATCTTCTGGCGAAACCTGAACCACCCAACGAAATGGACGAGAGGCAGCGAAACAGTCTGATGACCCTAAACACCCTCCAGGCAAAGCGGTTGATGGGCCTTCCTCTGCTGTTCCTCCTCTCTCTCGCCGGCTGCAAGCATGCCGAGCCGGACCAGGCCTCCGAAGCTCCCCCGGCCGCGCCCACCGTACTCAAGACCGGCGACAACGGCACCATCCAGGTCGACCACCCCAACCTCTTCCAACTCGTCTCCGCCGTCGATCGCCAGGTCACCCCGTCGCTCAACGTCACCGGAGCCGTCTCCCCCGACGTCTCCCGCGAAATCCCCGTCCTCTCCCTCGCCAACGGACGCGTCGTTGCCCTCCACGTCGGCCTGGGCGACACCGTCCACAAGGGCCAGCTCGTCATGGACGTCCAAAGCCCCGACGTCTCCACCGCCTTCGCCACCTACCTCAAGGCAGTCTCCGACGAGCACCTCGCCCGCGTCACTCTCGACCGCGACAAGCTCCTCTACGACAAGGGTGCCATCCCGCAGACCCAGCTCGAAGCCGCCCAGAACG
This sequence comes from uncultured Acidobacteriaceae bacterium, assembly GCA_964246125.1. GTDB lineage: Bacteria > Acidobacteriota > Terriglobia > Terriglobales > Acidobacteriaceae > Edaphobacter. Next base: position 1,714 of record CAXTPN010000357.1, read on the forward strand.
GCGAAGAAGATGCCCAGGCCGCGCTCAAGGCGGCCGAGGAACAACTCCGCATCCTCGGCGTCGACAAAAACCATCCCGGCGACATCGTCCACGTCTACGCCCCCTCCTCCGGCATCGTCATCTCGCAAAACGTCACCGCCGCCGGGGCCGCCGGCATCAACTACGCCGGCCCCAACGGCTCCCTCCTCATCGCCGACCTCACCCACGTCTGGGTCATCTGCGACGTCTACGAAAACGACCTCAGCACCATCCACCTCGGTCAGCATGCCGACATCCGCATCAACGCCCTCCCCGGCAAAACCTTCTCCGGCACCATCTCAGACATCGGCGCAGTCCTGGACCCCGGCCTTCGCACCGGCAAGGTCCGCATCCAGGTCCAGAACCCCGGCACCGAGCTCCGCATCGGCATGTTCGCCACGGCCACCCTCCTCGGCGGTCACTCCACCCCCACCATCGCCGTCCCCGGCACCGCCATCCTTCATCTCCACGACCGCGAGTTCGTCTTCACCCCAGACAATGACAAGGGCCAGTTCCGTCGCGTCGAAATCAAGTCCGGCCGCGCCCACCGTACTCAAGACCGGCGACAACGGCACCATCCAGGTCGACC
>CAXTPN010000358.1:0-2319 GCA_964246125.1 uncultured Acidobacteriaceae bacterium
CGCGCGCGCGGACGTGGCGGGCGTTGCGATCGGGGATGTCTTTGAGTGAAGCGTAGATTGAGCCGACGCGTCCGCCGTTTGCGATGTGGGCGGCGAGTTCGGCTTCGGTGGTGGGGCCCACGGTGAGGCGGGTGCCGTCGTAGAGCAGGAGGTCGAGCGAGAGGATGTTGTCGACGGTTTTGCCGCCCATCAGGGCATGGACGCCGCAGGAGTTGTTGCCGATCATGCCGCCCAGGGTGCAGCGGGAGTGGGTGGCGGGGTCGGGCGCGAAGGTGAGGTTGTAGAGCTCGGCGGCGTCGCGGAGGCGGTCGAGCACGATGCCGGGCTGGACCCGGACGGTTCGGTTAACGGCATCAACGGGGTCCATGCCGTTCATGTATTTGGAGAAGTCGAGGATGACGGCGACGTTGCAGCATTGGCCGGCGAGCGAGGTGCCGGCTCCGCGCGAGAGGATGGGCGCGTCGTACTGGCGGCAAAGGCTGACGGTGGCGATGACGTCTTCTTCATCGCGCGGAATGACGAGGCCGATAGGGATGTGGCGATAGTTGGAGGCGTCCGTGGCGTAGAGGGCGCGAGAGGCAGGGTCGAAGCGGACTTCGCCCCGGATAGCGGCCTTGAGAGCGGCTTCGAGGGCGGCGGATTGGGCGAAGGTGTCGTAAGCCTTGCTGTGGGAGCTGGGGAGAATTTGGAAGGGCGAGGTCATGCGGCTCCAACAAAACAAAGCGTAACGACGATAAGAGGGATCAAGACGGGATGAGAACAGGTAATGACGAAATACAGGGATTATTCGCTTTGCTCAGGCTGAAGGTGATCTGTGCTGGGTCGGAGGTGGGTTTGCGGGATCAAGGAAACTTTTATGAGTTGGCGGTCATTTTGAAGATGGCCTGGGCATTAGAGGGGTCGAAGCTGAGGTCGAGCGTGGGTTCGCCGGGGATGTAGTCGCGGGCGATGAACTCGAGGAAAGAGCCGGGCACTTCGAGTTGGGCGACGGTGCCGTCGGGCAGGCGGAAGTCGCGCAGGACGCGGGCAGCGTGAAAGGCGGTCTGGCGGACGCGGCCGGTACCGGAGACCTCGACCTTGTCTTTCATGGGCTGGCCGAGGGCTCTTTGTTCGGCGGCCAGACGTTCGATATCTTGTACCCGATCGGTGGCGTGGTTGAAGGCGTTGCCTTCCGTGGCAATCCAGGCCATCTCGGCGGAGTGGGCGAGGAGTGCCTGGTAGTCGACCAGGGTGGGGAGGGGATGCTGGCGTTCGAAGCAGGATAGCAGGATGCGAAGGAGCGTAATGGCCTCTGAGACAGGCAAGGAGCCGTTCGACTGGAGCCGGGCCAGCAGTGTGGCGGCCTCGGGGGAGAGGGGGTCGATGGAATCGGCGGTGACGTTGCGAGCCGCGGCGGCGAAGCCTGGAGCTGTCTCAGGAGGGAAGCGGCTGACGTGCAGCTCGCTGATGAAGAACTGGGCGATATCTTCGGGGAAATCGGCCTGTGCATAGGAGCGCCCGGTCATGCGCAGGCGTTCGAGCGGATACGTTCCGCGCAGCTCATAGCCCAGCGGCTTGAGGATGCGGACGATGGACTGCGCGCCGCAGGGAAGCGCGCCCATGTTGGCCAGGTCGACCGTGCGAACAGCGCCGTGGTCATGAAAGATTGTCTCCCCTTGGGCGAGGCAGCGCTCGACATAAGCGTGGGCGGCGGGAACACGGAGGATCAGGTCCTCGAAGAGCAGCATGTTCAGCGCTTGAGCGACTACGGCGCGCGAGGCCTCGAGTTCGCCGGGAGTTCGGGGGGCTAGGAGTTCCTGGCGGAGTACCAGGATTTTGAGAAGTCTGGCGGCTCGGTCAGGGCCCGCAATCGCTTCCAGAATCGTTTGCAGAATGGGTGTCACGGGTTCGGGCATGAGAGCACGATACCGCGTTGGGATCGTGCGGGCAATCGTGATTGGAAGAACCCGCCGCTTCCAGGCTCAGACACCGGAGATCCTACCCCGTGTGGGCTGGCTACCAGGCGCGTGAGAAGTTGGGTCCGGGCGTGGCGTCATCGCGCAGGCGCGCATCGATGCCGGCGCGCCGCTCGATGCGGCGTCCGAAGCGCCAGATGAGGTCGGAGAGCCGGTTGAGGTAGGCGATGGCCTCAGCGGGTACAAGTGCGAGGTCCGGGATGTGGGGGTGAGGGCCGGACTCGTTGAAGCGAACGGCGAGGCGCTCGGCGCGACGGCAGACGGTGCGGGCGACCTCATAGGCGGCGGATTGAGTGTTGGCGCCCGGCAACGACCAGTCGGACAGGATGCCGTCGGTGGCTTCGATCTGGTAGACGATCTGGGT
>CAXTPN010000359.1:0-2316 GCA_964246125.1 uncultured Acidobacteriaceae bacterium
GGCGAGTAGGGCGCAGAGGAGGAAGGCGAGGAGCAGCAGGACGCCCAGGGTGGCGAGGGGCTGGCGGCGGATGGAGGCGGCGATGACGGATGGGAGTTTTGGGGTAGTGTCCGCCATGAGAGCGATGATACTGCGCGTGCGGCGAATTGCCGACGAGTTTGTTGGGGGTGAACTGGTAAGATGGAGAAACGACCGAATCTGCCGCAGGATATGTCTGTCGCGGCTCATTGTTTTTCTTGACGTGTAAACGCAAACTACCACAGGAGCCTATCTTTTCATGAGCCTCAAAGGGGAAAAAGCAGTTGTCTGCGGCGCCGGTGGTTTCATCGGCGGCCATCTGGTGAAGCATTTGATCGCGAGCGGCGTCGACGTGGTGAGGGCGGTGGACATCAAGCCGCTGGAGGAGTGGTACCAGGTGACGGATGGCGTGGAAAGCCTGTCGCTGGACCTGAAGGACAAGGCTAACTGCATGACGGCCGCGACCGGCGTCCATGCGGTCTTTCAGTTGGCGGCGGATATGGGCGGGATGGGGTTCATCGAGAACAACAAGGCGCTGTGCATGTTGAGCGTGCTGACCAATACCCACATGCTGATGGCGGCGAAGGAAAAAGGCGTGGGACGCTTTTTTTATTCTTCGTCGGCGTGCGTGTACAACGCGGAGAAGCAGACCAACCCGGATGTGGTGGCGCTGAAGGAAGAGGATGCGTATCCGGCAATGCCGGAGGACGGCTACGGGTGGGAGAAGCTGTTTTCGGAGCGGATGTGCCGGCACTTTCGCGAGGACTACGGTTTGGAGACGCGGGTGGCGCGATATCACAATGTGTATGGGCCGCTGGGAACGTGGACGGGCGGGCGCGAGAAGGCTCCGGCGGCGGTGTGCCGCAAGGTGATCCAGGCGAAGATGGATGGGACGGGCGAGATCGAGATCTGGGGCGACGGGAAGCAGACGCGGTCCTTTATGTATGTGGACGACTGCACGAAGGGGTCGCAGATGATTCTGGAGAGCGACATCCTGGAGCCGATCAACCTGGGCTCGGATGAGCTGGTGACGATCAATCAGCTGGTGGATCTGGCGGAGGAGATCGCGGGGGTGAAGCTGAAGCGGAACTACAAGCTGGACGCGCCTAAGGGTGTGAACGGGCGCAACAGCGATAACACGATGATTCTGGAGAAGCTGGGGTGGGAGCCTTCGATCCGGCTGAAGGAAGGGTTGACGAAGACCTACCAATGGATTGAAGAAGAGATGCGCTCGGGGACGAAGTCTTACGCATGAGCGGGGCGATGGCGAAGAGCGCGCGGATCGAGCCTGATCGTGATCCGGCTCGGTTTCGGCGGATACTTGGGATCGATTTCTTTCATGGCAGCGCGGGGGAGGCGATTGCGCGCATGCGGCGCGGGGGGCTGCTGGTGGTCCCCGCCGCGCCGGCCTTGAAGGAGTTGGGCAAAGACGCGGAGTATCGCGAGGCTCTGCTGAATGCGGACCTTGCGATTACGGATTCCGCCTATATGGTGATGATCTGGAATATGCTGCGGCGGCGGGAGAAGGTGCGGCGGCTGTCGGGGCTGGAGTATCTGCGCGAGCTGCTGCTGGAGCCGGATGTGCGGGAGCCGGGGAATACGTTCTGGATTATGGCGAACCCGAAGAGCGCTAAGCTGAACCTGGAGTGGCTGGCGGGTCAGGGGATCGCGGTGCCGGAAGAGAACCTCTATATGGCTCCGATGTATGGCCCGCGGATGGAAGACGCGGAGTTGATTGCGCGGCTGAATCGGCTGCGGCCGCGGCATGTAGTGGTGACGGTGGGCGGCGGAACGCAAGAGCGGCTGGGGCTCTATCTAAAGCGGAACCTGGAGTACCTGCCGGCAATTCACTGTATTGGCGCGGCGATCGCATTTTTGAGCGGGGATCAGGTGAATATTCCGGTGTTCGCGGACAAGTTCTATCTGGGCTGGCTGTTTCGGTGCGTGTCGGAGCCGAAGCGGTATGTGCCGCGATACTGGGAGGCGCGCAAGCTGCTGCGGCTGATGGTGAGGTATCGGAGCGAACTGCCGCCGCTTGACGCGTGATGCGTGCAACAATCCGGCGGGCAGCGGGTTGTATGGGCAGGAGTCGACGTGTGCTGAGAGCGTGGCTGAGTGCGGCGGTGGCAGGCGGGACTTTGTGCCTTGGTCTGTACCTGGCTACGGGGGCGCAGGCGCAGAATGTGTCGGAGCAATACCTGCTGGCGGCGGCAAATCAGGATCGGGCGGAGCACCAGCTTGCGCCGCTGCGGGTGGATGAACATCTGCTGCTCTCCGCAAGGCAGCACGCATACGAGA
>CAXTPN010000360.1:0-2313 GCA_964246125.1 uncultured Acidobacteriaceae bacterium
ATCATGCACTGGGGCCGAGGCTGGTGCTTGCCGGGCTGATCGATAGCGGCGGGCCGCTGGCGTTTGGCGCGGTGGATGTGGAGACGCCCACCGAGGGCGTGGCGGCGGTCGATATGTATGCGGATGCGCGCTTTGAGCAGATCAAGGTGTACACGCAGATCAAGCCGGAGGTGCTGCGGACGATTACGGCGGAGGCGCACCGGCGCGGCATGACCGTCACCGGGCATGTGCCTGCGGCGGTGACTACGGCGGAGGGCATCGCGGATGGGATGGACCAGATCAACCATCTGCAGTTTGTGTCGCGGGCGATGCTGGGAAGCGACGGCAAGGTGGATGTGAATTCAGCGGCGGCTCAGGAGACGATTGCGCTGCTCAAGTCGCGCGGGATCGTGGTGGATCCGACGGAGGGTTGGGGAGAGATGGCCGGGCATCCGAGGAGCGTGGATGCGGCGTCGTTTGAGCCGGGGGTGAATGCGGCGCCGTATGTGTTGGCGGCGAAGTTTCGCGCGATGGGCGTGGCGGCGGATGGCGAGGCGAAGTGGCGGGAGCGGATGGCGAGCAGCCGGGAGGTGGTCAGGGCTCTGCATGAGGCAGGGGTTACGATTGTGCCGGGCAGCGATACGGGGTTGATCGGGTATGGGCTTGATCGGGAGCTGGAGCTGTATGTAGAAGCGGGGTTTACGCCGATGGAGGCGATTCAGGCGGCGACGATCGTTTCGGCTCGGGTGCTGAAGATGGACGCGCAGGCGGGGACCATCGAGGCGGGCAAGCGCGCGGACATGGTAATTGTGGACGGGAATCCGCTGGAGCGGATCGGCGACTTGCGGCGGGTGGTGAGCGTGGTGACGGACGGGCGAATGTACGACAGCAAGAAGCTGGGACGGAGCGTCGGGTTCAGCCGGTAGCTGCTGTCAGGCGAACGTCAGTAGGAGAGGAACTCGTTGGAGCCGCGACGCAGACGGAGGCCCGCCAGCAAAAAGAAGAACGCAAGCGTGAAGGTGATGACGTTCCAATACACCATGGGCATGATCCAGCCGGGGGAGTAGGTGGCGTCCTGCCCGGACCAGAGCGTGAGCAGGGTGGCTACGATGAGGCATTGAAATCCGATGACCAGGAAGAGCTGCCCGCGGCGGCGGCGGCGGTCGAGAAGCTCGACTTGGTCCGGGGTGAGATTGCGCTCTTCGACGGGGATCAGGGTGTTGGCCATCTTGGTGTCTTCTCCTGCGACTTGCTTACAAGATATTACGTCATTTCAGATGCTGTAAAGCAAGGCGAAACGAGGATAGATAGCGTGAAAGAGGCACAAAGCGATACCGGCACGCTCCCGGATCGCACGGGTTAGATAAACGCTACGGACTGGATTCCGGCTACGTCGAAGCGCTTGCGGCAGCGGATGTTCTTGCAGCCGACGAGGTCGTCACGACGCACCATGTAGCTTTGTGCCTTGGCGAAACGGGCACGGTCACGATCGTCGGCACCGCGGCCGAGCTGGGCTTTTTTGCGGCGGACCAACCATCCGAGCTGGTACTCGCCTTGCTGCCCACAGTGCGGACAGGTCATGGTGTGGGTGCGTGTTTCTGGCCGCTCGTCGAAAAAATCGCGCTCTTCCATCGATGACCTCCGGGGGGCTGCGCGCGAACCGACGGCGGGGTTCGCCGAACGGAATGCTGTGCCCCTCCGTCAGGAAGTATTGCATACTGAGGCTGGTTCTTAGAAGGGCGCGACCGGCAATGAAGAAGGCGAAGAAGCGAGTGTTTTCGATTGTGAAGGCGGTAAAAGCGAACGCGCGGGCGCGGGTGGGGTCACCGCCGGCGGAGAAGGTGCTGCCGGACCCCAAGCAGAAGGCGCTGGCAAGGCCTAAATATAAGGAGACGATGCAGGAGTTGCTGGAGAAGGCGGGGCAGGAGTAGCGCGTCAAGCAGGGTGGAGGTCGTACTTCTCGATGTAGGCGTGGAGCAGATCGCGGTGGGTGGCGCGATATGCGACATAATCGTGAAATGTGCCGCTGTCGGGGGCGTCGAGGAGGATCCAGCACTCGATCATGTTGTCTTTTTCGAGCGCCATGAGATTCTGGATGGTGTCGTCGTACTTCGCTTCAGGAATGTTGAGGCTGCGGACGACGTTGAGCACGCTGTGCAGGCTTTCAGTCTCTTCGGCTAGCGAGTGGCGATAGGTTTTCTCGTTGGGATACTGCTTCGCAAATTTGCCGTTCTGCCAGGCTACAGTCTGCATGGGATAGCCGAGCCATGCGGTCGCGAGCGGGTCGTTCAGTTTCGTGGGATCGATGGTTACGTTGAGGTGGCCGTCTTTGTC
>CAXTPN010000361.1:0-2309 GCA_964246125.1 uncultured Acidobacteriaceae bacterium
CTTGGAGAACGGTGCGTGATACTAAATGCTACCTCAAATCCCCTCAGCCTCCGACATGACTCCTAATTGATGTCCTAGCCGGTCTTCCACTCTCGAGGATTGCGGGTTCCAACACTTCGGTCTATGCGGGTGTTTTCTCACATGACTATCATGAGGGGATAATCCGCGATGAGGATCAGTTGCCACGGTTTCTTCCTATTGGCACCTTTTCGGCCATGTCGTCGAACCGCATTTCCCATTTCTTCGATCTCCGGGGCGCGAGTATGACGGTGGACACTGGATGTTCGACAACCCTCGTGGCGCTACACCAAGCAGTTAACGGCTTACGCATGCGAGAAGCCGATATGTCCATCGTGAGTGGCTCGAATTTACTTTTGACACCGGACATGTTCAAGGTGTTTGGCTCGCTCGGAATGCTCTCGCCCGATGGCAAGTCCTATGCCTTCGATTCTCGAGCCAACGGCTATGGACGTGGCGAGGGTGTTGCGACCATCGTCATCAAGCGGCTCAATGATGCGCTGGCATGTGGCGATCCCGTACGCGCCGTGATCCGCGAAACATGCTTAAATCAGGATGGCAAGACCGAGACCATCACGACACCGTCTCAGGCGGCTCAGGAGGAACTCATGCACGAGTGTTACCGCCGCGCCGGACTAGACCCGCGGGACACGCAGTATTTCGAAGCACACGGCACAGGTACGCCAACGGGCGATCCTATCGAAGCTCGCGCCATCGCCACCGTCTTTGGCGGGTCACCTCGAGAAGAGGCACTGCGAATTGGATCTCTGAAGACGAACATTGGCCACACGGAGGCAGTTTCCGGGCTGGCCGGCTTGATCAAGGTGGTGTTGGCCTTGGAGAAGGGCCAGATCCCCCCAAGCATTAACTTCAAGATGCCCAACCCGAAGCTGCATCTTGAGGAGTGGGGACTCAAGGTGGAAACGAATCTAGAGCGGTGGCCTGTGACCACACCACATCAACCGCTTCGCGCGTCTCTTAACAATTTCGGGTTTGGCGGAAGCAATAGTCACGTCATATTGGAGGGAGTTGACTCGTTTGTCTCACACCCCAACCGCCTTACCAATGGCAATCATGAGCGAGATGATAGCGATAACACAGTGCTCGTCCTCAGCGCGCGAGACGAGAAAGCATGCCAACGCATGGTTTCTGACCTCAAGAACTACCTTCAGAACCGCAAGCTGACGGAAGCGTCTGAAGTGATGAAAAATCTTAGCTACACTCTGGGCGAGCGCCGTACACTCTTTCCGTGGGTAGCTGCACACCTGGTCCGCTTTCAGGGAAACAGCCTGGATGGCGTGATCCAGGCCCTCGATTCGCCCAGCTTCACGCCGGTCCGCACCCCTTCCCGTCGATCGCGCATCGGAATGGTCTTTACGGGCCAGGGGGCACAGTGGTATGCTATGGGTCGTGAGCTGATAGACTCATACCCAGTCTTCAAGGCGTCATTGCAAGAGGCCGAGTGGCACCTGAAGGCCATCGGTGCCGAGTGGTCCCTGCTTGAGGAGTTGCAGCGCAGTGAAAAGACAAGCAGGGTCAATACCACAGTGCTTAGTATACCCATCTGTGTTGCACTGCAGATCTCGCTTGTGCGATTGCTCGAGTCGTGGGGTATCACGCCGTCAGCTGTCACAAGCCATTCGTCTGGTGAGATCGCGGCGGCATACGCTGCCGGAGCGTTGACCCTTGGACAGGCAATGGCGGCCGCCCACTACCGAGGTGCGCTGGCGGCGGATCCCACAATGCGAGCGGCGGGAGAGAAAGGTGGGATGTTGGCAGTTGGATTAGGCGCCGTCGAGGCACAGGAGTATGTGAATAACTTAGCCTCGGGTGGCAAAGCCGTCGTGGCATGCATCAACAGTCCGGACAGCGTGACCATCGCTGGAGATGTAAGTGCTGTGGAGGAGCTTGAGGAGACTTGCAAACAAGCAACTGTGTTTTCACGACGCCTCAGAGTTGACACCGGCTACCATTCGCACCACATGCAGCCCATCGCTCAACCCTATCTCGACCTGCTCCGGAAGAATATGCCGGAGGACGACGCAGGCGATGATGATGAGTCGGGTTGTGACACGCTCGATGTCTCGTTCTCGTCATCTGTTACCGGTGGCCGAATAACTAGCATGCGCCAGATTGCGGCTCCGGAGCATTGGGTTGATAGCTTGACACAACCCGTGGAATTTGTCCAAGCATTCACTGATATGGTCCTGGGCGGTACGGACCAGTTAGGGAGCAGTAATGTCAATGTAGACGTCTTGCTCGAGGTGGGTCCCCATACAGCACTCGCTGCT
>CAXTPN010000362.1:0-2308 GCA_964246125.1 uncultured Acidobacteriaceae bacterium
CCCGCCCATATCCGGCAGGTCGCCTCCGCAATCCCCGAAGTCGCACCCAAAACCACAATCTTCTTCGCCGTATTCACCACCGCGTCTGCACTCATAGTCCCGCCCGATCTCCCGTGACCCGCTCCCAGAAACTCGACGTAAGCACCGGGTCCTTATACCGCAGAAGCTGCTCCCACTGCGGATAAAACGCCTGAAACTGCGCAGCCGTCATCGCCGCGTCCTTCGCCGGGTAAAGCCTGCCGCCGAACTCCCGCGTCATATCCGCCAGCCGCTCGAACAGCGGAAACGTCACGCCCGCCTTGATCGGAAAATCCAGTGCCAGCGTAATCCCCGGCTGCGGAAAGCTCATCAGCCCCGGTGACGGCACATCCCCAAACGCCTTCAGCACCGCCAGAAAACTCGCCAGCCCGCTCTTCGCCACCTCGGTCAATATCGCAATCGTCCCCTCCCGCGCATGCGCCCACGGAATCGCATACTGAAACTGCAACAGCCCGCTCTTGCCATACATCCGGTTCCACCGCAGCACCGCGTCCAGCGGATAAAAGAACGGCTCATAATCCTGCAGCGCCTTCACCCGAGGCTTCATCTGCTTGTGAAAAAACACCGTGTTGAACAGCGACACAGTCGTATGATTCAGCGCGAATCCCGGAGCCTCCATCGGAAACACCAGCTTCGGTTCCGGTGAGGCCTTCAGCTCTCCCGGCACCCGCGAGTGGTCCCCCAGCATGAAGATCCCGCGCGCAAAGTTCTTCCCCGTCGAAGCGCAGTCGATCCAGCTCACCGTGTACTCCACATGCTTGTACTGCTCTGTCAGCGCCAGAAACTCGTCGATCCCGTGGAACTGCATCCCCTCGTAATCGATCATCCGCGACACAATCCGCCGCAGCCGCAAAGACGCCCAGGTAATCACCCCTGTAAGCCCCAGCCCGCCGATCGTCGCGCCGTACCAGTCCGGATTTTCCGTCCGCGAGCATAGCCGTCGCGACCCATCGCTCCGCACCAGCTCAAACTGCGCCACATGACACCCAAACGTCCCGCCCACATGATGGTTTTTGCCGTGGATATCGTTGGCGATCGCCCCCCCAGCGTCACATACTTGGTCCCCGGGCTCACCGGCAGAAAGAACCCCCGCGGCACCGCGAAATCCAGTATCTGCGCCAGCGTGATCCCCGCCTCTGCCGTCAGCACCCCGGTCTCCGCGTCAAACTCCAGCAGCCGGTTCATTCCCGTGGTCACCACCAGGTTGCCGTCCTTCAGCAGGCAGCTATCCCCATAGCTCCGCCCCATCCCCACCGCCAGCGCGCCGTTGTGCAACCCCGCGAGGTTTGCCGGAAACTCCCCCTGCCAATGCATCGGCACCACATGCGCCTGGTACTTCGGATACCGCCCCCAGCTCTCGAATGACCCGTCGAGCGTCGCGGCCTCCTGTTCTGAACTCAAAGCCATAGCCTCCAGAATACCTTGTGCCGCTCGAAAGCAAAAAGGCACAGCCATAAGCCGTGCCTTTCCATTGCTGAATGTTCGGGTGCCCCATCTCAGACAGTTTCATGTCTAAGGGATGGGAGCGAAACTCTAAGCAGCCGCCTTCCGCCGCTCCGCATGTGCCGCAGCCGCCTTCAACCGCGCATCCTTCGCCACCACCGCCAGCGCCGCAAACCCCGCCGCGTCGTTCGCCGCGATGTCCGCCAGAATCTTGCGGTCCAGCGTGTTCCCCGCCAGCTTCAGCCCGTTGATGAACGTCGAATAGCTCATCCCGTTCTGCAGCGCAGCCGCGCCAATCCTGACAATCCACAGCGAGCGATACTGCCGCTTCTTCTGCTTCCGGCCCGTATAGGCAAACTTCAGCCCACGCTCAACGGCCTCTTGCGCCGCCTGGTAGAGCTTCGATTTTGTAAGAAAGTATCCGCTCGCCCGCTTCAGTATCTTGCGCCGGCGATCCGCGCGTTTCGTACTCCGTTTTACACGGGGCATCGTCCATCTCCTTTTGCGAACATCGTTTCGGCGGCTGGTGGAAAGGCTTCCACTTCACTCGCGTCATTCACGCTCAGACTTCGATGGAGTTCGCTTGCGCTAATCCAGGGGCCTCTCCGCATTCCGGCCCGCTCAATCCAAACAACTCTCAAATCCTGCCCACGCCTCACGCGTAGGGAAGCATCCGCGACACGTTGTAGTGGTCCGCGTCGGAGATCAGCCCGCTCTTGCCGAGCCGGCTCTTGGTCTTGTTATTCTTCGAGGTGAGGATATGGCGCATCTTCGAGTGGCCCCGCTTGAACTTGCCGGTGCCCGTCTTCGAAAAGCGCTTCGCCGC
>CAXTPN010000363.1:0-2278 GCA_964246125.1 uncultured Acidobacteriaceae bacterium
GCCAGGGAGGCGGAGATGAGCTATGCGACCTTGGCCATGGTGACGGACTACGACTGCTGGCGCGAAGGGCACGACGACGTGACCGTGGAGCAGGTGGTGGCGGTAATCCACCAGAACAGCGAGAACGCGGGCAAGGTGGTGAGGGCTGCGGTGGCGGCTCTGCCGAGGGGGGTTGCATCACCTTTTTCGGAGGCTTTGAAGTTTGCGATTATGACGGATAAGAAGCTGATTCCACTGGAGGCGCGGGAGCGGTTGGGATTGTTGATTGGAAAATATTTGTGAGGCAGTATGGGGCAGCTAGAGCAGTGTGAGGCAGTAAGTGGCAGTCAAGCGAGAGGACTTTGATGGCGATTTTGGTTGTGGGTTCGGTGGCGTTCGATACGGTGGAGACGCCACATGGCAGGCGCGAGAAGGTGCTGGGCGGGGCGGCGACGCACTTTGCGCTGGCGGCGAGTTACTTCACGGACGTGCGGGTGATTGGCGTCGTCGGTGAGGATTTTGGGGAGGTGGAGGAGGCGGTGTTTCAGGCGCGCGGGATTGATACGCGCGGGATCGAACATGCGCCGGGGCTTAGCTTTCATTGGACGGGGCAGTATACTGGGACGCTGAACGAGGCGAAGACGCTGGGGACGGATTTGAATGTGTTTGCGGCGTTCGAGCCTAAGATTCCGGCGGCGTATGAGGACAGCGAGTATCTTTTTCTGGCGAACATCGATCCCAAGTTGCAGGCTCGAGTGCGAAAGCAGATGCCGGGGGTAAAGATGGTTTGCGGCGATACGATGAACTATTGGATCGCGGACCATAGGGCGGCGTTGGCGGAGGTGCTGAAGGAGTTGGACGTGCTGCTGATCAACGACGGCGAGGCGCGGATGTTGAGCGGTGAGAGCAACATGGTGCGGGCGGCGGAAAAGGTGCTGGGGATGGGCCCGAAGGGGCTGGTGATCAAGCATGGGGAGTTTGGGGCGACGGCTTTCTTTGGCGAAGGGATGTTTGAGAGGGCGGAGGCTAAGCCGTTTCGGGCGCCCGCGCTGCCGCTGGCCGAGGTGGTCGACCCTACGGGGGCTGGCGATTCCTTTGCGGGTGGGTTCTATGGGTATATCGCTTCGCAGCCGAAATTGACGCCCGCGGTATTTCGTCGGGCCCTGTTTTATGGGGGGGTCATGGGGTCGTTTGCGGTGGAGCGGTTTGGGACGGAGCGTCTGCAACATGTGCGATGGGCGGAGATCGAGGACCGCTTTCGTCTGTTCAAGGAGATCTCGCACCTAGATGAGGTCGCGGAGGAGACAGCGGAGCGGGGGACGATAGGCCGGGAGCCGGCGCAAGGGTGAGCAGGGTATCTCGCGGCGTGGAGAGAGCCCACGGCTCAGGTGGGAGACGTGGGGCACCCGCTCTCGGTCCCGGCGATGATCCGGAGGCAGTGAGGCCGGCGACGCGGCAGGAGACGCTGACGGTTGGACTGGGTGCGGTGGTGGCGGGCTTCGCCTCGCTGTCGGTGTGTACGCTGCGGCAGTACACGCTGTTGTATGGGGATGCGGTGGCGCATCTGGGGATAGCGCGGGGGATTTTGGATACGAATACGCCTGGGCTGGGACAGTTGGGCGGAGTCTGGCTGCCGCTGCCGCATCTGCTGATGCTGCCGTTCATCGGGCGTATGGAGTGGTGGCAGGATGGGATGGCGGGGGCGTGGCCTTCGCTGGGGTGTTACATCCTGAGCGTAATGGGGATGTATCGGCTGGCGCGGAGGCTGATGGCTCCGCGCTGGGCGCTGGTGGCCGCGGCGTTTTTTGGGTTGAATGCGAATCTGCTGTATCTGGCGACCACGGCGATGACGGAGCCGCTGTTTCTGGCGGAGTTCGTGTGGATTGTGCTGGTGCTGGTGGAGTTTGTGGAGGGGACGCGGGCTGCCTCCATCCCGGAAGCATCGCGGCGCGTTGCTTCGGAGCGGCTGGTGTTGCTGGGGATGCTGGTGCTGGCGGCTACGATGACTCGGTATGACGGATGGGTGCTGGGCGCGGCGGTGTGGGGCGTGGTGGCGTGGCGGCTGTGGAAGGCGCCGGAAATGCGGCGCAGGGTGATGCCGGGGTTTGTGGCGTTTACGGTGCTGGCCGCCGCGGGACCGTTGTGCTGGTTTGGGTACAACCATGTGTATGGGCACGACTGGCTAGACTTTATGCGGGGGCCGTATTCGGCGAAGGAGATCGACCGGAAGACTTCACCGCCGGGGGCGCACAAGTATTGGGGATGGCACAATCCGGCGTGGTCGCTGATGTTGTATGCG
>CAXTPN010000364.1:0-2261 GCA_964246125.1 uncultured Acidobacteriaceae bacterium
GTCGAAGGGCTTGGGGAGGTAGTCGTCGGCGCCGGCGTTGAGGCCTTCGAGGACGTCGGCGGGATTGGAGCGGGCGGTGAGCATGAGGACGGGGAAGTAGAGCCGGCGCTCGCGGAGGGCGCGGACGATCTCGAAACCGTCCTTGCCGGGGAGCATGACGTCGAGGAGGATGGCCGCGATGTCGTCGGGAGTTTCGAGGAGCCAGTGGAGGGCTTCGGTCCCGTCGGCGAAGTGGCGGGTGCGGTAGCCCTCAGCATCGAGGTTGAAGAGGAGGCCCTCGGCGATGTGCTCTTCGTCTTCTACGAGGATGATGAGTGGGGGCGGCATGGGTTGGATTACAGGATAGTGGAGGAACAGAGGCAAAGAAGTTAACGTAACGGTCGCGGAGGGCACGCGAAGCAGCCAAGGAGAACGGCGGGAGCTTGGATGGTCTTCCATAGGCGAGGCAGATGCGTGTATACCGGAGATGCAGGTCTTTGAGGGTGCGATGAGCGGGTTGCGGAGTGTTGCGGTCGTGATGGTGGTGGGTTGTGTTTCGATGTTTGGGCAGGAGCCGGCGAATCCTGCTCCGGCTGTACCGCCGTCGCCAGGGCAGGCACAGACACCGGGCGGGGGCGCGCCGGCAGCTGCCGCGCAGGGTACGGGGCCGCAGCAGAATGCGAATGGGTCCTACACGATCCGGACGAATGCGCGGCTGGTGGTGCTGGATGTGGTGGTGTCGGATAAGAAGGGCAATGTGGTCACGGATCTGAAGCGGGAGGACTTCCATGTGACCGAGGCGGGGGAGGCGCAGACGATCCAGAACTTCGAGGAGGCGGGGGCGCACAGGCTGGCTCCGGATTTGACGATCAACTCGACGGGGGAACTGGATAAGGTGGCACCGCGGGCTCCGGTGAACATCATCTTGCTGGATGAGTTCAACACGCGGTTTGAGGATATGGCGTTTGCGCGGTACTCGCTGAAGAAGTACCTGGAGAAGCAGCCGGACAAGTTGACGATGCCGACGATGCTGATTGAGTTGAGCATGAAGAACTACAGCGTGCTGAAGGACTATACGCAGGACAAGCAGGCGGTGATCGACGCGCTGGATCATCACTTTGTGGCGTACCCGTGGCAGGTGCATGGGGGGCAGTGGGTTTCGGAGCGGTACAGCACGGCGTTTGGGACGCTGATACGCGTGGCGGAAGCGGTGGTGGGGCATCCGGGGCACAAGAACATGATCTGGATCGGGCGAGGTTTTCCGTCGATCAACCTGTCGAATGTGCCGATCGATCAGCAGACGCGGCTGAACAATATTGTGCAAGATACGGTGAATCAGCTGCGGGACGCGCGGGTAACGCTGTACAGCATCGATCCGGCGGGGGTGATGATCGACGCGGGGACGTATGGAAGCGCGGCGGAGTTCAACGATCCGCTGGGGGGAAACTATCAGTTCAGCGCGCTGGCAAAGGCTACGGGAGGCAAGAGCCTGTATGGACGGAACGATGTGGACGCGGAGATTGGCACGAGCATTGTGGATGGGGCGAGCTTTTATACGATGACGTACCGGCCCACGGACACGTCGATGGATCCGCAGAAGTTTCGCAAGATCAAGGTGACGGTGGACCGGCCGGGGCTGGTGGCGACGACGCGGGAGGGATACTACCTGGCTCGGCGACCGGGCCAGGTGAATGCGCAGAATCCTTCGCGGCGGCTGGCATTTGACCTGAACGCGGCGGCCACGAGCACGATGGTGTATGACGGACTGCCGGTGACGGTAAAGGCGCTGACGGACAAGCCGAACAACTACATTGTGCATATCGACGCGAAGGGCGTGGCGTGGACGTATGCGACGGAGACGACGCCGCGGTTTTCAGAGGTGATTGTGACGGTGACTACGTTCGATAAGAAAGGGAAGCAGCTGAACGAGCAGGGCAGAGTGATGAAGATGGGCGCGCCGAAGGACGCTCCGGGAAGCGGGCCGATCAATGTGGATTTGAATGTGCCTTGGACGCTGGAGGCGAATGCCAAGGCGGTGCGGGCGCGGTTTGTGGTGAGGATGAGCCGGACGGGTCGGATTGGGACGGCGGACGTGGCGCTGGGGCAGTAGGGGTAAGAGACGCAAGAAGGGCAAGCAGAAGATTACGGGTCGCTCGAGGTAGACGCGGCTGCGGCGCAGCAGTGCCAGGACCGCGTGAAACTAACGGGAGGGCTTAGTAGTCCATTGACTGGGTTCCACAAGAGGCCACGGTGCAAACGCCCATGCTCCCACACTTTATTGT
>CAXTPN010000365.1:0-2261 GCA_964246125.1 uncultured Acidobacteriaceae bacterium
GGCCAGCGGTACCGTGCCGTTCACGATACAGTTCCGCTTGAACGTTTCATTAAAGCTCACTGCGATGACTGCGCGATAGCCGCTATCCCGCAAAGCCCATACTGCCGTCTCCCGAGAGCTGCCGCAACCGAAGTTGCTGCCCGCCACCAGGATACCTGCGTGGGTGTACGGGTCCTGGTTCAGGATGAACGAGGGATCTGGCGTCAGGCCCATGCCGTCCGTGTAGCGCTGGCCGCCTGTGCTGCATTCTGCATCGCAGCGGGGTCGGGAACGACGGCATCCGCGCCGACAGTCATCATCGGCTTGGTGCCCCAGGAAACCTGCGGAGTCAGGCCGCTGACATCAAGCTCAATTTCCCGGTCGTACTTTGCATCCTCATCGCTGCGCAAGTCGCGCCACGCGGCGATCGCCTACTCGACCATAGTCGGTTCGTTCGGGGTGCCGCGCAAGTACGCAAAGGTCGTTTCGTCCGGAGCGATCAGGGCATACCGCGTTCCCATCTCTGCCGCCATGTTGCACAACGTCATCCGCGCTTCCATCGAGAGCCCCTCCACCAGCGGCCCGGCGAACTCGATGACGTAGCCCAGCGCCACCTTGATGCCGTGCGTTGCCAGAATCTTTAGGGCAACATCCTTGCTGAAGACCTGCGGCGACAGCTGCCCGGTCAACAAAATGCGTAGGGTCTTCGGACGCTGCACAATCAACGCACTGTGTCGCATCACGGTCTCGACTTCGCTGGAGCCTACGGCAAAGTACAGCGTCCCGAAGGCGCCGCCAGTGCAGGTATGGCTATCTCCACATACATGCGTCGCACCGGGCAGAATAAACCCCTGCTCGGGGCCGGCCACGTGCACGATTCCATGGGCGAGCTGGTCTGGTTCTGCATAGCGGTAGCCGAGCGCCGCGCAACTCTGCTCAAGAAAGCCGATGCTTTCCACACCTACCTTGCTTAGCGAGTCATGGTTTTGCCGGTCCGGGGCCGTGCTGATCGTGTGGTCGGCCACCGCGAAGATCTGGTCCTGCCGAACATGCGGCTGCACGCCGGAATCCAGCATGGAGCGCAACGCAAATCCGCCGCTCAGCTCATGCAGCGTCATGCGGTCGATCACGATTACGGCCCGCCCGCCGGGCAGTTCCTGGACTTCGTGCGCCGCCCAGATCTTGTCAAAAAGCGTTCTGCCTGCCAGAAGTTGCACCTTCGTGCGGAGTGGTTAGCTTTGTATACACATACACCGTGATAAGCGGTGAAGGGGCAAGGGGTAACGTGGCCACTTCGCAAGAGCAGGCTGGCATACGGGACGCAGTTCGCGCTTTGGCGCAAGATAGGCTTCGCCCGCGCACGCAGGAGTTCGAGCGTGCCGGGTGCTACCAGCGATTACGTTTCGTACGCGCTTGCACTCGTAGAAACTCGCCGCGCCCACGGCGCACTTCGACTATGGTGGCGTTTCTGAGCCGCACTACAAGCTTTCCGTACAAGCGCGATAAGGAGTCTATATGCCGGATGCATACATTGTTGAGAGTCTTCGCACAGCCGGCGGGCGCCGCAACGGCAGGCTCGCAGGCTGGCACCCCGCGGATATGGCGGGACAGGTCCTAAGCGCCCTGGTGGAACGCGCTCGCATCGACCCGGACGCGGTGGAAGACGTCATCATGGGCTGTGTCAGCCAGGTGGGAGAACACTCGTTCCACATCGGCCGCAATGCCGTTCTGGCGTCGCGCCTGCCCGATAGTGTGCCGGCCGTCAGTATCGACCGGCAGTGCGGCTCCTCGCAACAAGCGCTGCAGTTTGCTGCACAAGCCGTGATGTCTGGCACTCAGGATGTGGTGATCGCAGCCGGCGTGGAAAGCATGAGCCGTGTGCCGATGGGGTCGCCGACACGGCTGGCCGCCGAGGCCGGGATCGGCACCGGCCCGTGGAGCGAACGCATTCAGAGCGCTATGGTGTGAGCGACTTTAGTCAATTCAAGGGCGCGCAGATGATCGCAACCAAGTACGGGCTGAGCCGCGAGGATCTCGACGCCTTCGCGCTGCGCAGCCACCAGCACGCCGCCGCCGCCACGCGTGCCGGGGCGTTTGCGCGCGAGATATTGCCATTGTCGGTTGGCACGCCCGACGGTCCTGCGCTGCACGAGACCGACGAAGGCATACGATACGACGCCTCCATGCAGACCATCGGAGCAGTCAAGACACTGGTTGAAGGCGGCAGCATCACCGCGGCCAACGCCAGCCAGGTGTGCGACGGTGCTTCGGGCGCGCTGGTG
>CAXTPN010000366.1:0-2260 GCA_964246125.1 uncultured Acidobacteriaceae bacterium
GAGCTGGCCCCGGTGCTCGCCCCGGGCGCGGCCCTGGTGCTCGCGGTGCTGGTGGTGCCGTATCGGCACACGGACTCGCTGGCGAAGCTGCCGGCGAATGAGGCGGAGGAGATGATTCGGGTGGCGCAGAGGATTGAGACGGCGCTGCGCGAGGTGTACCGGCCTGACGGGATCAACCTTGGGATCAACCTTGGGGAGGCGGCGGGAGCCGGGGTGGCGGGACATCTTCACCTGCATCAACTGCCGCGGTGGTTCGGAGACACGAATTTTATGACCGTCGTGGGCGAGACGAGGATCCTTCCGGAGGCGCTGGAAACGACATGTGAACGGCTTCGCGAGAACCTTAACGGAACAACATAGCAGACAACGCCTCATAAGACTTGCACATCTGAGTAATCAGTGCGATGGTTACGTCAGTGTTGCCTGTGTAAGGCACAAGACATACGTCGAGCGAGGGAAAACCACATGTCCACGACGATTAAGAATGCGCTTCCGGCGTCGCTGCGAAAGCCTGTGGAATCCTCAAGATTTGCTCAGGGACTTATGTTGCGGTCGCAGCGCCCGGCCCTTGTTGCCGGAGTTGAAGCGCGTGTGATTTCGTTGACCAAGAGCCGGTTTGCGCCTTTGCCGCAGGAACCGGAGGATGCCCGCATGACGGGGGTAACGCGGTCACTCAATCGCCGCTTGCTCGCGCTGAATGTTCGCGGGTCGCTGGGGCGCGGCAGAATGGTCGCTGAGGCCAGGAGCGCGTAACGAGCGGATGACGTGTCACTTTGCCCGCTACATCGTCATGTAATTTGCTCTAACCGTATGTGCTTCGGCCTCGCTACGGGACGACAACCAAACGCTTAGGGAGATGGAGTTGGCGTGGGGTTGTTGTGCGGGTGATTGGGGACGCGGGTCGCCTCGAAGTTCGTGATCTTCCATACTCCGCCGGGCAGACGCTGGTAGACGCGGGTATAGCGGAAGGTGCCGGTCATAGGCGCGCCTTCGTTGGTTCCGTCGAGTGTGGAACGGCAGGTAACGATAGCGACCGAGCCGACGACCTTGACCTTGACGTCGGCGAGATCAAGGCGGTTTACGACGAGGGTGCGGTTGCGCAGGCGATCCAACTGCTCGGTCTTGGTGTTGACCTGGCCGGTCCAGGAGATGCCGACGTAGTCGTCCGAGAGCAGGCGGTCCATGGTGGGGATGTCGCCGCTGATGGTGGCGTTTTTCCACTGCTCTTCAAGATCGGCGATCTGCTCGCGGACTTGTTTTGGGGCGCGGTGGGGCTTGGCACGTTGAGCCGGGCTTACTCCGCATAGGAGCGCGAAAGCGCATAGGGATAAGGAGAGGATACGCGTGGAGGAGACGGTGCGCGGCATGCTTCTACGGGGGATAGTAAGCCCGAACGAATGCGTAGTCAAAGCACGGAGGAGGGATGGCGGCGGGAGCCGACGGTGGAAATCGCTTGAGGGGAGACGTCGGCGTCGAATCAGGGCATATGAATCGGAGTTTCCGGAGATCAGGCGACGGCGATGAGGTTTTCGATCTGCCGGTCGCGCATGCGCTGGTAGAGTCCACCGATGGCATGCTCTTTGAAGTGCGGGGTGTTGCGATGATGGTCGAGGGCGGGGTCGTCGGCGTATTGCTCATAGATGAGGACGGTGCAGGGGTCGTCGGCGAGGAAGTGCGCGATGTAACTGACGCAGCCGGGCTCGTTGCGGGAGGCCTCGGTGAGGGCTGCGAGATTGGCTTTGATGGCGTCGTGATCGGCTGCTTCAAAGCGCATGCGGACGGTGAAGCTGATCATAGGCGGTCTCCAGGAGAGTGGAAGGCATAACAGCGATTCATACCGATGACACCCATTTTAGCGGCAACGTTCTTTAAACCTGCGTGACTGGGTTCGGTTCAGGCGTTGAGGGTTTCTTCGAAGGCAGGGAGCGAAATAGTCTGGGCGCGGTCGGGGCCGGTGGAGATCATGCCAATGCGGGCTCCGGATTCCTGCTCGATGAAGTGTAAATAGTCCTGGGCAAGTTTCGGGAGCTGGTCGACAGCGATGATGCCTTCGGTGGAACAGTTCCAGCCGGGGAGGGTGGTGAAGATGGGCTTGATGGAGCGGAAGCCGCGGATGTCGGCTGGGATCTGGCTGGTGCGCCTGCCGTCGATCTCGTAGGCGGTGCAGACGGGGATCTCGGGGCAGGCGTCCATGACGTCCATTTTGGTGACGACGAGCCACTCGGTGCCGTTGATCATGTTGGAGTAGCGGAGGAGGGGG
>CAXTPN010000367.1:0-2256 GCA_964246125.1 uncultured Acidobacteriaceae bacterium
CCGATAGCCCTTCCGCAGCAGCCTCTGGATGTAAATCTCCGCCGCATGGTACGGCACCCCGCACATCGGCTGCTTCTTCTCTTTATCCCGAGCCGTCAGCGTAAGCTGCAACTCCCGGCTCACCAGGATCGCGTCTTCATAAAACAGCTCGTAAAAATCCCCGATCCGGCAGAACATCAAACAATCCGGATGCGCCTCTTTCGCGGCGAAGTACTGCCGCATCACCGGCGTCAGCATCGGATCGTTTTGTGCCGGCGTCGCCATCTCTCGGGAGCACCCAGAATATCCCACCGCTGCCTGTGCTGATCAGCGGGTAAACTCATAGCGTGACCTGTACGAGGAGTCCTGCATGATCCAGATACCCCTCACCCCTGAAGAGTTCGCCTCCACCGCCCGTCTCCTTGAAGAGAAACAAGGCATAACCCTCACCGGCGACGAAGGCAAGATCACCAAAATGGGCGTCACCGCCGGCTATCAGTACGCCGAAGGCCTCCTCCGCGTCACCATCCTCGACAAGCCCTTCTTCGTCACCACCGACTACTGCGAAGAGCAGCTCAAAGCCTGGCTCAACCACCCCGCCTGAAATCAAGACCCGAATTTTTCGATAGCCCGCGCTAAGTTATCAGGGCTGTAAGGGAGCGGGCCATATTTCCACCTTCCCCCAAGTGCGATCCGGTTTGATCGGCAACTCATTTGGTGTAAAGTTCTCACGCACTGTAGTTGAAGCGTCCAATCCACAACTGCGGAGGGCGAAACTGATGCCATCCATAGATGCCAAATCGCCAAAAGGATATATGACAAAAATACCCCTGGTAATGGGGGCTTGCACCGGATAGAAAAGATGAACAGAAGGGCCAACATCCCATCCCGCTTTGGCCATAGCCTCGCGGAGATTCTGAGCGATTCGTTGAGAATTGGAATCCCGGCCAAATGCCCAGACCTCAAAATTAGCCGGCCTAAGCCCTTGAACAACCGCTTTCGCCATCAACGGCGTTAAGACGCGTTCGAATGGAGGCACCTTGCCCACATGGGTCGCCAGCATGCTAATACGTAACCCGATGAGCCTTGCGCCACTTGTAGCGGCAACACGTGAAATCGGTGAGATGTCGACGCCAGCTACTGCCATGTCATCAGTGAGCTTCAAGACAGAGGGCCAATAGAGTTGATTCACCCTGTTGGCTGCCTCCTCTTCAAATTGCTTCTGCGACGCATTCAAGTCACGATCTCGGTCTTCCCAAGACTTGGTGTTTGCATTATTCCCCACTTTGAACGACTGCCAATAACCCTCTGAAAATCTATTCCAGACGGCATCTCGCTCATCTGCAAAATCGATCAAACGTTGAGCCAAGATGTTAGCGCGTGAGATTAGATCTTCGTCTCTCTTGAGCGACTCTGGGGGAGGAAGCTCTATCAGCGTTGGTTGCGGCACCACTCTGGCGGCAATTGGTAAGTCGCTGGAATTTAGCCCGTGTCCCATGTCACTCTGAGACGTTTCAGAGGCTGGCGGGCGCGAAAGATGCTCACCTTGTGGTGCCTTATCCCAGTGGTTTTTATCGGGCGTGGGTAGTTGACCACTCGTAATCCAGACAACGGTTCCCGCCCAGGCTGCTCCCAAGAGGAATAAAGTTAATAGAACGCGAGCAGCTTTTGGGGCACCGGCTTGAACGTCAGATATGAACGGCAAACTCAAGCACAAAGGAACCGCCATGCATGCCGCGATGGCGAGCATCACCAGCAAAGCCGGTCCCTTCAACTTGCCAGCCTTATCAAGAACAAGGAGGACAATCGCAAGAATGCCACCGCTGATTGCTAATCCATCCGAAAACGACACCTTCCACATTTCACCAACTTATTACGTTTTGGCAGTTCGCCTCAAATGTCATCTCTGCATTTGCTCATAGCGCCTAATCTCAAGCGATATACTGACCTATAGCGCCAAAGCTCGCGCCCCGCCCATGTCCCTCCTCTGGCTCAGACTCGCGGTCCTCCTCTACGGCATCGCCGCCCTAGCCGTCCTGCCCGCCGCCCTCTACGACCGTCCCCGCTGGCGTCACCTCGCCATCCCCGCAACAGTCACTGGCCTCCTCCTCCACCTCGTCTCGCTCGTCGAGATGCTCAACGCCGCCCACCATTCCCTCCCAGTCGACACCCACGAAACCCAATCCTTCCTCGCCCTCCTCCTCGCCCTCGCCTTCCTCCTCGTCTACGGCAAATATCGCACCATCGCCCTCGGCATCTTCCTCCTCCCCTTGGCCT
>CAXTPN010000368.1:0-2241 GCA_964246125.1 uncultured Acidobacteriaceae bacterium
GCCGGGGGCCCGGGCCTTTAGCCACTCGGGCTTGCGCGCGGGGGTGCGGGGGGAAAGGTCGATTTGGACTAGATCGAGCGTGGCGGCCACAGGTTGATTGTATGCCTTACGAGGGGAGGAGGACCAAGCAGCGACAAGAGCGGAACACAGGGATTCCTTCACTTCGTTCAGGATGACGTGTTTTTCGATATCCCTGCCAGGTTGGCGGGGGTGCGGGTGGCCTGGCGCACGGCGTGGGCGGCTTTGGTGGCGCAGTACAGGGTGCGCTCGACGGTGCAGACGACGGTGCCTGCGGGGTCAACCACTTCGACGGTGAAGACGGGCTCGTGGATGCCGTCGCGGTCGAGGGCGGCGCGGATTTCGGCCAGGCGGGCGTCGGTGAGCTCGAAGTGGGCTCGGACGGTGGCGAGGCCGGGGCGGCGGAAGCGGATAGTGGCGGCCTTATCCCAGACGACAAAGCCTTTGCCGAGGGCGGAAGAGAGCATGATCATGTAGAAGGGGTCGGTCATGCTGAAGAGGCTGCCGCCGAAGTGGACGCCCATGTAGTTACGGTTGGAGCGGGTGAGTCGCATCTCGACGTCGATGGAGCGCATGCCGGGCGAGACACGCTTGACGCGGATGCCCGCGCCGACGAGCGGCCGCCAGAAGTTGATGAGTTTGGGAAAGCGCAGGAAGAGGCTGCGGGTCATAGCATGCGGTCCCGGACCTCGGGACGGACGAGGTAGAGAAAGAAGAGTAAGGCGAAGAAACCTTCGACCAGCCAGGGCAGAATGTGGGTGCGGGTGAAGAGATAAAAGTATCCGGCGGAGAGGAGCAGGCAGCCGGCGAGGACGATGCTGTAGCCCCAGCGGCGCATGCGCAGGAGGCCGAATAGACCGGCGACGAGCAGGGTGCAAAGAGCGAGGACGCCGTACTTCGCCGGGCCGGCGCCGGTGACGCCGCGCAGGACGGCGAAGACGTTGATCAAGCTGACGAGCAGAAGAAAGAGGCTGATTCCCGCTACGCCGGGAAGCATCTTGCCTTTGTTGGCGAGGATGTCAGCCGTGGGCTCGATCATAGGGTGTGGAGGTAGGCTAACAGGTCGCGGAGTTCGGCTTCGTCGATCTTGTTGCCCATGGCAGGCATGTTGTTGCGGCCGTGGAGGATGGTGGCGGAGACGCGCTCGTCAGTGGCGGCGGCTCCGCTGGGCAGGGCGGGTTTTTTGTAGAGGCCGGCGAGGGAGGGGCCATGGAGGTTGCCGTTGCGGCGGTCGAAGTGGCAGACGGCGCAGCGGGCCTGATAGATGGCGTGGCCATTCGACTGTTGGGGGTTGAGCTCGGTCAGCGGCGTGGGGTGCGGGCTGGGAGCGCAACCCACGGAAGTCGCGGTGAAGAGCGCGAGCAGGAGCAAGGCTTTGTTGGTGGCTTGTGCGGTCATAGAGCGTCGCCCGTGCCTACTTCTACTTCGTCTTCGACGGGTAGGGGGAGGCCTTTGCCTCGGTCGAAGATGCGGCGGAGAATCCAGACGAAGATAACCATGACCACGGTGCCGACGGCTCCGAGGACGAGGTTGAGGTGGCGATGCATGAGATGGAGGGCGGTGGTGAGGATCGCCGGTCCGTAGAAGATGACGAGGAAGGATTCTATGAGGAAGCGGAGGAACTTGCCGGCAGAGATGGCGAGGAAGTAGGAGAGCACGCGCATTTCGAAGACGCCGGCGGCGAGCTCGAAGAGCTTGACCGGCATGGGCGGAGGGCACATGGCGGGAAGCATGATGGCGAGGAACTCCTGCTTTTCGAAGCGGTCGCGGAGGCGCTCGTAGCGGGCGCGGTTGATGCGCTTGAGCAGGAAGAGCTCGCCGCCGGCGCGGCCGACGAAGTAGGGGAGGAGGCTTCCGCAGGCGGAGCCGACGGCGGCCATGAGGCAGTAGAGGATTGCGTGGGAGGGGCGGGTAACGCCGTATTGGACGACGAGGGGATCGAGGAACGGCAAGGGAAAGGCGGCGGAGTCGACACATGCGAGCACGAGCAGGCCCCAGACGCCGAAGGGCTTGAGCGCGGCCAGCATGGTGAACTTGACTTTGACCAGCCATGCGCCGATTTTGGCCCAGGGGATACCGAGCAGGACGGCGAGGAGGTTTTGCGGGCGGCTCACTCGGAGTTTTCTTTCGCGTTCATAGAGGTTGGATGCGAGGGGTCGGGGTCGGGATGATGGACAGCCCGGCCGCGGAGGAGTTCGAGGGCGTGGGGGAGCAGGGGAAGGA
>CAXTPN010000369.1:0-2237 GCA_964246125.1 uncultured Acidobacteriaceae bacterium
GGCACGCGCCTTGCCTCGGCGTGCCTTCTCAGGCCGAACGTTTTGGCAGCGGCGAGGTTGTTCATAAAACCAGGCAATGTGCTCAACCGGGCGGCGTTCAGCCTCCGCTAATTCATCCACGAGCAGTTCGTCTACATCCGGCTGGTTGACACTTCCAATGAGGCTGCGCGGGGATGCTTTGATTATCTGCTTGCACTCAGAGCAGTAGAAGTGCGAGACGGGGATGCTTCGGGTCGTAATGGTGCCAGTGGAGGGGTTTCGTTTTCCGATAAGTCGGCCCGTGTTCTCATCGAACACTGCTTCACCGATGGCGTCCAGGTCGGCAATCTCCCTGGTACCTCTCGGTATCC
Organism: uncultured Acidobacteriaceae bacterium; assembly: GCA_964246125.1. Classification (GTDB taxonomy): domain Bacteria; phylum Acidobacteriota; class Terriglobia; order Terriglobales; family Acidobacteriaceae; genus Edaphobacter. The sequence continues at coordinate 351 of CAXTPN010000369.1, forward strand.
CGATGACTGAAGGTCGCCAGGAGAGGAGTTTGGGACGCGTCGTACTCTGCTTGAACACAGCGAGGACGGCCGGAAAGGTGCGCTCAATCGGTTCCCCAGAACCTTCACGCTCTATGCAGGAGCCTGCCGCGCATAGATCCATCCATTGCTTGACATCGCGGTGGGAACGGATCACGATGGTTTTTGTCTCTGGCCATGCGGAGGCGGCCTCCTCTAACCAGGTTTTCACGTTGCGTGGGGGAACGACGACGGCGAGCGGGAGCGACGCTGGGGTGTCTCCTTGTGTCCAACGGTTGCCTCGCCACGCAGTGCGGACCCCCTTGACCCATCTAGGACGCGGTCGGTGCAACAGGTTCTCCTCGAACTCGCGATCGTCACGGTGCCGCCAGTAGTGGGCAAGGAGGGCCATCAGGGCAAGGAGCATCCGAGTTTTTCCTACACCGGGGGTTCCAGCGAAGGCATCCTTCCCCGAAACCTCGAAGGCTGTCCAGTGGGCGAAGACGCGATGCATTTGGGCCGGTGAGAGGCCGGGGTACGCGGCTCCACGGAGCCGCTTGTCGTTTCCGATGGAGAGGACGACGCGGATCATCCAGTCACGAGCATCCGAGAGCGTGTAATGCGGGCGGTGGGTGGTCGTGACCAGTCGAGCTAGCGAAGGCAGCCAGGGGTCAAGAAAGGTGTAGGCATCGGGTCCGGCATAATAAGTGGTGTCGCCCGTTGAGCAGTCGAGGACGCCCAATATGGGCAGGTCCTGCATTGACCGCTTACGAACGACGAGTTTGAGCCGTTCCTCTTCCTCGACGGGCCGTTCCTGCCACCTCGTCGAGATGAAGGAGGAAAAGATGTAGTCACGCCCATCTGGACCCGTTAACATTTGCCCGTCCAGGAGCCCGATGAGGATTAGTGCCGCCAAGTGTGTCTTCCCAATCAGGGGCATGAGCGGAGCTGGAATTTGCTGCTGCCAGGGATTGTAACAAGTCGCTTCTCGCCACAGATCGGTCACCTGCACGCCATCCGAGGCAAGTGAGGTGAGTACTTTTGCCTCACTCGGACGTAAGACCATCACCTCCGGCATGGTGCGCATGGGTGGTACCGGGTAGGTATGTGGCCCCGGCGCCGTTGGCAACTCGGGCAGCGGCTTGTTGCCGAGCCAGGGGGTGAGGCCCTTGTTTTTGCGTCGGCTGTCATAACGCCATCCCAGCATCGCCGAGACTAGCACCGAATCCGGTTGGCTCAGAGGGCAGGCCCTCTTTTTGCCTGTGATGACAGCTTGCGTGTAGCGCTCAAAACTAGCCTCCCCGCTTTCATCGGGAAATTTGAAGGCGCGAAGATCGTAGCAGTTCTTGGCCAGCATCTCCACTATGTGTGCGTTCCAGGTCGATCTCATCGGGAGAATGATGACCAACACCCCGTCCTCCATCAGAAAGGGAAGCACGTGCCGGAGCATGTGCAATTCGAGATCCTGCCCATCCTGTGTAAGATAGGGCGGGTTGGCAACCAGGATACTAAAGCAACCAGGCGTGAAACGAACCGCAAGGCAGTCGTTTGGATAGATGGTTGCCTGGGCGATGCGGCTTTTCATCTGCTCCGCTCGATCTCTTGCCACCTCAATACCGACAATCCGAGCATGGGGGTCGTCGGCAAAAGGGGCCAGGAGGTGCCCTGTTCCAGCCCCGGTCAAATCGCCAACGAGGTAGTCGCGATCGGGCGTGGAAATTATGACGTTGCGGATGAGGCGAGCTATCTTCTCAGGGGTATGTACGTAGCCCGCCCGCTCGATATTCTCTGCAAGGCCGTGTACGATGGGCTTCTCAATCATGAAGAGTCTCTTCGCTTCGTATCGGTTTAGGTGATGACGGAAGGGATGGGCTGGTGGAGGTTCTAGCC
>CAXTPN010000370.1:0-2231 GCA_964246125.1 uncultured Acidobacteriaceae bacterium
CTTCGTCCTCACCGGCGCGGGCGTCTCAGCGGAGAGCGGCCTCGCCACCTTCCGTGGCGCAGGCGGCCTCTGGAACGGCTACCCCGTAGAGCAGGTCGCCACCCCCGAGGCCTGGCACGCCAACCCCGAGCTCGTCTGGCGCTTCTACTCCATGCGCCGACGCGACGCCCTCGCCGCCCAGCCTAACCCAGCCCACCTTGCCCTCGCCGCCATCGAGCAGCGGCTTGGCGACCGCTTCTACCTCTGCACCCAGAACGTCGACGACCTCCACGAGCGCGCTGGCTCTCAGCGCGTCCACCACATGCACGGCAGCCTCTTTCAGTCCCGCTGCCAGCGCTGCGACCGGCCCTTCGACGACCACGCCACCTACGAAACCGCCCCTGAACTCCCCCGCTGTCAAACCTGCGGCGCCGCCGTCCGCCCGCACATCGTCTGGTTCGGCGAGATCCCCCTCGACCTCGACAACATCTACCGCAAGCTCGAGCAGGCCACCCTACTTCTCGTCGTCGGAACTTCCGGCTCTGTCTACCCCGCCGCCGGCTTCGTCAACATCGCCAACCAACGCGGCATCCGCACCCTCTACGTCGGTCCGGAGCGCCCCTCCAACGCCGCCAGCTTCGACACCATCCTCCTCGGCACCGCCGCCCAGGTACTCCCCACACTCCTTGTAGATGGAGCCTTCAGTCGTCTTACAGACATTCCAGGAACTCATCCACCGACACCCCAGCGTCTTTGATGAGCTGCCGAAGCGTTCCAATGGCCATTTCTTTGTGCTGGGGAATCGACAAGTTTGCACGGCTGCCGGACTTTGTCAGAATCATGTGGCTGCCTACCTGCCCTCTTATACTCCAGCCCAGCTTTACGAATGCCCTGACCGCTTCCTTGCCGGAAACATTCGCCAGTGAACCCACTACACTGCCACCAGCATCGGAACGGAATCCTTCGGAAGTGCGTCCGCCGCTTTCTGGTCCTCAGCCCAAAGCCATCCTACGATCGCTTCCTTGATGTTTGTCAGCGCTTCCTGTTCATCGCGTCCCTGAGAGACGCAGCCGGGCAAAGCTGGACAATGCGCGACAATCCAGCCGTCCGCTTCAGGTTGCAACATCACATGAAAAATCATCGGAACTACCTCTTCCGCAATTCTATGCGACTGTGCCCACCCCTGAGCTCACCCAAACAACCCATACTTTCTCGGCATCTCGATCCCCAGGTGCTCATACGCCAGCTTCGTCGCTACCCGCCCCCGCGGCGTGCGATCCAGAAATCCGATCTGAATCAGAAACGGCTCATACACCTCCTCTAGCGCATCCTGCTCCTCCGCCAGTGCCGCCGCCAGCGTATTCAAACCCACCGGACCCCCGTCGTACTTCTCGATGATCGTCCGCAGCAGTCGCCGGTCCAGCTCATCGAACCCATGTGCGTCCACCTCCAGCATCTCCAGCGCCGCGTTCGCCGTAGCCCGGTCGATCACCCCCTCCGCACGCACCTGCGCATAATCCCGCACCCGCCGCAGCAGCCGGTTCGCAATCCGTGGCGTCCCCCGAGACCGCATCGCAATCTCCGCCGCCCCGTCCCGGTCGATCGGCACCCCCAGCACATCCGCCGACCGCTCCACCACAAACCGCAGCTCGTCATCCGTATAGAACTCCAGTCGCAGCAAAATGCCGAACCGAGCCCGCATTGGCGAGCTCAACAGCCCCGGCCTGGTCGTCGCCGCCACAAACGTAAACGGCTTAATCTCCAGCTCAAACGTCCGCGCCGCAGGCCCCGACCCGATCATGATGTCCAGCCGGTAATCTTCCAGCGCCGTATACAGCTTCTCTTGCAGCACCGGCTGCAGCCGATGCACCTCATCCAAAAACAACACCTGCTTATCCTTGATATTCGAAAGAATCGCCGTCAAATCTCCCGGAATCGTCAACGCCGGCCCGCTGGTCTGCTGAAATCCCACCCCAAGCTCGTTCGCGATGATCGTCGCCAGCGTCGTCTTCCCCAGCCCCGGCGGCCCGAACAGCAGCACATGATCCAGCGCCTCCCCCCGGCTCTTCGCCGCCTCTAGCCCAATCCGCAGTTGCTCCTTCGCCTTCGTCTGCCCAATAAACTCCGACAACCGATGAGGCCGCAGCTTCAACTCAAACTGCGCATCATCCTCCAGCGACCCCGCCGAAACCAGTCGCTCCGCCTCCGCATTCGGCTGCAATGATACCTTCGCTCTCTTGTAAGGCGTATCC
>CAXTPN010000371.1:0-2193 GCA_964246125.1 uncultured Acidobacteriaceae bacterium
CAACGACCCATCACCCCTGGGCAGGCGGCCATCTTCTACCAGCAAGACGAAATCGTAGGTGGCGGCTGGATATACTGAGCGCGCTTAAAGTCCCAAATCTTCCTTCCGCGCCCGCTCCGCCGCCGACGAGTAGGGAGTCGCAGATGAAGGAGCAGCCGGGTTCTCCCGATAGGGCGCACGGTACGGCTCACGCTTGCCGCCATTCGAGCTGAAAAACGTTGAAACAGCCGCCTTCACCCCACTCACGATACCGGCAATCTCCCGCCCCGGTTGGGTCACCGTATGCCGCAGCGACTTACCCGCCTTCTCCGTCGCGTCGAGCGAATGAGAGATCATCTCGTTCACTCGCAGCAACTGTTCATGCGTCTTCTGGGTCGCGTCCAACACCGTCTGATTCGCCGTGTGGATCGTCGCTTTGGCTGCGTCCACCGTCGGACCGAACTCCGCCACCTTATCCTTCACTATCCCTGAAATCTCAGCCGCATGCCCTGAGATCGTCTCCACCTTCGACGACACCTCCTTGATCTTGGGCGTCAGGTCATCAGAGATAGACTTGATCTTCGGCTTCAGGTCCGCCGTAATATCCGACACTTGCGCCACGATCCCCTGCGCCTTGTCGACAACCGGCATCACCTTCGCCTTGATCTCCGTGACATGCGACATCAAGGCCTTCTGCGCCTTCAACAAGCCGACGCCCACCGCTACCACGACAATCGCCTGCGACAGCAGAGCCAGCGCCGCCAATCCGATGAAGATCGTCACCAGGCGGCCACTTCCCACCTGCACCACCTCTTGCCCCTGCCAGGCTGCCAAGCTTCTCAGCCCCGCATGCGTCATCGCTGAAACCACACTCGCCGCCGCCACACTCGTCATCATCATTGGTTCAGTCTCCATCGAGTTTCTCTCATTCAATGCAGCAAGGGGCGAACCCGGATCACACTCGACCGGTCCGCCCCTTCAACATGCTCCACCTTAGTTAAGCGGACCAACTTACGATTGGTTTACCGGCTCCTCGGCTTTGCTCGCGTAAGCTTGCTTGCCTGCGTCGATCGCAGCCTGTACCTTGTCCTGCTGCTCGGCGACTAAGCCTTTGCCCTTCTCGACATACTGCGTCCACTGCGAGCGGCCCTTATCGTAGTATTCCTTGCCTTTGTCAACGTATTCGTTCGCGGCCTGCTTGCCCTGCTCCACATACTCGTTGGCCTTATCGATGCCCTGCTGCGTATAAGCAGCCGCCCGCTCCTTCGCTTCCAAAGCCGAGTTCACCAAATCCTCACGCGTCTCGCGCCCTGCCTTCGGAGCGTACAGAACTCCTACCAGCGCCCCTAGCCCGAGACCTGCCAGAAACCAACCAAGTCCGCTTGTGCCGCCATTGTCTTCAGCCATTGTTCTCTCCTGTTATTCTCAGAATTCTAAATCTCTTGCGTACCGTCGCATGCAATTCATACGCGACGGCAATCCGATAATGCGGATCAAGCGTCAACGCCGCGCACTAGAAAGGATGCCTGTCAACCGGACTCGGTTGCGCGCACGCACAAAAAAGGACTTGCATAAGGTCGATCTGCTCACAAGACATCATTCTGACGATCTGAGCGGACAGCAAGGCTTGCGCTCCTTTTAGCCACGAAGCACTCGCAAGCGGAAACATCCTTCGCCGTGCCACGGCGTCTCAATCACAGCAGCATGTGAAAGGAAACACACTTATGGCTCGACCCCTCAACAGATCCGCCTTCACACCTCCCCTCGCGCTTCTCTCATTGCTCCTGCTCACTACTCTAGCCGGCTGCAAATCCAGCACTCCTGGGGTTGATGACGCCACCCTTACCGCGAACATTCAGAAACAACTCTCGTCTGACAACTCGATCGCCGGCCAGCCCCTTCAAACTCTCGTCTCCTCCGGCGTCGCTACGCTCTCCGGCACCGTCGCCAACGATGCACAGCGCACCATTGCCGCCCGCGACGCCGCCTCCGTCCCCGGCGTTAAAGAGGTGGTCAACAACATCGCCATATCCGCTCCCTTTTCCGCCGCCTCTCAGGCGCCTGCCTACGCGCCGCTCCCAAACACGCCCATAGCCTCCACCAGAAAATCTGCTGCAGTCCCGGAGCCCCGTCGCCAGCCCGCTCCCATCGAGCGTCCGCAGCAGTCTGACTATCACGGGCAGCAGCCGACAGATAGCTACCACGCCTATAACC
>CAXTPN010000372.1:0-2191 GCA_964246125.1 uncultured Acidobacteriaceae bacterium
GCGCACCGACAATAACTCCCCCCTCATCAAAGACTTCGCTCCCCTTGCTCCCCTCGAAGACCTCGTCTTCACCGGCTGGGACATCTTCGGCGGCAATCTCTACGACGCGGCCCGCACCGCCCAGGTCCTCGACCGCGACACCCTCGAAGCCATTCGTCCCTTCCTCGAGTCCATCGAGCCCATGCCGGCCGTCTTCGACCAGCACTACGTCAAGCGGCTCACCGCCAAGCACTGCAAGGTCGGCAAAAACAAGTGCGATCTCGCGAACCAGATCCGCAACGACATCGCCGAGTTCAAAACCAAAACCGACCGCCAGGTCATGATCTGGTGCGGCTCCACTGAAATCTTCCTCGAGCGCACCGCCGTCCACCAGACCCTCGAAGCCTTCGAAAAGGGCCTCGTGGATGACGACCCCAGCATCTCCCCCTCCATGCTCTACGCCTGGGCCGCGCTCAAGGAAGGCATCCCCTTCGCCAACGGCGCCCCTAATCTCACCGTGGACATCCCCGCCCTCAACGAGCTCTCCCGCAAGATGAACGCCCCCATCTGCGGCAAGGATTTCAAGACCGGTCAGACCTTTCTCAAAACTGTCCTCGCCCCCGCCTTCAAGACCCGTATGCTTGGCGTCTCCGGCTGGTACTCTACCAACATCCTCGGCAACCGCGACGGCGAAGTCCTCGACGACCCCGAATCCTTCAAGACCAAGGAAGTCTCCAAGCTCGGCGTTCTCGACTACATCTTCCAGCCCGAACTCCACCCCGACCTCTACAGGGACCTTTACCACAAGGTGCGGATCAACTACTATCCTCCCCGCGGCGACAACAAGGAGGGCTGGGACAACATCGACATCTTCGGCTGGCTCGGCTACCCCATGCAGATCAAGGTCGATTTCCTCTGCCGCGACTCCATCCTCGCCGCCCCTCTCGCCCTCGACCTCGTCCTCTTCATGGACCTAGCTGCCCGCACCCCAGCCCTGCGAGGCTTGGGCATTCAGGAGTGGCTCTCCTTCTACTTCAAAGACCCCGACTCCGCCCCCGGCGTCTACCCCGAGCACGACCTCTTCATCCAATCCATGAAGCTGAAAAATACCCTCCGCCACATCATGGGCCAAGACCTGATCACCCACCTAGGCCTAGACTACTACGGCGAATAACCTTGACTCACAACGCATTAAGGACTGATTGTTAATTGCATCGGGCCCCGTAAGACTTGTCAGCTTATGCGAGGACGAATGGCAGAGACTCAAATCGAAGGCAAGATCTGGTGGCACACAATCCCAGGCATCATTACGGCTTTGGCAACCCTCTTGGGCGCTGTTACCGCCTTACTGCTTGCCATTCAACCGAAACCCAATCCAGGGCCGGATCCGAAACAGACTATCCCTACAACGTCTGATCCGTGCAAATCTGACGACCCTCCATTCTATTGTCGGAGTAAAGAATGAGACATCTAATCCTGCCGACGTTTCTTGCACTCGTATGCTCACTGTTCAACTTTGCTGCGAAAGGGCAGAGTCCGTGTGGAAACACTGAAATCGGCCAAAAGGACTCACAGTCTCTCATACAAAGCAAAATGAACTGCTTTGCGGCCGAAAATGCAAGGTTGAGGGCCGACCTAGAGAAAGCGAAAGCGGATCTCGCTGCGGCTAACGAGTCGGAGAAGCAGGTTACGTCTTACATACATACTGCAGTCTTCGACTTGAAGTCTTTCTCACTTGAGTTGTGCAAGAGTAACGCAATCGATAGCGTTGCCAAACGCGGCGGCGTTTTCCAAAGCCAAAGCAAGAACTGGTTGCATTTTGCTTTTGGAGGCGATGTCGTCACTGTGAATTGCGGGTATCAGTCACAAGGCTTTATCGTTTGGCGTGGGCACACTAACCCGAACAGAAGCGACACTGTAGCTGCAATGATCAAGGAGATATTTCCGGAACAGTGAAGGGTCGGCCATACGCTTTTGGCGTTTCGAACGCCTATGCTATCGTGGTTATAAATGCGGAACTCAGAAGCTGCTGTGGTCGCTAGACCCCGAATCGAAGTCACTGCTCGAATCCGAACCATCGTCATAGGACGAGTCATCCGTCGACGCATCCGAGTCATCTCCCGAAGACGTATCCGCGAAGTTGGTCGCCGTGTAGTGGGAACGTGAGCGTGTATTCAATTCGTTCTTTAATCCTCCCCCACCCCCTCCAACC
>CAXTPN010000373.1:0-2187 GCA_964246125.1 uncultured Acidobacteriaceae bacterium
AAGGTTCCGGTCGAGCTTGAAGACGTGGAGCTCCTTGTCGTACTCGTACTTATTGACGCCGTCGCCGGGGATTTCGATGACGACGTTGATGACTTCGGGGCTTTTTTCCCCTACGGGCAGTTCCAGGTAGTTTGGCATAGAATCTGGCATCTTTTCTCGGTGTCAATGGATCGGATGATGGGCTGAAGAACTGCTTGGCGACAGGGGCTCGAACGAGGGAGCGAGCTTCATGGAACGGGACTGCTGTTGCAAGTCTATAATCAGAGTGAATGAAAGCGCATGTGTATGTGACTTTGAAGCGCACTGTGCTGGATGCGCAGGGGCAGACTGTGGCGGATGCATTGCGTCGCATGGACTACAAAGGCGTGAGCGATGTGCGGCAGGGAAAGTATTTTCTGCTGACGCTGGATGCGAATGAGGCCCAGGCGCGGGCGGAGGTGGACCGCATCGCGCGCGAGGTGCTGGTAAACCCGGTGATTGAAGAATACAGCTTTCGCCTGGAGACGTAGCCAGCAGCGCTGGTGTGGACCGGCGCGAGCACCCATACATCTAAGCGGATAGTTTTGAGAGAGATGAAACTAGCGTGGTGCCGCTTCGTCCAACTTTGCTGCGAGAGGCTTTCCAACGATGGGTTTCGATGTGTGCAGGCAGCAGTGGTTCCGATGGGTTTTGCCGGCGTTAGCTGGAATGTGTTGGCCGGCTTGGTCGGTGGCTCAGTCGAGACCTGCGGCAACGAAGGCGGCCGGGATTGCAATCTTTGGCGGAGTATCGCGGATCTCTCCCGGGTATAGCAGCGATACGAACTACGGCGCAACGATTGGGGCGGACTTCACGCGGTATACGCGGCTGATCGATCCATCGCTGGAGGTCCGGTACACGGACTCGTCCGGGCCGACGGTGGGCGAAACGACACTCCAGGGCGGGTTGAAGCTGGAGAAGGGCTTTGGGCGGTTTCGGCCGTACGGTGACCTGCTGGTGGGGTATGGGAGCATCACGTTTCAGCATCCGGTGATCTATCCGACTGGACCGTATTCGAGCGACAACTCGTTTATTTACGCGGGCGGCGGCGGGCTGGACTACAGGCTGACCTCGACGGTGGCGCTGAAGGGGGATGTAGAGGCGCAGTCGTGGAAGGTGGGAACGGAGGCCAGCCGGTTTAGTCCCTTGGCGGTGACGCTTGGGGTTAGCATCAACCTGCCGTTTTCGAAGCTGCGCGGACGACGTTAGTTTGGTGCGGTGAACATGCTGACGTGGAGTGGATGCTAGGCTTAGGGGCTGGGAGACCGGCCGGATTTGAGTGAATTGGATAAGACGATATTGACGGGAAGCCGCTTTGTGCGGGCTTGCCTGCGGCAGCCGGTGGACCGGACGCCAGTGTGGTTTCTGCGCCAGGCGGGGCGGTACATGCCTGAGTACATGGCGGTGCGGAAGCATCATACGCTGCTGGAGATATGCCGGACGCCGGAGATTGCGGCGGAGGTGACGGTTACCGCGGCGGAGCGGCTGGGCGTGGATGCGGCGATCATCTTTGCGGACCTGTTGCTGCCGTTTACGCCGATGGGGCTGGATTTCGAGTTTGTGGCGGGCGAGGGGCCGGTGGTGCATACGCCGGTGCGAACGCTGGATCAGGTGCGGGCACTGAGGACGGATCGGGTGGAGGAACTGGGGTATGTGGCGCGGTCGATCGAGCTGGTGGCGCGGCACTTCGCGGGGCCTCGGGCGGATGGGGATCAGCTTGGGATGATTGGGTTTTGCGGCGCGCCGTTTACGCTGGCGAGCTACATGATCGAGGGCGGAAGTTCGCGGAACTACATCGAAGCGAAGAAGATGATGTATGCGTCTGGCGCGGGGGATGCCACTTGGCCGCTGTTGATGGAGAAGCTGGTGGAGGTGCTGGCGGGGTTCGCGCGGCAGCAGGTGGAGGCGGGTGCGGACGTGGTGCAGGTGTTCGACAGCTGGGCGGGGGCGCTGTCGGTGCAGGATTATCGCGAGTATTGCCTGGGGCCGACTACTGAATTGGTCAGGCGCGTGCGCGAGATGGGGGTGCCGGTGATCTACTTTGGGGTGGATACGGCTTCGCTGCTGCCGGCGATGCGGGAGACGGGCGCGGATGTGATGGGGCTGGATTGGCGGACGCCGCTCGATGAGGGCTGGAAAGCGGTGGGGAGCGGGTGCGCGGTGCAGGGG
>CAXTPN010000374.1:0-2176 GCA_964246125.1 uncultured Acidobacteriaceae bacterium
GACCACGGCGGAAGGCTGGATGTTGAGGAGGATGGCGATCGAGCTCCGGGGGTTGAATCCCTCGTACTCTCTGCGGCCCGAAAGCATGGGTGGCCGCAGGGTTTGGATTGACTCGGGTTATGGCAATGGCTAAAGTCAAACCCATGCATTCATCAGGGGTCGGGAGAACGAGAGCAGGTTGGGAGGTCCGAGTATTCGCCGGGCTCTTGAGCGTGATGGTGATGCTTTGCGCGGGATCTTGCCGGACGAGCCGGACGCCGGGGGCTGGAGCGGATTCAAGCGGCGCTATGCAGGCGGTTTCGGTGCGGCTTCCGATCCCGATTGTGGAAGCGGGGCAGACGTATTTTTATGTGGCGCAGGAGAAGGGCTTCTACGCGCAGGAGGGGCTGCAGGTGACCTTCAACATGGGGTCGCAGGAGCTGAACCCGGTGAAGATGGTGGCGACGGGGAAGGACACGTTCGGCGTGCTGGGCGGGCCGGATACTCTGCTGGTGGCGCGCGGCAACGGGCTGCCTTTGAAAGCGATTGCGATCCTGGAGCGTAACTCGAATTTTAGCTGCCTGATTACGCTGGCATCATCGGGAATTACGAAGCTGAGCCAGCTTGAGAAGAAGAAGATTGGATTCAATTACGGGCATATTTCGACGGACGTGCTGCATGCGATGCTGCACCAGAACAATATTCACTACGACGAGGTGGATGTCGGGTTCGACTATAACCAGCTGATCGCGAAACGAATTGACGCGGAGTGGGGATTTACGGTGACGGCGGGGATGGACCTGCCGGCGAAGGGGATCGCAATCAATGTCATCAATCCGTCGGACTACGGGATTGTGACGCAGGGTTACACGATCTTTGCGACGGACTCCACGCTGGCGGAGCGGCCGGATGTGGCGGTTCGCTTTTTGCGCGCGACGCTGAAGGGAGTGGAGTACACGGCGCAGCATCCTGAAGAGGGCCGAGACATTTTGCTGAAGCGCGACGCGTCGCTGAACCCGGATTTAAGCCTGCGGCGATTGAAGGCTTATCTGGCGGTGACGAGCGACAGCAAGGCCTATCCGCCTGGATATATGGATGACCGGATGTTCAGCGAGACGTATGAGCGGTTGAACCGGGAGCATGTGTTGCGCAACGAGTTCCCGGTTCGCGATGCGTATACGCTGGACTTCCTGCACAAAATCGGAGAGTCCGCGCAGTCCGGTTTAGCGGCACCGGCATCAGCACCGGCGAGGTAGGCCGGTGGAAACGATGCCGACGATCAGGGTGGAGGATGTGAGCAAAGACTTCAGCGCGGGGGGCAGCGGCGGACTCGCGTTGAGCAAGGCTTCATTTTCGGTTGAGGGCGGGGAGTTTATCTGCCTGGTGGGGCCGAGCGGGAGCGGAAAGACGACGCTGCTGCGGATCGTGGGCGGGCTGTTGGCGGCGACGGAAGGTACGGTGCGGATTGGGGGCTTGACGCCGGAGCAGGCGCGGCAGGAGGGGATGTTCAGCTGGGTGTTTCAGACGCCGGTGCTGCTGCCGTGGCGGAGCGTGATCGAGAATGTGAAGCTGCCGCTGGAGATACGCAAAGGGGGTGAGTCGCGCGATCCGCGGAAGCTGCTGGAGCTGGTGGGGTTGAAGGGGTTTGAGGATTATCGTCCGGGGGCGCTCTCCGGAGGGATGCAGCAGCGGGCTGCGCTGGCGCGGGCGTTGACGTTCGACCCGAAGGTGCTGCTGATGGACGAGCCATTTGCGGCGGTGGACGAGTTTACGCGAGGGACGCTGAATGTGGAGCTGCTGCGGCTGTTCGATGAGTTGGAGATGACGATTCTGTTTGTGACGCACAGCATTGCGGAGGCGGTGTTCCTGGCGGATCGGGTGATCGTGTTGTCGAGCCGGCCGGGGCGGGTGAAGGCGGTGGTGGAAGTGCCGCTGGCGCGACCGCGAGCGGCTGAGATACGGGCGACGAAAGAGTTTCAGGAGATCGTACAGTGCGTCGAATCCAGTCTGCATTGAGTGCGGCAATATGGCCGATCATGTCGTTTGTGGTGGTGATGGGATTGTGGCAGGCGGCGGTATCGGGCCTGCACTTTGACCGGGTGATCCTGCCGTCGCCGCTGGACGTGGTGGGGGCGGTGCGGAGCAACTTACCGCGGCTGCTGCGGGAGACCGGGATCACGATGGAGGAGTCGGTGCT
>CAXTPN010000375.1:0-2169 GCA_964246125.1 uncultured Acidobacteriaceae bacterium
CGGCAGGCGCTTTAGGTGGAGCTTATGGTGCTGTTTGGTTTGACAGCGGGGTAGGTGCTTCGGGCCTTTTTGTTTATTGGGGCTAAACTGCTGGGGTGGTAGGGACAGATTGGAGAGCTGAAGTCGGGGTTTTATGCGGATGTCATCGCAGTGAAGGGGGATCCGGTGAAGGATATTTCGGCGGTGACGAAGGTGACGTTTGTGATGAAGGGCGGAGTGGTTTACAAGCAGCCTTAATACACGCGCTCGTCATATGCGCGCTCGTCGTTTTGCGTAACGTGGTAGCGGCGGTTCTGGTCGAAGACGAGGCGTGCGAGACCGTCGCGGTAGTTGATCTCGATGTCGTAGTAGCTGAGCAGAGCAAAGCCGAGCAGACCGGAGACCTCGGTGCGTGCCTGATGGCTATACGGTGAGATGTCGAACGAGACTGCGGTAGGATCGGGAATTTCATTGAGGGCGTAGCGCAGTACGGGAAACTTCACAGGACGGGTGACACTAAGGGAAATGCCGCCGGGGCCGTGGACGTCGGCGACGTTGACAAGAGCCTGGCCGCCGCCGTCGCGGGGTAGGACTTTGATGATTGCGGCTGAGGTCCCTCGCAGATTGAGAGTGGCGTCCTTGGTCTCGGAGAGTTGACTGCGAGTGACAGCCGGCGAGTAGACGGAGTGACCAACGCCCGTGTCCAAGGCAAAGAGGTATGGGCCCTTCTTGTTAATGAGCGTGGGGATGAGTACGTCGGGACCGGCGATGTAGACCGGGGTCCAATCCTTGCGGGCAGGGTCGATGATGGGATCGGTGAGGCCGTAGAGTCCGGAGACGATCGGCTTTGGCAGGGGAGCGAGGGTAAGGAGACGCGCGGGGTAGTCAATATGGATGAGGTGATCGCGGAAGAAATCTGTTCCGATGAGGCTGTTGCCGTCAGCGAGGGCGAAGGCGGACGTGACTGTTACAGGGCAGTCGCGGAATTCGTGGTCACCGATACTGATGTGGTCGGCGATCGCGACGAAAGTTGCGCTCGATCCGGGGTTTTGGGTGGCGTCGAGCGGATGAACTCCGGCTTTTTCCGCGTCTTTTGGATTGAGAACGATGCCGGCGATAGAGGAGTCCAATTCGAGCAATGGCATGGCAACGTCGTTGATGCGAAGTTTAAGGCCCCAACCGCGAGGAGTGCGGCCGTTGAGGAGAACGGGAAAGAGATCGAATTTGGCATCGTCAAATGCCCCCGAGGGGATGCAGAGTTTGTGCTGGCCGAGCATTTGCGACTGTATCGTGAGGCGGTTGAGTTCGTCGGGCGGGAGCTGAGGGTGTTCGGCAAGGAAGGCGCGAAGTGGAGCGATGCGCTGGAGTGGCGGGAGATTCTCAAGAAAAGCCGCAGTGATCTCCGGATCGGCGGGAGCCAGACGGTGAGCAAAGCTAAACTCGCGTGCTGCCGAAGCATGGCGGCCGGCGAGGTCATGAAGACGGGCGACGCCTGCGTGGGCGCGAGCAGAGCAGCGATTTAAGACGAGTGCGTTGGCGTAGGCGTCGAATGCCTCGGGAATCTGCCCGAAGCGGGCGAGTGCATCGCCTAGCAGCGCCTGCGCGTCGGCGGAGTTTGGCAGCGCCACGATGGCGCGCTGGGCAGTAGTGAGAGCTTCGGGAAGGTGGTTCTGGTCTAGTTGGGATTTGACCAGACCGCTGTAGTTCGCCGGGGTGGGAGCGGCGGTGAGTTGCGCCGTGAAAAGTTCCTCGGCGCGGATGGGGTTGCCGGAGGCGTAAGCGAGGTCCGCCTCAGAGTGAGGGAAGGGGGTGATGGTGCATTGCAGGCCTTGAGCCGAGGCGGAAGCATTCTGAGCGAAGGTAGGCAGCGGCGAGAGAGCGCAGCACAGTAGTGCCGGGAGCAAGCATCTCGACATGAGCCTCCAAACGCAGAGCACGGATCGTGAACTTGGCAATGTTGCAGGACCTCGGTTATGGGGTGAAGGGCTCGTCGGCGGAGGGGCCGAAGGTGGCGGGGACTTTGGCGTTGAGCAGGCGGAGGTAGACTCCGAGCTGGGCGCGGTGGTGGATCATGTGGTTGAGGCCCATCTGGCGGTAGGCGTTGTAGCGGGTGCCGGAGAAGATGTCGCGGCCTTTGAAGGAGAGCTTCCAGGTCTGATCGAAGGTCTCGTTGGAGGTGTTCTTTAGGGC
>CAXTPN010000376.1:0-2159 GCA_964246125.1 uncultured Acidobacteriaceae bacterium
GCCGCGATCGAGGCCGGCGGCATGGAGGCCATGTCCAACGCGCCTTACCTGCTGCCGGCAGCACGAAAGGGTTTTCGCATGGGCGATGCCGCAGCGGTCGATTCCATGGTGAAGGATGGGCTGTGGTGCGCGTGCGACGACCAGCATATGGGGATGACGGGAGAGCTGGTGGCGGAGAAGCATGGGTTTACGCGGGAGGCGCAGGATGCGTACGCGCTGGAGTCGCACCGGCGGGCGGTGGAGGCGCAGCGGGCGGGGCGATTCAAGGAGGAGATTGTGCCGGTGCAGGTGCCGGGGAAGAAGGGCGCGGTGACGATGTTCGAGGTGGATGAGAGCGTGCGGGAGGAGGCGGTGAGCGACCCGACGACGGCGCTTGCGGGTCTTGCGGGGCTGCGGCCGGCGTTCAAGAAAGATGGGACGGTGACAGCGGGGAACGCTCCGGGGGTGAACGACGCGGCGGCGGCTGTGGTGTTGATGTCGGCTGAAAAGGCAGAGGAGATGGGCTTGAAGGCGATGGTGAGGGTGAAGGCGCAGGCGATGAGTGGGGTGGCTCCGAAGTGGGTGATGCTGGCTCCGGTGATTGGGGTGCAGAGGGTGCTGGAGAAGGCGGGCTGGGCGCTGGAGGAGGTGGAGCTGTATGAGTTGAATGAGGCGTTCAGCGTGCAGGCGCTGGGGGTGACGAAGGAGCTTGGGCTGGATTTGGCGAAGGTGAACGTGAATGGGGGAGCGGTGGCGATTGGGCATCGGATTGGGGCGAGGGGGGCGCGGGTGCTGGTGACGTTGATCCACGAGATGATGCGGGGGGATGCGAAGAAGGGCGTGGCGGCGTTGTGTTTGGGGGGAGGGAACTCGGTGGCGCTGGCGGTGGAGCGATAAGGCGGTCGAGAGAACCATATCTCGTCGCGATTGCGCAGATCGAGGCGGCGGCGGGAGACGTGAGCGCGAGCCTGGAGAGGGCTGTGGCCGCGTGTGAGACGGCCGCGCGTGAAGGCGTGAAGCTGGTGGTCTTCGGGGGAGACCTGGCTCCCGGGCTACCCGGCTTGGCTGGACTTCTGCCCGGGGGCTGCGCTGTGGAACCATGCCCCCACGAAGAAGGTGTTCGCCGGTCTGCGCGCAAACAGCATTGAGGCCGATGGCGCGGAGGTATCGCGACTGAAGCAGGCGGCGGGCGACCTCAAGCTCGCTATTGTGATCGGCGCAAGTGAGCGCGCGGGAGGTACGCTGTACAACAGCCTATTCAGCTTCTCGTCCGAGGGCGAACTGGCGAACCATCATCGCAAGTTGATGCCAACGTACACCGAGCGCATGGTGTGGGGCCATGGAGACGGCGCGGGCTTGAAGGGCTTTGCGGAAGGCGAGCAGAAGATCGGCGGGCTGATCTGCTGGGAGCACTGGATGCCGCTGGCGCGGATGGCCATGCACGAAGCCGGCGAGACGATCCACGTGGCAGTGTGGCCGACCGTACACGAGATGCACCAGATCGCCTCGCGGCAGTACGCGTTTGAGGGGCGCTGCTACGTACTGGCGGCGGGACTGCTGATGCGCGGCGCCGATTTGCCCGCGGAACTTGGGGCGGACCGGAGCACAGTGCCGGAGTGGGTATGCCGGGGCGGCAGCGCGGTGATCGGGCCGGATGGGATGTATGTGGCGGAGCCGGTGTTCGAGCGCCAGGCGATGCTGTATGCGGACCTCAAGATAGACAAGATCGATGAGGAGTTGATGACGCTCGATGTGGCGGGGCATTACTCGCGCAGGGATGTGTTCGACTTCGAGGTGAAGCGGAAGCGGCGAGGCTGAACCAGGTTCTCGATATTTCGTACGCGTGCATCATGCGGCCGGCATGGGCAGCGAGTTGGCGACTGACATCCTGAACACGGCGGCGACGTCGACGTGGAACGCGAACTCCAGCGCCACCTCCAGCCACCGCGCAAACATGATCGAGCTGTCGCCGGAGGCCCCAGGGTCCTATCACGGGCGAGGAGTGATGAGGAATGCATTGGGGAACTTGAACGGCTCTCTGCGCGATTACGATATGGCACTGGGAGCAAGAGGCGTCGAGGTTGGGGAGGATGGTGGGGTTGGGGTCGTCCGGCTGGTGGTTGGTTGCGGGTTGGGCTTCGAGGCGGCGGCGTTGGTGCCGCCGGCGCCGTCGGGCGCGC
>CAXTPN010000377.1:0-2158 GCA_964246125.1 uncultured Acidobacteriaceae bacterium
ACCCAGATGAGACCCCCATGGCCACTAACAGGAACCTTCTACCCGACCGGTTTTCCAATCGGCGCCCTCCCCCTTTTCCTCTCTTCTCTTATCATGATTATCATCCTTGCACGTCCCCGGGCTTTCATGGCGTCGACAGCGCGCGCACCTGCTCGAATGGATTGAAGAATCATCAATGACGACTCGGTTCATCATCGAGGTTTCTACTCGCCGCGTATTTCAAGCTTTTACGCACGGAGTAGGGAGGTTTGGGCGGTCTTTTTGGACTTGCCCAATCTTGGACGAGGCGGTCATTGGGGTGGTTGAGGGTTAGGCGGCCGTCTGGCGAGGTTGGTGTAGATATCGTTGCCTCGGGCTTTGTTTGTCCCTCGCCTTTGCCCCTATCGCCTTCGTACTCTCGAAGCCCGTCAGCGTTCTTCCACCCCATTCAAAACAACGACCTCCCGGAACATCCCTTAGCGTTAAGTCCTCCAGCTTGTTCCGGTTCCGCAAAGGGAACCCCTCGTATGCATGTGCGTAAACTCGCTTGTATGTGCGTAAACTCGCTTGTATGTATAGTTGAGGAAGAAGGTGAGAGCGTGAGAGGATAATATGTTGAAAGTTGTATTGACTCTGCACTTCCCTGTATTGCTTGCCTCCCCTGTCGTTCAAGCGGAAGCCGGTTGATATAGGTCGTGTGAATCTTCCTGGTGCGTTGTTAATGCATGAGAGGTTTTTGAGTCGTATAATCGTATCCTACACGTAGCATACCTTTTCTATCTCGTATCCAACTCTGAGGGGGAGTTTCCAAGCGCGAGAAGTCACTGATCCCATACGGGACGCGGACTCGGATGTTGTGAGGGGTAGGGCCGAGGGTCTTCATGGTCTCGATCGAGATTTTCCTGTCTTTTCGAATACTCAAGCTCTGTGATATTCGCGTTCGTGTGTAGGAACTCTAATGCAATAACTCGGGCTTCCGCTCGTGTCCAGACGATGCGGCTAGAGGGGATAGTCCTTTGGAGAGTGGATGTGGATGTGGAGAAATAATGCGGAGTTGGGATAGGCAGAAGGATGGGCAATGACTCGTGCACCACCAAAGACCCACGACTAAGATCCATGACTAGGCCTTAGACCTCATTCGATGGCGTGTCGGCGGTTTCATTCTTGGAAACTTTGGTTCCTTAGCCAGGATTATAGTTATGACGCTTGTTGGGAAGTATGGTCCAGCTCTTGGGGCTCTTCGTCGGCTTCGGCAATCCCCTTTTTCTCCTGCTCGGGCTCTCCAGTCTCTTCACCATCTCCTTCTAACCGGAATCCTCCTTTTGCCTCTTCAGGCGCCCTCTCATTTTCAATATCCCGAATATATGCCCTAGTGTCACCAACAACCGGCGACTGTTCTCCAAGGCAGACAACTTCCTCCTCCAACTCCAACCGCGCATATGCCAACGCCTCCTCATACCTTCCTTTCAATCGAAGCAAATCTGCCACATCTCGATATGGGCCCATTAGTTCGCCTTGAAGGCCTTCTTCTTTGATCAATTCAATCAGTCGCAGAGTTGCCGCTAATTGATTTTCTTGCAAAGCTTCGTCGGAATTGGGCCTCCACTGGAACGCTTGAATTTGTTCGTCGAGACCTTCCATAGTGCTCCGTCGCTCCTCGCTCGCTTGACCAAAAGCAGATAATACATCACAAGCCGGACACATACAGCGGAAATTGTATATCAGCAACTCCTCCATCCGTCCTTGCCGCGACCGCAACGGATGGCAATAGCATATCGTCAGTTCTTCCCCCTTCGTTAGATCGATCATGGCGTGAAACTCTAGCTGTTTGAGTACCTCGTTCCAGGAATAGTAAGTGTTGGGCAAGCAGGAGTGGTTGAAGCGCGTCGCTGTGAGGAATATGGCGGCGTGGTCGCCTATGCTGAAGTTGTTTGCGTAGAATATGCGTTGGACGTCTGGAAGTCTGAAGCAGTCCGGGCGGTCCGGGCAGAATAGTTGCATGTATTGTTGGCGCTGGGGGAGGGACATGGACTCGAAGGTGGAGAGGATGGTGTGGTTGGTGTAAGGTTTCGAGATGAGGAGGAAGGGAGTGTCGGATAGGATGTGCGAGCCTTTGGGGATGGCGCGGGTGCTGAACATTCCAAGGCCTTTGTTAGGGGATGAGGCGATGGTGTAAGGG
>CAXTPN010000378.1:0-546 GCA_964246125.1 uncultured Acidobacteriaceae bacterium
CCATAGCCCTCACCTGCGCCGCCCCAACACCGGGTGCCCCAGGTCTCGCACCTGAGACCTGGGAAGGATCACCACAGAATTTCATCTCCGCGCCGTCCCCCCTAGCCCAAGCCGCCCAAATCGCCATCGAGCTCGCCACCGGCCCCGAAATCCTCACCGGCTCAACCCGCATGAAGGCCGGCACTGCCACCAAGCTCGTCCTCAACATGATCTCCACCGCCGTCATGATCCGCCGCGGAGCCGTCCTCGGCAACCTCATGGTCGACGTCCAGCCCACTAACGCCAAGCTTGTCGACCGCGCCCAGCGAATCATCGCCGCCGCCACCGGCTGCGACCAACCCACCGCCGCCCGCCTCCTCGCCGCGTCCGGCAGCGTCAAAATCGCCATCGTTATGCGCCAGCTCGGCCTTCCCTACGCCGCCGCCGCCGCCCGCCTCAAGCGCCTCCGCGGCAACCTCCGCAAAGCCCTCGATCCAGCCGCCTGAAATACACAATAATGCGGCACCGAATCGGCGCCCCTTATCTTCCCCCGCGCTCTTACAACTG
>CAXTPN010000378.1:556-2147 GCA_964246125.1 uncultured Acidobacteriaceae bacterium
CGCCCCTTAACCTTTCCAAACCCCGCCCTTACAACTGAGCCATCTTCGGCACCGTATTCCGGTCGCCCCCCAGAAAGTTCAGCAGATCCGCATTCAGCTTGTCCGGAGCGGTCATGTTCAACCCATGCGGTTCCCCGTCGTACTCCAGGTACGTCGCGTTGGGCAGCAATTTAGCCGCGTTCCGCGCTGACGTCTCCACCGGCACCGTCTTATCGCTGCTGCCGTGTATCACCAGGAAGGGAATCGTCAGCGACTTCATCTCCTGCCGAAAATCCGTATACGCAAACGCCGTCACGTCGTCCAGCGTCGCCTTCCCGCACGCTTGTGCCGCGGTCAAAAAGCTCCAATGCAGCACCTCGTCCGAGACCGGATGGCTTACACCGCCCACTCCATAGAACTGCTTGAAAAAGGTCGTGAAAAACGCGAACCGGTCCTTCGCTACATTCTCCTTGATCTCATCGATCTTCTCCTCCGGAACCCCGTTTTCGTTGTCCGCCGTCTTGCCCGTCAGCGGAGTCACCGCCGAGATCAGCACGCCCTTCGCCACCTTTGCCGAACCATACCGGCTTAGATAACGCACCACCTCGCCCCCACCCATTGAGAACCCGACCAGTGCCGCGCCTTCCAGCTTCAGCGCATCCATCAATTGCGCCAGATCGTCGGCTAAAGTGTCGTAGTTGTGTCCCGTAAATGGGTGCGAAGACCTTCCAAACCCGCGCCGGTCATAGCTGATCACGCGATATCCATTGTTCACCAGGAACGCAGCCTGATGTTCCCACATCGCGCTGCTCAACGGCCACCCGTGGATCAGCACTACCGGCGTTCCCGCACCCCAGTCGTTGAAGTAAAGCTCAGTCCCGTCCTTCGTCTCCAGATAAGGCATTTCGCATCTCCTCGGTTGCGCCGCATGTCCTCCAAAGGACCGCCGCACCAACCCAAACCTCAGACGCAAATTCCCGCCCACAGGTTGGGAGCGCCGCGGCCCAGCCACAATCGCTCTCCTCGGTGTCAATCGGTGTTAAGCTTTCGCCTGCAGGATCGCTCATGACTCGAAGACACTTCACCGCCGCCGTCGCCACACTCGGCCTCGCTGCCGCTGCGCAGCCCGAGACCGCGCTCGAAGTTGAACGCCTCACCCTCTCGCGCAACGGCTGGATGCCCAACAACGACCGCCTCCCAGTCCTGCTCTATCGCCGCGCGCTCCACGCCAACGACCTGGCCGACGCCATGGAAGCCGCCTTCACCCGCAACGCCTGGCCCCCGCAATGGCGCAACGGCGTCTACCCCTTCCATCACTACCACTCCACCGCCCACGAGGTCCTGGGATTTGCCGCCGGAACCGCCACCCTCATCCTCGGCGGAGAAGGCGGCCACCAGATTACCGTCAGCGCCGGCGACGTAGCCGTCCTCCCTGCCGGAACCGGCCACTGCCGCCTTCAGGCCGACAGCAGCTTCCTCGTCATCGGGGCCTACCCCGCCAACCAGCATTGGGATATCTGCCGCGCCGCCCCGGACGCAACCGCCCTCGAGCGTATGCGCCACCTGCCCTTCCCCTCCAGCGATCCCCTTGCCGGCCCCGCCGGAGAACTCC
>CAXTPN010000379.1:0-2135 GCA_964246125.1 uncultured Acidobacteriaceae bacterium
CGGGGACGGGGTTCGGTATGAAGAATGTGCGGGAGCGGATGCAGGTGCTGTACGGCGAGGGAGCGGAGGTGACGATGGAAAGCCGGCCGGGGCGAGGAACGAAGGTGGCGCTGAGGATGCCGGTGATTGAAGGCGAAGGCGTCGGCTGGGCGAAGGTGCGGGAGGCGGTAGAGGAGGCGGTGCGGGGGCTGCGAAGGTGAGACAAAGGCCTTCGTCTGCTGCAAGGTACCTGACAGGATCACCAACGCGAGCACGCAACAGCAGCTACACCTAGCTGAGGATTTGCTTGGCGATGGTGGCTAGCTGCATGTTTGAGGTGCCCTCGTAGATACGACCGATTTTGGCGTCGCGGTAGAGCTTTTCGACGGGGTAGTCTTTGACGAAGCCGTAGCCGCCGAAGAGCTCGACGCACTCGCTGGCGACGTGTTCGGCGACCTGGGAGACGAAGTACTTGGTCATGGCTGCTTCTTTGACGTAGGAGAGGCCGGCGACCTTGCGACGGGCTGCGTCGTAGACCATGAGGCGGCAGGCTTCGATTTCGGTGGCCATTTTGGCGAGGGAGAACTGGACGGCCTGGAACTGGGCGATGGGCTTGCCGAACTGGCGGCGCTCCTGGGTGTATTTGAGAGCGTGGGTCCAGGCTCCGATGGCGATGCCGAGCATCTGGGCGGCGATGCCGATGCGGCCTTCGTTGAGGGTTTCAATGGCGATCTTGTAGCCTTTGCCTATTTCACCGAGCACGGCGGAGGCGGGAACGCGGCAGTCGCTGAAGAGCAGCTCGCAGGTGGACGAGGCGCGGATGCCGAGCTTGTCTTCCTTCTTGCCGACGGCGAAGCCGGGGGTGTCGCGATCGACGAGGAAGGCGGTGATGCCCTTGTAGCCGAGCGAGGGATCGACGGTGGTGAAGACGATGAAGAGGCCGGCTTCGGCGGCGTTTGAGATCCAGAGCTTGCTGCCGTTGAGGATGAAGTCGTCGCCATCGCGGCGGGCGGTGGTGGCGAGAGCGAAAGCGTCGGAGCCGGAGCTGGCCTCGCTAAGGGCGTAGGAACAGATGAGGTCAGTGACGATTCGGGGCAGGTATTGCTGCTTCTGCGCGGCGGTTCCGTAGAGCAGGAGGGCGTTCACGGTGAGGGTGTTCTGGACATCGACCAGGACGCCGATGGCTGGGTCTACGGCTGAGATCTCCTGGATGGCGAGGATGGAGCTGAAGAAGGATGCGCCGCCGCCGCCGTATTCGGCGGGAACTTCGATGCCCATGAGGCCCTGGGCAAAGAGTTTCTTGACCAACTCGGGATCGATCTTCTGGGCTTCGTCCATGGAGCGCACGAGGGGCGCGATCTCCTTGCGGGCGAACTTGCGGACGGACTCCTGTAGAAGTTGTTCGTCTTCACTGAGCTGGGTGAGGGGGGCATGCTTGGGGAGTTCCGCTGTTTCCATCATTATGGGAGTTTGACTTTCCGGCGAGTGTAGGCCGCTTCATGTTAATTCAGTGGGCGAGGAGACGCTGCAGGGCGGAGGTTACGTCGGCGACGGGGATGTCGGTGGTTTGGGTTTGTAGGCGATCGAGGAGCTCGACACGCCCTTCGGCAAGTTTTTTCCCTACGGCGATGCGATAAGGGATGCCGGTGAGGTCGGCGTCTTTGAATTTGACTCCGGCGCGCTCGTCGCGGTCGTCAAGGAGGACATCGAAGCCTGCGGCGGTGAGGTCGGCGGCGATCTTTTCGGCGGCTTCGACGAGGGGCGCTTCCTTGATATTGGTGATGGTGATGACGACTTGGAAGGGAGCGATGGCGGCGGGCAGGGCGAACTGTTCGGCGGTGGAAGAAGCAAATGCAGATCCCTCCGCTGCGCTGCGGGATAGCAACAAAGAGAAGGCTGCAGCGGAGGTTTCGATGGCGGCGGTGAGGATGCGCTCGACGCCGATGCCATAGCTGCCCATAATGGGGGTGACCTCCTTGCCGTCGCGGTTGAGGACGGTGGCGTGCATGCTTTCGGTGTACTTACGGCCTAATTTGAAGATGTGGCCGATCTCCATGGCTTTGCCAAGGCGGAGCGGTTGGCCGGCGATGGGGTCGAGTTCGCCTTCGAGGATGTTGCGGATGTCGGCGGTGAGGGTGGGGGTGAAGTCGCGGCCA
>CAXTPN010000380.1:0-1726 GCA_964246125.1 uncultured Acidobacteriaceae bacterium
GTTCTATGGATCGGGCGGCCCCTTCTACTGCTTTGAGTTCTTCTCCGATGCCGCCTGCGCCAGCCTGGTCGGCCACGACGCCACCGCCATCACCCCAACGCAGGCGAACAACTACACCACCACCGTTCCGGCCGGCGCCAACTATGCGCGGGCGCAGTTCTCAGCCAACCCCAGCGACATCGCCACCTTTCTGCAGGGCGGTACCATCACCACGGACTCGCCGCTCCCCGTTGCCCCAACCATCACCTTTACCATTCCCCACCACGCCACCACGGATAGCCCCTTTGCCGTCGCCGCCAGTTCAAACTCAGCCGGCGCGCTGACCTACAGCATCGTCTCCGGCCCGGCCACCATCTTGGGCGCAACCGTCACCTTGAACGGCACCGCAGGCACCGTGGTCGTCCAGGTGAGCCAGGCCGCGGCCACCGGCTACAACGCTGCCACCCAGACCGCCAGTTTCGCCGTTACGCCTCCAGTCGCTCCCAGCATCGCCTTCGCCATCCCCTCGCACACCGTGGGCGACGTGCCCTTCGCCGTCGCGGCAACCTCCAACTCCTCGGGTGCCATCACCTACGCGGTCCTCTCCGGGCCCGCTTCCATCTCCGGATCCACGGTTTCGGTCACCGGGGCAGGGGTGGTCGTTATCCAGGCAACGCAGGCCGCGGCGGGCGGATACACTGCCTTTACCGCCAGCGCGTCGTTCGCCGTCTCCGCCCCCACCCCGGCCGGCTACACTCCCCTTACCGGGCTGAACTTTCAGGATGCGTTGCACAATCCGCTGGCCGTGGGAACCTTGAACATCCAGCCCACCGACGGCAAGGACTCGCCGATCGATGCCGTCGCGGGAGGAGTCGGCGGCCTCATCTCGAGAGAGCCCGTAGTCGTACCCATCACCGGCGGCGCCATCCCCCCCATCTTCGTCGCGGACACCAGCCTCACCAAGCCGCCCAACATCTCCTACCGGCTCACGGTCCGCAACCAGCTGGGCACCGCCCTCAACGTCATCAAGCTCTTCCAGCCGTCCGGGGCCACGCCCATCGACCTTGACACCTTCCCGCCGCCAGCCAGCGCGCAGGCACCCAGCACGCCCGGCAGCGCGGCCTCCATCGCCATCGGGTCGGTCACGCCGCTGGCCTCGGGCGCCGCCCCCACGGTCGTCAACGCCGGCACCAGCTCCGCCGCGGTCCTCAACTTCGGCATTCCCGCGGGCACCGGCATCAGCCCCATCAACGGCAAAAAGATGGCCGTCTTGGGCGACTCCATCACGGCCATCTTCTCCAACCAGTGGCAGAACATCGTCACCTCCCGCCTCGGCCTGGTGCAGCAGTTCCAAGACGCGCGCCCAGGCCGCCGTATCGATCAAATCTTCGAGTGCTACGAAGCCTCCCCCGGCGGGGCAATCACCACCAATCAGGGTACCGTCTCCACGCCCAACGGCAACTACGCCAATAAAGGCACCCCCGGCAACACGCTCGCGCAGGACCTTGCCCCCTGCGACTTTTGCGTCGTCTTCCTGGGCATGAACGACCAGGGCATCACCAACGGCGGCACCTACCTGGGGCCGGGTAACGCCTACACCGGCACGCTCGGCTCCCTGTCTGACACCTCGTCGTCCTATACCGAGTACGGCTTCATCCGCCGCGCTGCTGAGACCATCATCAACGCCGCCCCCACCATCCGCCTGGTCTTCGTGGCCGTCTACCAGGCCGCAGAGAGTTGGATGACC
>CAXTPN010000380.1:1736-2117 GCA_964246125.1 uncultured Acidobacteriaceae bacterium
GCCGCCGCCAACCAGATCGTGACCGCCTACCTGCAGACCGCGGCCACATACAACAGCCCGGTGATCAACCTTCTCGCCAACTCCAACATTACCCCGCTCAACCATGCGGAGACTCTGCAGCCTGACGGAATTCATCCCAGCCCCCTAGGTTTCTCGAAGTTCGTAGGACCCACCATTGCCCAAGGACTGGCGGCGCTGCTCTAAGCCGCCCATAGGACCCCCGCCCATGCGCCGCATCGCCCTCGCTCTCGTGCTCTACGCCGCCTCGCCCCTGCTGGCGCAGGCTCCGCCCGCCGGCTTCGTCACCGTCTCCGGAACCCGCATCTATGACGCCGGAGTGCCGCTCCCGCGCGGGATCATCTCCGCGCAGCTGCTCTCGAA
>CAXTPN010000381.1:0-1322 GCA_964246125.1 uncultured Acidobacteriaceae bacterium
GTAGGACGTAGGCTGGGCAAATTCAAGAGTGAGGAGTTTCCTGTGAGAGTCGGTTGCTGGGTGATTGCGGCTGCGTCGATGGTGGTGTGCTTGCACGCGGTGGCGCAGGATGCGTCGCCTTTGGTGGTGCGGAAGGGTGAGGTGGTTCCGGTTCGGCTGCTGGAGCAGATATCTTCGTCGACGGGGGCGGAGGGTGAGACGCTGAAGGTGGAGGCGCTCGCTGACGTGGTGGTGGATGGGCGCGTGGTTGTGCTGAAGAGCGCTCCGCTAACGGCGACGATTACGAATGCGAAGAAGAAGGCGAAGATGGGCGCGGGCGGCAGGTTGAGTATGCACATCTCCAGTGTGAAGATGGCTGACGGCGAGAACCTTGCCTTGGATACGACGGAGCAGAGCAGCGGCGGCGGACCGGGTGGTAAGACGTACAAGACGCTGGTGATCGCTTCGGTGTTGCTGTTGAGCCCCGCTGGAGCGGCGACAGCGCTGCTGCTGCATGGTCAGGAGATTGTGCTGCCGGTGGGAACAGAGCTGGATACGCGGGTGGCGGAGACGGCGACGCTGGACCGGGAGAGGTTTGCCGCGGTGGATGGAAGTGTGGTGAGGACGGCAGAGTCGCCGAGAGGGACGAGGACGGTGATGATGAAGGTGGAGACGAGCGCCGGCGATGGCAGCGTCTCGGTGGACGGCAAGTTTCTGGCGGAAGCGCCTGGGATGCTGGAGGTGGAGCGCGGTGTTCACACAATAACAGTGAGGCGTGACGGGTACAAGCTTTGGAAGTCGAAGGTGCTGGTCGAGGGCAATCCGCTGTTGTTAACTGTGGCGTTGAAGAAGAAGTGAAGGGGATGATTGCGGCGGCGGAATCAGGATGTGCTGGAACAAGACGCAGCCCAGATTGACTATGGCTGCGGGGCCGGCGCCAGGAGATAAGCGGCGACTGGGGAGTGGATGCGGCGAAGGGCTTCGGCTACGAAGCCGGCATTGAGGGTGGCGCCTGCACTGCTGGTGTGGGTGTGATCGATGGGAAAGAGGAGGGCGGTCTTTTCCGGGCCTAGGGATTGCAGGTAGTCGGCTTCGATGGTGGCCATGTCGGCGACCGCAACGTGCTGCTGCTCGCCGATCTGGCGGATGGAATCGGCATAGCCCATGTCGCGTTCGATCTGCTGGGTGCCATCGGAGCTGGGCTTCCAGATGTTGCGGATGGTGGGCGTGAGGAGGATGGGGGTGACGCCGCGGGCGAGGGCGTCGCCGATGAACTTGCGCTGGTACCAGCCGTAGGCGTGGATGGTTTCGACGCTGCCCTCGAGCGGTCCGCTGATCTGGGG
>CAXTPN010000381.1:1332-2113 GCA_964246125.1 uncultured Acidobacteriaceae bacterium
GGGGAACGTCCTGCGTTTCTTCGCCGATGCCCTTCAGTTCGCCGCGCGGCTTGGCTCCGCCGAGGTCGCCGCCGTCGTTGTGACCCATCTGGAGGAGGACGTAGTCGCCGGGTTTCATCTCGCCGAGAGTGGCCTTCCATAAGCCTTCGTTGATGTAGGTGCGGGAGCTGCGACCGGCGCGGGCGCGGTTGGCGACGTTGATCTTGGAGGTGTCGAAGAGGGCTGCGAAGTGATCGCCCCAGCCGAGGTCGGCGCCGTTGCGCGCGGTGGAGTCACCGACGATGAAGAGGGTGGGCAGGATATGGTTGAGCGGAGGGTCGCGAGGAACCATGAGTTGTGGAGGCGCATCGGGCGTCTGGCTGGAGGATGGAGCAGAAGTCTGGGCCAGCGCGGAGGCGCAGAGGAAGGCGGATGCAGTGAGGAAGCTGGCGAGGCGCATGGGAAAGGGTACATCGGAGTCGGAGTTTTTGTATGCGCATAAGAACGAAGGCCAGGAAGTTTGGTCGGGGTATACTTCGGCACATCTGCTCTTCATCCTGTTTTGGTAAGCCGGGAGTGTCGATGGCCTGTCGTGCGATGGTGTGGTGTGTATATGTTGCGGTGCTGGGCCAGTTTGGCGGTAGAGCGTCGGCGCAGATGGGGAAGGTTCCGACAATCGATCAGTCGCTGGAGATGCGGAGCGTGGGCGCGCCGCAGATCTCTCCGGATGGGCGGCATGTGGTGTACGAAGAGACACGGACAAACTGGGAGGCGAACGCGTTCGAGACGGACCTGTGGCTTG
>CAXTPN010000382.1:0-685 GCA_964246125.1 uncultured Acidobacteriaceae bacterium
CTGCGGAGGGTGGCGGCGGCGGCTCGGCGGAAGACGGGGAGGGCTCCAGTGATCGTAGTGCCTGACGGGGTGGAGGACCTGGTGAGTGGGTTGGGGTTTGCGGAGGTGCGGACGCTGCGGTGGTGGGAGACGACTGAGGTTGCTGGTGTGAATAGCGAGAGGCTGACCCTAACGATGACTCCTGCGAAGCACTGGGGCGCGCGGATGTTCCGGGATACGCACCGGCTGTTTGGCGGGTATGTGCTGGCGGACCAGGCGGGGCATCGGCTGTATCACTCGGGAGATACGGCGTACTTTGGTGGGTTTCGGGAGATTGGGCGGCGGTTGGGGCCGATTGACGTGGCGCTGCTGCCGATCGGGGCTTACTTTCCGGACAGCTACCGGGCCGTGCATACCAGCCCGGAGGAGGCGGTGCAGGGCTTCATCGACCTGGGCGCGCAGACGATGGCGGCAATGCACTTTGGGACATTTCGGCTGGGGCGGGAGCCGATGGAGGAGCCGCCGGTGCGGTTGCGGGCGGAGGCGGCGCGGCGTGGGCTGGGAGATCGCGTGAAGGTGTTGGCGGAGGGTGAGACGCTGGCGGTGAATGCGCCTGTGGCGACGATGAGGTGAGGCTCCGCCCACCAATGGGTGGAGTGGCGGGGCCTTGTCGCTCGCTCACCAGCGTCGACCTTCGCTGACCCAT
>CAXTPN010000382.1:695-2107 GCA_964246125.1 uncultured Acidobacteriaceae bacterium
GGCTTTCCCCGACGTTTTCCTGAGTCAACGCGATGCTCACTCGATTGCCATTTACGGCTCCATCCGCAGTAAGGCTCGTTGGCGAGGTTCTTTGAAAGTGAAGCCTAGACTGCCATCCAGGGTCGTCGGAGTCGGTCAACAGAGTGTCTCCGGTCCGCGGATCGTCCTTGGCTTGAACACGATCGTAAATCCCGTTTCCCATCTGCAGATAGACCTCTCCGCCTGCATCCAGGATCAGCTGCCGCCAGCGGTCCTGCCCGGGCGCGAGATGCATTACAGCTAGCGCTTCCTTTGACAAGAGAGGCTTGCCGGGATCGGCGACGGTGAAGCTGTTGACCCGCCATATGCCGTAGTTCGGGCCGCGCAGAGTGTCGGTATGCCGGCTCACGTTGTAGCGATGCAGATCGATGGGAACGAAATGCACGATCACCATGCCTGCGAACAGGAGCGGAACAAGCGATAGGCCTACACGAAGCGCACGAGGTCCGCGAAGGTGAGGCTCAGGTGACGGTGTCGTGGGACGCTGGAGCACGAGAAGGTTCCACAGACGAAGCAGTTGCGGAGCGGCGATGTAGAGCGCCAACAGCAGGTAATACAGGCACCGGATTTTTTGATTAACGTCGTAAAAGATGTTGAGTGCGAGGACGTTTGCCATGGCTCCTGCCGAAATGAGCGCACCCACCGCGACGGTTCTCCGCGGAACCAGGAGCAAACCGCCAGCCGTCTCGACCAGGCCGCACAGCAAGGTGTAGCCGGGCGAAGCCGCCATAAAGGCCCAGAGCATCGCCATGGGCCATAACTGGCCGAGGGGCTGTGCCTGACGGTAGAGAGACAGCACGCCGAACTGCACGGGGGGCACCTTCGCCAGACCGTAGAAGAGCATTTCGGCCGCAAGTGCCGCGCGCACAAAGATGCGAAGGCTGGCATCCAGATCGCGGTAGTCTCGCCGGGACCTGTCAAGCAGGCTCCAGATCAAAGCAGCAACCAAGGCGAGCACAAGCTGCGTGCCGCGCAGGATGTACTCATACACGGAATCCTGGCCGACCTGATTGTGCATCGTCACGGGGTGAGTGAGTCGGACGATGTGCACCCCGACCCACGGCACGAGGTAATGCCAGACCGGCGCGGTAAACTGCTCGGGAAAGACCTTGGCATACTCGCCATTCAGCAACCGATGCTGGCGCTGAATAACCGAGGCGACAAGGTCAAGCGTGTACAGCGATACGAAACAGAAGACGAACCTGAAGAGTGCAAGGTGGAGACGAGACCGGGTTCCTAGATCTAGCTTTGCAGCCGCCGCAGGATCACTACTGTAGGGCATTGAGGACATAGAACAGTTCCTTTCGGGAAGGTCCCGCCTTGGATTCCTTAAACCCTACTTCACTATCTGGGGAAGGGCTAGTTCTGCGCCG
>CAXTPN010000383.1:0-2105 GCA_964246125.1 uncultured Acidobacteriaceae bacterium
GGGGAACGACGTGTTGAATCGATTGATCTCGACCGACGATGGCGCGCGACGGCTGGGCGAGGTGGCGCTGGTGCCGCACTCCTCGCCGATTGCGCAGAGCGGTATTTTGTTCTGGAATACGCTGTTCGACGAGAACGCCGCGAGCCATATCGCGCTGGGGCAGGCGTATGCGACGTGCTTGATCGACGGCGAGCACATGGACGAGGAGACGCTGGCGGGGAAGGGCGCAAATTCGAGTCTGATCCATGTGGACTGGATGATCGGGTCAGGCGCGATGAACGTGGATGGGTTGTCGAGCGACGGGGAGAGAGAGCCGCTGATGCGTGCCGGAGAATGGGTGTAACGGGCGCCGCATGGGTGGTGCCAGATCGAGATGGCGCTCGGTAGTCCTGCGGCTGGGGCTTGCGTGCGTCCTGGCGAGCCTGACGATGTTGGTGGCATGCGCGGGCCTGTTCGTCAGCACGGAGCGGGAGATTGTTGCGCTGACGGTCGAGCCGTTCAGCCTGCTGCTGATGCCGGGTCTGCTGGTGGCGCTAATCGTAGCGGATCAGCATGACTTCTCAGCGCATATCGTGCTGGTTGCATCGGCGTGCTTTTATGGGGTGTTTTTCTACGTTGCGTTGAGCCGCTGGCGGGGGTGGCGGCGCGGAGACGGCGGTTCGGGTTAGACTCGATCTGCTATGGAACTCTTCGGTTGTGGAACGGCCCTGGTAACTCCCTTTCGCGCGGACGGCGCAATCGACGAGGCTGCGCTGCATACGCTGGTCAACGCCCAGATCGACCATGGAATCGAGCTGCTGGTGCCGTGCGGGACGACGGGCGAGGCGGCCACGTTGAGCGATGCGGAGTGGCTGCGCGTGGTGCAGGTCACCTGTGCCGCTACGGCGGGGCGCGTACCCGTGTTCGCGGGCTGCACGCACAACTCCACCGCAGCCGCGGTCGCGCGTGTGAAGCGCCTGTCGCAGGTGCAGGGGCTTACCGGCGTCCTGACGGCGAACCCATACTACAATCGGCCGGGGCAGGAGGGCCAGTACCAGCACTTCCGCGCGCTGGCCAGGGCGACGGATCTGCCGGTGCTGCTGTACAACATACCCGGACGCACGGGCGCGAACCTGGAGCCGGCGACGGTGCTGCGGCTGGCGGAGTTGCCCAACATCATCGGCATCAAGGAATCGAGCGGCAACATGACGCAGATCACGGAGCTGATCACGACGGCTTCGCGCAACTTTCGGGTGTTCGCCGGCGACGATGCACTGGCGCTGCCGATCATGGCACTGGGTGGCGCGGGGCTGATCTCGGTGGCGTCGAATGTCATTCCCGGGCAGATGGTCGAGATGATTCGGGCGACGATGCGCAATGATTGGGCGACCGCGCGGCGGCTCAACCGGCAGTTTTTCCGGCTGATGCAGGCGCACTTCTGGGAGCCGAGTCCGGCGCCGGTGAAGGCGGTGATGGCGATTCTGGGACTGGGCAGCGAGGCGATGCGGCTTCCCATGGTGCCGGTAGGCGCGTATACCCGGCGCAAGCTGGAGATGCTGGTGGGGGAGCTGGGACTGATCACGCATTCGCCGGCGGGGTATGTGGATAATGTGCGGATGTTTTAGCCACTTACAATAGAGGTGATGAACGACAGCAACCTCACCGATCTCTCCGCCTCTATCGAATACTTTTTTGCCGCAGGAGCCGATGTCATCGGCGACTCCGAGGCAGAGGCCGCGTTTCATGAGCTTCGCGATAAGCTGGAGAGCGGCGAGTTGCGCTCGGCGGAGCCGGATGCGGCACAGGCTCTGGGCTGGCGCGTCAATGCCTGGGTGAAACGCGGGATACTGCTGGGGTTTCGACTGGGCAAGCTGGGCAAGGTGAACTCGGGGGGCCTTTCGTTCATTGACAAGGACACGTTTCCGGCGCGGACGTTTACGCCGGAGGACGGGGTGCGAATCGTGCCGGGTGGGAGCTCGGTGCGGTCGGGGGCGTATGTGGCGAAGGGCGTGATCCTGGTGCCGCCGATGTGGATCAACGTGGGCGCGTATGTGGACGAGGGGACGCTGGTGGACTCGCATGCGCTGGTGGGGAGCTGCGCGCAGATTGGGAAGCGCGTGCATTTG
>CAXTPN010000384.1:0-2103 GCA_964246125.1 uncultured Acidobacteriaceae bacterium
GGGCGATACGGCGGAGGTGGTTTCGCGGTAGCGAGCCTCTCCGACGCATGGCAAAATGCTTGCAGACGATAGAGGCTCGGAGGAGGTAGAGGCGTGAAGAACCTGTTCGATGCGGCGGTGGCGAACGAGGTGAAGGCCCGGCTGGGGTGCCTGGAGGCGCAAAGCGAGCGGCGCTGGGGCACGATGACGGCGGCGCGGATGCTGGCACATCTCTCGGTGGGCATGCAGTGGGCGGTGGGAGAGGTGGTGCCCGACAGGCTGGCGCTGCCCGCACGCTTGATGGGACGGCTGGTGAAGCCGCTGGTGTTTCGGAACGACGACCCGATGCGGAAGAATTCGCCGACGGCAAAGGGCTTGATTGTGGTGGACGAACGTGATTTCGGCACGGAGCGGGAGCGATTGCTGGGATTGATTGACAGGTTTGCGGCGGGAGGGGCGGCTGGATGTACGCGGAATCCGCATAGTTTCTTTGGGAAGATGACGCCGGAGGAGTGGGCGATTTTGATGTACAAACATGTTGATCATCATTTGCGGCAGTTTGGAGTGTGACTTGTCGTGGAAGAGGAGGTCTGACCCTATGATTTACGCGCCCGCCCTTACGCGAGAAAACCCGATCCTCGCCAGGTTTCGCGCCGCGCTCGCCGAGATGTATGGCGAGCGGCTGGAGCGTGTCGTGTTGTTTGGGTCCCGCGCACGGGGTGATGCGCAGCCCGAGTCCGATTACGATGTGGCGGTTTTTCTAGACGGCATGAATGATTCATCCGCGCGCTGGGCTGAACTCCACAAGCTGGCAGCGTTGCGGGTGAAGTTCATCGATGAAACGAGTTTCTTTTTCGATGTCAAGCCCTATCCGGCAGGGGCGTACCGCGAGCGTTCTCCGCTGATGCACGAAATCCGGCGTGAGGGGCTAGACCTGTGACCCGGAAGCTGCACGTTTTTTGAAGAACACCGAGGACCATGTTGGACGCGGCCAGACGATGATCTACGCTGGGCTTAAGCATGATGCAGGCCGCGCGGCCTATCTCGCTGCGTTCCACGCGGCACAGGCCGTTATTTTCGAGCGCAGCGGCAAGGTGGTTAAGAGCCACAAAGGCGTCAATATCGAATTTCTGCGGCTCACCAAAGACGATCCGGCCTTTACGCGGGAGGAGCGCGGCTTTCTCTCTCAAGACTACGATTTCAAAGCCGTTGCGGATTACGACACCGGCGACATTGCCGAGGTTTCATCCCAGGAGGCCGTCAACGTCATGGGAGTAGCGCGCAACTTTGTTGAGACCGTGCATCGTGTGCTCACGCCACCGACATCCGCCTAAAACGCGTCCCGGGTGCGGGCCGCACAAGACGAGTTGTGAACTGCGAGGCGGAGTTTTCGAAAGAGAGGATTTTAGAGGCAGGTCGAGGATTACCTTGTAATAGTCGGTCCCTTGTGTGCATTCATGCGTTCTTTCAGGCTCATCGCGATCATCTCCGTCGTTGCACTGGTCGCTCCGCTCCTTATCATGGTGTCGGTCGCCTCCAGACCACCTAAAACGAGCAAGATCATTCGCGATTTCAGTGCACATCGGGCCGCTTATGAACAAGTTCGGACAATGCTTTCGGAAGATAGGGGCGTGGACCTCGTAGCGGAGTGGGGCATTGAGACCGCGGGATCCGCTGTTTTGAAGACTCCGCCCGATGGAGGCATGCCGGTCGAGAGGTATCAGAAGTATCTCGCATTGCTAAAAGAGATGGGTGCCAGCGGCGTGGCACGAGGACCAGAACCGCTCGAAGTGGGATTTTGGGTGTGGGCGTCTGGTTTTGCCAGTGACACTCGGCATGTCGAGATTTGCTGGCTTGATCGCGAACCGTTGAACACAGTGATAAGCCTTGACGCGTTTTATCAGACCGCTAAACCAAGGCACCCCTCGTACATGCATATCGACGGCCATTGGTACATCTGGGCGGACTGGTAATTTCATCAAGGTATCCAAGTTCACTAGCCGTCCGCTGCTCCTCACAACGGCTGTCATTGGCGCCTCAGGTGCTTCGTCGCCGATCCTGAAGCTATCCACTTCGGGGTAGAGGCGTTGTGCGTTTGCGCGGGCGGGCGGATGTGTGTATATC
>CAXTPN010000385.1:0-2096 GCA_964246125.1 uncultured Acidobacteriaceae bacterium
GCTGGAAGCGGGGATCATGGTGGAGAGCGGAGGGCACGGGCTGCTGACGTTTCGGCGGCAGGACCTGATCGTGGTGAGCCCGGGGGTTCCGCTGGAGACGCCGGAGGTGGCGCAGGCGGCGGCGCTGGGGATGCCGGTGATTGGGGAGTTGGAGTTGGCGAGCCGGTTTCTGCGAGGCGAGATCGTGGCGATTACGGGATCGAACGGGAAGACGAC
This sequence comes from uncultured Acidobacteriaceae bacterium, assembly GCA_964246125.1. Classification (GTDB taxonomy): domain Bacteria; phylum Acidobacteriota; class Terriglobia; order Terriglobales; family Acidobacteriaceae; genus Edaphobacter. The sequence continues at coordinate 217 of CAXTPN010000385.1, forward strand.
TACGACGACCCTGGTGGGGAAGATTCTGACGGACGCGGGGGTGCCTACGCTGGTGGGCGGCAACATCGGCCTGCCGGTGATCGACCTGGTGGGGGAGAGCGTTCGGTTGAGTGATGGGGGCGCTGGGCAGAGACCCACTCCTTACGAAGAGACGGCGATGAATGGGGCACAGAAAAGTAACGAGGGGCAGAAACCGAAGGTTTGGAGCGTGCTGGAGGTGTCGAGTTTCCAGTTGGAGACGGTGGAGGAGTTTCGGCCGAGGATTGCGGTGGTGCTGAACATCACGCCGGATCACCTGGACAGGCACGGGACGTTTGAGCGGTATGCGGCGGCGAAGGCGAAGATTACCGCGCGGCAGGAGGCGGGGGACTTTCTGGTGTTGAACGCGGAGGATAAGGCGACGCAGATGGTGGCTGCGAAGACGCGCGCGCAGGTGTACTGGTTCAGCGCGGCGCGACGGGTGAAGCAGGGCGCGTTTGTGCATGGCGAGGGCGTGTTCTGGCTGGCGAAGGAGGGCGGGAAGCCGGAGCCGGTGTTGCCGGTGGCGGAGATTCCGCTGCGCGGCTCGCACAACGTTGAGAACGTGTTGGCGGCGGTGTGCGCGGCGAAGCTGGCGGGGATTGCGAGCGAGGCGGTACGAGCCGCTGTCGCGGGGTTCCACGCGGTGGAGCATCGGCTGGAGTTGGTGAGGACGCTGAATGGGGTCGAATATTTCAACGACTCGAAGGCGACGAATGTGGACGCAACGATGAAGGCGGTGGCGTCGTTCGCGGGCGGGGTGCATTTGATTCTCGGCGGCAAGGACAAGGACTCGGACTACACGCAGCTGGCGCCGCTGCTGCGGGAGCGGGTGGCGGCTGTTTATACGATTGGTTCGGCGGCGGAAAAGATTGAGCGCGAACTGGCGGGGGTGGTGAAGATAGAGTCTGCGAGGACTTTAGCCGCGGCGGTTGCCCTGGCGGCTGCCGAGGCGAAGAGCGGCGATGTAGTGCTCCTTGCGCCGGCTTGCTCGAGCTTCGACCAGTTTGAGAATTATGAGCATCGCGGACGCGTGTTTCGCGAGTTGGTTTTGGGCTTGGATGGATAGTTCGAACGAGGACATACCCCAGGGGCTAAAGCCCAGTTTTGTGGCAGGCGAGAGAGGCCCAAGGCTGAAGCCTTGGGGTACCTAGAAGCGAGACTCGGGGTAGAGCGAGATGGCGAAGCGGGTTGGGGTCGATAAGTGGCTGTTCGGGGTGGTGCTGCTGCTGGTGCTGTTCGGGCTGGTGATGGTGTTTTCGGCGTCGGCGGTGATGGCGAAGGCGGAGTCGGGGTCGCCGTATAAATACGTTGCCAAGCAGGCGATGTATGGCCTGCTGGGGATGGTGGCGCTGACCCTGCTGATGCGGGTGGACTATCGCAAATACAATAACCCGCACATCGTGTTTCCGCTGATGGCGCTGACCACGATCCTGCTGGTGAGCGTCTTCGGCATGCATGCGTTGAACCATACGCATCGCTGGTTCAAGTTCGGCAACTTCTTTACGTTTCAGCCATCGGAGCTGGCGACGCCGGTGTGCGTGCTGTTCCTCGCATATTTTTTGCAGACGCGCATCTACAAGATGGACGATTGGAAGGGTACGGTGCTGCGCGCGGCGCTGCCTCCACTGGTGTTCATCGGGCTGATTATGAAGGAGCCGGACCTGGGCACCGCGCTGGTGTGCGCGGGCGTGACGATGGCGATGCTCTATCTTGCGGGGATGCAGGTGAAGTGGATCGGGGTGGCGCTGCTGGCGTCGGCGCCGGTGATGTACTACATGCTGTGGATGGTGCCGTTCCGGCGCGCGCGGATGGAGACGTATCTGCACCCGGAGCTTGACCCGCTGGGCAAGGGATTTCAC
>CAXTPN010000386.1:0-2090 GCA_964246125.1 uncultured Acidobacteriaceae bacterium
TTGATCAGCGCAAGCCCTGGTCCGACCTCATCCGCGCCGTCAATGTACAGGTCCAGTTCCGGAAGCTCGCCAAGCGTCGTCACGTCCATGCCCAGCGACAATCCTAACTTCTTGCTGGCGTCCGACGACGCTACGCAACGTATCTTCATCCCCTGCCGCACACGCTCGGCCAGCGCGCGGATAAACATTGTAGCGGTGGTGCCGGTGCCGAGGCCCACACGCATGCCGTTATCCACGAACTCGACAGCCCTCGCCGCCACCGCGGCCTTGGCTTCATCCTGCGTCATCGGATACCGCTCCCGTGCTTAGTCTTCGTACTCCCAATCGTCCTCGCGTTCGGGCGGAACAGTGTCCTCATACGTCGGCTGCAAGGAGGTGAACTTCTCCTTGCGCGCCTCATCATCTGTCTTGCGAACCATCTCGCGCTCGCTGGTCTCAACCATCGCATTGACCCTTCTACTTTTCCACCAGCTTCTTCGCAGCCTCGACCACGTGCGTGACGGAGACGCCCAGCTTTTCCAGCGCAATCGGCCCTGGCGCCGAAGCTCCGAAGCGATCAAGTCCGATCGCAACACCGTCGCGCCCGATGTACTTCCACCAGCCCAGCGTCGCGCCGGCCTCGATCGAAATCTTCGGCACGCCATGCGGGAAGATCGACATCTTGTACTCCTCTTCCTGCTCCTCGAAGATCGCGAAGCTCGGCATCGAAACCACCGTCGCCGCAATCCCCGAGCCCTTCAGCTCTTCCGCCGCCTTCATCGCCAGCGACACCTCAGACCCCGTCGCCACCAGGATCAGGTCCTTCCCAGCCTCGCCCAGCACATACGCCCCCTTGCGCGCGCCCTCCTGCACCTTGTACTTGTCGTTGTCGAGCACCGGAAGATCCTGCCGGCTCAACGCCATGAAGCTGGCGGAATGCCGCTCCAGCGCCAGCTGCCAGCACGCCGCCGTCTCGTTCGCGTCCGCCGGCCGGAAGTCCGTCAACTGCGGAATCGCCCGCAGCGCCATCAGGTGTTCGATCGGCTGGTGCGTCGGCCCGTCCTCGCCCAGCCCCACCGAATCGTGCGTAAAGATGTAGAGCGAATGCGAGCTTTGCAGCGCGCCCATCCTCAGCGCGCTCCGGCAATAGTCCGAAAACGTAAAGAACGTTGACCCAAACGGAATCACGCCGCCGTGCGCCGCCATCCCGTTCACCGCCGCCATCATCCCAAACTCACGCACCCCGAAGAACACGTTCCGCCCCTTCGGATCCACATGAAAGCTCGGCGAATCCTTGAAGATGGTTTTGGTCGACGTCGTCAGGTCCGCCGCGCCGCCGAACAGCTCCGGCACCACCTTCGCAATGGCGTTCATCACCGTTCCGCCGGCCGTCCGCGTCGCCATGGGCTTGTCCGCCGGAAACACCGGAATCGCCTTCTCCCAGCCCTCCGCCAGCTTCATCGACGTCGTCCGGCTATACTCCGCACCCTGCTCCGGATACGCCGTCTTGTACGCTTCAAACTTCTTCTCCCACGCCTCGCGCTCCTTCTTGCCTTTCTCCTTGCACTTGGCCCAGTGCGCCGCCGCCTCTTCCGGCACATAGAAGCTCTTATTCTCCGGCCAGCCCAACGCCTTCTTCGTCGCCTTCGTCGCCTCCGGCCCCAGCGGTTCGCCGTGTGCCTTGCTCGTCCCTGCCTTCGGGCTGCCGTACCCGATCACCGTACGCACCCGGATCAAGCTCGGCCTGGTGGTCTCCGCCTTCGCCGCCAGGATCGCCGCTTCGATCTCCTGGAGGTCGTTGCCGTCGCTCACCAGCTGTACATGCCAGTGGTACGCCTCGAACCGCTTCGTCACATCTTCCGTAAAGCTCAACTCCGTTGGCCCATCCAGCGAGATCAGGTTGTCGTCGTACAGCACAATCAACTTGCCCAGCCCCAGCGTTCCCGCCAGCGAGCACGACTCATGCGAGATCCCTTCCATCAGGTCGCCGTCCCCGCACAGCACATAGGTGAAGTGGTCGACCGGCGTGTGGCTCTCGTGGCTCTCGCCCGCACCCTCATGGTTGAACACCGCCGCTAGATGCCTTTCCGCGATCGCCAGCCCTACCGACT
>CAXTPN010000387.1:0-2087 GCA_964246125.1 uncultured Acidobacteriaceae bacterium
CTCATGCACTCCATTGGCAACGGTCTCGACCTCCGGCAGCTCAGGCATACTTCACGATCCCTTCACACTTATCAGCCTTCGATCGTACGCAATCGAGTGAGCCCACTCCACCACCACTCCACCGGCCTCGCCGTGCGACGGATTGAACAAATAGTTCCACGACTCAGGGGCCGGAATCGAAGGCACCCGCAGCAGCGCGGACTCGGAGCCTGCCAGCCACTCGTCCCCCCTCGCCTGCGTCTCCGCGAACGACTCGTTCCTGGCGCTTTCCTGCAAAGCCCTGGCGCTCACTCCGTCCCTAACCAGCACCTTCAGCAATTGAAACCTCTCTGGAAACAGCGCCGGATCCCCGCGCAGGTTTGCCAGCGTTTCGACCAGCGCGACAGCCGGATGCTCAGACAGGTAGACGATTCGCTTACCACGGCTGGCGGTGTGCCAGCGCCCGTCCGACCGTTCGCCGCCTAGACCCGACAGATCCTTGTGGTTGCTGATCCGCCACAAAGTCACGCGCCGTAAACGCCTTCATCGATCGCCCACAACAGCGACTCAACTAGCCGCCCTCCCCACTCCGTGGGCAGCATGCTCAGAGGCGTCCGCTCTCCCAGCCGATCGTCCACCGCCCGCAACCACAACAGCGCCTTCTCCCGGCTTCCGAAGACACGCTCCGCCAGCGCGAGGACGGAAGCCACCCGCACCGCACGATCCGTCTCGACCGGCGAAAGGTTCTCCCCCCGTGCACGCCGGTGCTTCAGCGTTCGGTGCGAAATCACCGTCTCCCCCATCTCAGTGAACGTTAAACCTTTGCTCTTCAGAACATCGAGACTGTTCAGCGGTAGCCCGTCTTCCACTAGCTCCGCCAGCTCCAACCCCGAAGCCGGTCCCACGCCGATGTAGTCTTTCAAGCTGGTATGAGTTCCCACGTAATGCCTCAAAGGACAGTATGCCATACTGCCACAGGGATAACTGCCCCCAGACACGCTCATCGTACCCTCGTCGCCAGAGCCGGTATAAAATCACCCTTGCGTCTCTACGAACTCCCGCCAACCGCGATCTCCCCGGAGCACTCACCTTTGCCCAAGCCCCAACGCCAGTCCGCCGTCATCCTAGGAGCCCAGTGGGGCGACGAAGGCAAAGGCAAAATCGTCGACGTCCTCTCTGAGCGCTTCAGCATCGTCGCCCGCTACGCCGGAGGCCACAACGCCGGGCACACCGTCATCATCGAGGGCAAGAAGTTCGTCCTGCAGCTCATCCCCTGCGGCGTCCTCCGTCCCGGCTGCAAGGGGGTCATCGGCAACGGCGTCGTGCTTGACCCCGCCGCCTTCCTCGGCGAAGTCCGCAAGCTCCGCGAGGCCGGCCTCCCCGTCGACTCGCAGCTCTTCGTCTCCGACCGCGCCCAGGTCATCCTGCCCTATCACCGCATGATCGAGCTCGCCGCCGAGACTGCTCCTGGCCGCCAGCCCATCGGCACCACCCGCCGCGGCATCGGCCCCGCCTACGAGGACAAAATCCATCGCAACGGCCTCCGCGTCGCCGACCTCCTCAACTCGTCGCTCCTCCGCACTCACATCAACAACGCCTGCCACGAGAAAAACACCATCGCCCACGCCCTCTTCGGCACCGAGCCCCTCGATCCCCGCGCCATGTATGAGGAGTACGCCCGCCTCGCCGACCAGGTCGCCCCCTTCGTCACCGACACCGCCGTCCTGCTCAACGAGGCCATCGCCAACGGCGAAAAAGTCATGTTCGAAGGCGCCCAGGGGGCGCTGCTCGACATCGACCACGGGACGTATCCATTCGTCACGAGCTCCTCCTCCACAGCCGGAGGCGCAGTCACCGGAACCGGCGTAGGCCCCACCAGGATCGGCACCGTCATCGCCGTCACCAAGGCCTACGTCACCCGCGTCGGCGAAGGCCCCTTTCCCACTGAGATCGAAGGACACTCCGCCGAGCTCCTCCGCGCCCGCGGGCAGGAGTACGGCGCGGTCACCGGACGCCCTCGCCGCTGCGGTTGGCTCGACCTCCCGCTGCTCCGCTACTCCAACATGATCAACGGAACGGAATGGCTCGTGGTCACCAAGATGGACGTC
>CAXTPN010000388.1:0-2080 GCA_964246125.1 uncultured Acidobacteriaceae bacterium
TCATTCCGCAGCGAAGCCGAGGAACCTGCGGTTGCCGTTCCGCTTGCACGGCAAAGCGAAAGAACCTGCGCCATCCTTCCTACACCTCTGTCTTCCCCAAATCCGCCTGCACCTTGCTGTGCTTCAAGCTATAGGTGAAGTAAATCAGCAGGCCCACAATCAGCCACGCCACCACCACCACCTTCGTCAGCGTAGGCAAGGTGTAAATCAGGTAGAGTGCGCTTACAATCCCCAGAATCGGCACCAGCGGCACCAGCGGAGTCTTGAATGGCCGATGCAGGCCCGGGTTCCGTCGCCGCAGGATCCACACCCCCGCGCACACGATCGCAAACGCCAGCAGCGTCCCCATGTTCACCAGCTCGCTCAACCGGTCGATGGGCAAGAGCGCCGGCATGAACGCCACAATCGCGCCCACCACGACATTCGATATCCACGGCGTCCGGAACTTCGGGTGAATGACCCCAGCCCACTTCCACAAAAGCCCATCCCGCGACATCGAAAAGAACACCCGGGACTGCCCCAGCAGCATCACCAGCATCACCGTGCCCAGCCCGAACACCGCGCCGATCTTCACCAGAATCGAACCCCAGCGAACTCCCGTCACGTCGATCCCCACAGCCACCGGATCCGCCACATTCAGCGCATGGTAGTTCACCAGCCCCGTCAACACGCCCGACACCATAATGTAGAGCACCGTGCAGATCACCAGCGAACCCAAGATCCCGATCGGCATGTCGCGCTGCGGATTCTTGGCCTCCTGTGCCGCCGTCGACACCGCATCGAACCCGATATACGCGAAGAAAATCGAAGCCGCGCCCGCCGTAATCCCCTTCAGCCCGAAGTTTCCATGGCCGTCGCTCGGCGGGATGAACGGAGTCCAGTTCGCGTGGGCATGCGCCGGATTGTGCAGAATATACATCCCTCCCAGCACCAGAAAGATCGCCACCACCGTCAACTTAACCATCACGATCGCCGTGTTCAAATTCGCCGACTCTTCAATCCCCCGTACCAGCACCGCGGTCACGATCGCAATCGCCAGAAACGCCACCAGATTGAACACCCCCGCCACATGCGGCAGCGTAGCCGCATCCACCCCCGCCGGCACCGCAGCAAGCTGCATCCAGCGATCGTGATACTGGTACAGTATCGTTCCCGGGGTCGTCGTCAGCTGCGGCGGCAGATGAATCCCGAAGTCCTGCAGCAGCCCCACAAAGTAGCCGCTCCACCCCGAAGCCACCGTCGCCGCTCCAAACGCGTACTCCAGCACCAGGTCCCACCCAATAATCCACGCCACAAACTCACCCAGCGTCGCATACCCATAGGTGTACGCCGAGCCGGCGATCGGGATCAGCGAGGCAAACTCCGCATAGCAAAGCCCCGCAAACGCGCACGTGATCCCCGCGAACACAAAGCTCAACATCACCGCGGGCCCAGCGTGTTTCGCCGCCGCCTGCCCCGTCAAGACGAAGATGCCCGCCCCGATGATCGCTCCAATCCCAAGAGTAATCAGGTTCAACGGCCCCAAGGACCGCTTCAGGCTCGCCTCACCCTCGTTCTTCGCCTCGTTCATCAACTTGGACAGCGGTTTGATCGCAAACAGATTCGCCATGTGCCTCCTATAGCACCTACTGCCTCTTTACTGCACCTCACTGCCAAGCCCGACCCGAACTGCTCCCAACTGTCTTACCTGTCCTCAACTGTCTTTACCTGTCTTTAACTGTCCTCAACTGTCTTTAACTGTCCTCAACTGTCTTTACCTGTCCTCAACTGTCCTCAACTGTCTCTTCCAAACCACATACACCGGTACCCCCAACAGCACCAGAATCAATCCCGGCCAAGTGTATTGAGGTTTGTATCGCAAGAGTACAACAGAAATCCACGCAGCCATCACGATATAAAGCGCCGGCAGCACCGGATACCCAATCGCCCGGTACGGCCGCAGCGTGTCCGGCTGCGTCCGCCGCAGCACAAACAGCCCGGCAATCGTCAGAATGTAAAAGATCAACACCGCGAAGATCACATAGTCCAGCAACTGCCCATAGCTCCCGCTCAGGCACAGCAGACACGTCCACCCCCACTG
>CAXTPN010000389.1:0-1809 GCA_964246125.1 uncultured Acidobacteriaceae bacterium
GTATTAAGCCTTTGCTTCTTTAGTCCCGAAAGCCCAATCGATCAACGCCCGCTCTTCCTGCTCATGCGCTTTCGCAGACCCCGTAGCCGGGCTCGCACTCTCCTTCCGGCGCACGCTCACCACCACCCGGTCACGAGCCATCCGCCGTAGATGCGGCATAACATAAAACAGCGGCCCCATGTTTGCCGGCTCTTCCTGCACCCACACCACCTCCGCCTTCGGATGCATGTCCAGCGCCGCCTGCATCTCCGCCTCCGGCCAAGGGTAAAGCTGCTCCACGAACACGATCCCCACGCCCGTATCCTTCCGCTTCTCTCGCTCCACACGCAGGTTATGCCCTATCTTTCCCGAGCAGATCAGCAGCCGCCGCGGACTCTCGACCGAAGCGTCCGCGATCACATTCTCAAACCCGTCCGCCGCAAAATCCGCCACCGTCGACGATGCATCCGGATGCCGCAACATGCTCTTCGGCGTCATCACGATCAGCGGCTTGCGCCAAGTTCGCAGTGCCTGCCGCCGCAGCAGGTGAAAGTATTGCGCCGCCGTCGACGGCTGCGCGATCACCATGTTGTCGTTCGCCGCCAGCTGCAAGAACCGCTCCAGCCGCGCGCTCGAGTGCTCCGGCCCCTGCCCCTCGTATCCGTGCGGCAGCAGCATCACCAGCCCGCTCAACAGGTGCCACTTCGCCTCGCCCGCGCTGATGAACTGGTCGATGATGATCTGCGCTCCATTCGCAAAATCGCCGAACTGAGCCTCCCAAAGCACCAGCGTCTCTGGGTAGTCGCGCGAGTACCCATACTCGAACCCAAGCACCGCCGCCTCGCTCAGCAAAGTGTTATAAACCTCAAACCGAGCCTGGCCCGCCTTCATGTTCTGCAGAGGAAAATACTTCTTCTCCGTCTCCACATCCGTCAGTACGCTATGCCGCTGGTTGAACGTCCCCCGCTGCGAGTCCTGCCCCGTCAACCGCACAGGCGTACCCGTCGTAATCAAAGACCCAAACGCCAGCAGCTCCGCCATGCCATAGTCGAACGGACGCTTGCCCTCCCCCATCTCCACCCGCTGCTCATACAGCTTCTTCACCTTCGGATGGATATTGAATCCCTCCGGATACGCACACAGACCCGCCGCCAGCTCCTTAACCGTCGTCGCGTCGATGCCCGTCTTCAGCTCCGCATCCGCCTCGCTCAACGTTCCGCCCGTAAACCTGTCCCAATACCCCGGCAACACCGATAAATGCGGAATCTTCTCCGCCTTCGATGCCTCTTTCTGGTCCGCAAGAAACATCCCCTGTAGCTCCGCAACCTCCGCCGCCGGATCCACCCCAATCCGCTTGGCGTAGGTCTTGTACAGCTCCGGCGTCTCCTTGATGATCGCGTACCGCTTCGGCGACGTCACCGTCGGATCATCCACCTCGCTATGCCCATGCCGCCTGTACCCGATCAGGTCCACCACCACATCCGACCCGAATTTGTGCCTGTACTCCGCCGCGATCGTACCCACCCGCATCACCGCGTCCGGGTCTTCCGCATTCACATGAAAAATTGGAATCGGCAGTCGCTTCGCAACATCCGTCGCGAACCGCGAGCTGTTCGACTCCTCCGGAACCGCCGTAAACCCCAGCAGGTTGTTCACGATCACATGGATCGTTCCGCCCACGTTGTAGCCGTGAATGGTGGCCAGCACCAACGTCTCGGCCCAGATGCCCTGCCCCGCAAAGGCCGCATCGCCGTGGATGATGAGCGGCAGCACCTTCTTCGGCCCATCCTCGCCCAGGCGCACCTGGCGGGCGCGCGCGCGACCCATCAC
>CAXTPN010000389.1:1819-2049 GCA_964246125.1 uncultured Acidobacteriaceae bacterium
CAGCGTAGCCATATTCAGCGGCTCGGCCACGATTCCCTGCCCCGCGAACGCCGCATCGCCATGAATCATTACCGGCAAAACCTGCAACTGCCCAGACAACCCGCTTGCATCGCCTGCCTCATCATCCACCCGAGTCTGCTTTGCCCGCGCCCGTCCCAGCGCCACCGGATCCACCGCCTCCAAATGGCTCGGGTTCGACACTAGATGGAGCGCAATCGTCGCCCCCCAAC
>CAXTPN010000390.1:0-2031 GCA_964246125.1 uncultured Acidobacteriaceae bacterium
TCGACCCCTTCGCCAAACTCGTAGACTGGCTCGAAGTGGAAGCCGGCATCACCGCTGTTGTCTAACTTGTCTGAAACGCCTGACGAGTTTACAGTTTCCTTGTGGGCTCAAGAACGTTCGACGGTGTGAGGTTTTACTCTTTTTCACTCGACCACTCGCCGCCGCACGTTCATGGCACATCGTCGGGGGTGGTCTTGGTGCTTGATCTACTTGGCAATGGAGAGATTCGACTGTCTGACCGTTCGCGTGCAATCAAGCCCGCCAACGCAAAGCAGAATGTGATCGACAGAATTCGGCGGGTTGCCAGGAATAATGTCGCCGAACTGGAAGCCCTTTGGGAGAGAACACATGGCGGTCGCTAGAGACCTCACGACTGACGCCGACATTGAAGCAGCGTTGGAGAGAGCGCGCAATGAGCCGCCCCTGCCTGCCGCATTGTCAGCTGAATACAACCGTGAGCTTGATGCCATCGTGATTAAGGTTGACGACGGCCGACGTCTTCTCATCCCACGCGAACAGATGCAGGGTCTGGAAGAAGCAACGGACGCCCAACTGGCCCAAATTGAAATTTTTGCCGGAGTGGATATTGCGTGGCCGCAACTTGACGTAGACCACTACCTTCCTTACCTTTTGGAGGGCCGCTACGCGACAGAGAATTGGACGCAAGCTCGCCAAAAGCAAGTAGTAGCCGCATAGCATCGAGAAGCGCTACAGGTTGCCTAGCAGATAGCCTGAGGTTGTCCTTACTCCTCCACCGAGTGATGCCGCGGCAGCATCAACAGCCCAAGCACCGGATAAACCCAGAAAAACCGATCCGGCAGATCCACCCTGGCCCATACCCTTGGCCGCCACACAAATCGCCGCGCTATCTCCGTCAGCGATCGCACACCCGGCACCAGCTCAATCTCCAGCATCAGCCACTGCGCCGGGCTCGGATAGCTTCGCATCGGCTGGAAGTTCTGCCGCAGCAGCATCTTGGTCGTGCGTTCCCGTATCCGCCGCGCAACCGCCTCCTCCGCGCTCATCAAACTCCGGCTGTGAGCCTCGGTGCCCATCCAGTCGTTCGCCAGATGCACTGCCCCGCTGATCTGCGCCAGCAATCCCAACTCCTCCGCCCGCGCCAGCGCGTCGTCCAACTCAGCCTGCGTAAACAGCCGCAGAAACCCCGCCACATCCGCCAGGCTCTTCAGGTAGGTCCACGCATCCAGCACCCCATGCGCCGCGATATAGATGAACTGATCCCGCAGCGAAAACACCCGCATCGCCACGCCGAATATCGTCACCGTCGTATAGCTCGCCTCCGCCGGAATGCGATTCGCGGGGTGAAACCGGTTGTTGAACAGCCGCCAGTGCAGGTCCAGCTCAAACCCCGTACCCGCATTCCGAAACGTGAAATCCTTCCAAAAACTGACATACGATGCAATTCGCAGAGGCGTCAGCCGGCTCGCCGGATTTACCCGTTCGTACCCCATCTCCGCCAGCAGCGTGATCTGTTCCGGCAGCCGCTCCCGGTCCGTCAGCAGATCGATATCCCCCACATGCCGCGTGTTCGGGTTCCCAAATAAAACCTGCGACAGCGGCACCCCCTTCATCACCGACAGCTCCATCCCAGCCTCGGCAAAACGCCCCGCAATCCGCTTCACCTCGGCCACCGAACGCAGCGCTTCAAACGCATTCAGCATCGCCCGCCCGTGCAGCGCCGCCCTCACAAACTCCGGCATCCCATTCGGACGCATCCGGTCCAGCGTCTCGAATACCAGCGAGCTCACCCGGTGATGCGCCGTCACCGCCAGAAACCCCGGCCAGTCCACCGCTCCCATCGTCAGTTCCTGAATCTGCTCCTGCTCACGCCCGCTCAGGCGAGTCCGCGCCGCCAGCAGCATCAGTTGAACGTGCTTCGGAAAATCGCTGAACCCAAACATCGTACGTCCCTGCCGAACGCTAAAATCGTTAAAACACCTGCCGAAAAGGAGACGGCCGTCGTTGCCACCGATCTTACATCGAACCCATAACCTAGGTTCTGCCCCGAAC
>CAXTPN010000391.1:0-2003 GCA_964246125.1 uncultured Acidobacteriaceae bacterium
ATACAGGCCAACCAGCGACCAAACGACGCAGCGCAGTAGAACAGACGCCACCCACAATCCCATCGCCACTTCAACCACCAAATACCGCCACGAGATCCTCTCCCCACAATCCCGGCACCGCCCCCGCAGCACCATCCAACTCACCACCGGCACATTATCGAACCACCTTACCGCCTTCCGGCACGCCAAACACCGCGACCCCGGCTGCACCACGCTCTCCCCCCGCGGCACCCGCACGATGCAGACATTCAAAAAGCTCCCCAGCAGCAACCCGGCGACGAACCCCACGATCTCGGCAACAGGGAGACTCACCCTCTCAGTATAGAGTCCCTGAAAGCGACCATACTTAACCCCAGCCTACCCACACAGAATCACCACAACTGCCTTTAGAAATCCACATGCATCCGCACGCTCTCCACCAGCACCGGCCCCCGATCCTGGTTGTACCCCGGATGCGTGACATACTGCGCATCCAGCGCATAGTACACGCCCTTCCACGCATGGTAGTTGTAGTAGCTCTCCACGATATCCTCCCGCGCATAGTTCAGCTTGCCGTCGCCCAGCAAAAACCCCCGCCCCCCCAGCTTCAGGTAAGCCTGGTGATCCCGCTTGATTCCGTTCGTCACAAAGGTAATCCCGAACTTGTCATTGGCGCGCCCAAACCGGCGCATCGCGTAGTCGCCGCCCACCGCCATGGTCTGGTCGATCTCCGTATACGCATAGCTCTCGTGCTGTCCTTCGTTCCACCCAAACTCCCCCCACACTCTCCCATCAAGACTCACCTCCTGCTCAAAGTTCGCGCCTACGCCGTACTTCATCGTGCTTTGCGGTCCATGCGCCGTAATATCCGGCGTGGCCGTCAGCCCTTTCAGGTAAGCGATGTTCTGCTGCCGGTACTCCCCCATATTCGCGTGGTTGACGAACCCCAGCAGCCGCAACGCACTCTTCCGCCCCACCTGCGGGACCGCCGTCCCAGGCCCGCCGCGTATCTCCAGTTCTACATTCTGCCCGCTCGCCCGCTTCAAGTTATGGTCCAGGTCGATCCCATTGGCCACCGTTGGCATCGCCGCTAGCGCATACCGCGCGGTAAATTCCTTGTCGGTAAACTCGGCCACCAGCGCATCCGTATACCCGCGCGTATTCGCCGCATAGTCCCAACTGCCCGTGTTGTCGATCGACCAATTCAAAAACTGCAGATGCGAATCCGTTCCCACTGCGTTCAAGTCGATCAGGTCCGGCAGGCTCATTCGCCCCGCCCACAGCTCGAAGCGCACCTCCGGCAGCGCCGGTTGCAGCGAAAACGAAGTCCGTGACGACGGCACCAGCTTGTCCGACAATCCGATCACCTGGTGAATCTCATAGCGTGCCAGGTAAGGCGTAGACCCCAGGTTGGGATTCCGCACCACATCCAGGTTGGTGAATCCGGCCAGCCCCAGTGCCTCCGAGATCCCGCGACCGCCCGCTGATTCAACGTCCAGGATCGCGTCAGTGGCATACCTGGGCTTCGGATTGAGTTCGAACCCCGCATAGATCGTGCCGATCAGCGACGTCTTGTACTCGCCCCGGCTCAAAAAGCTGTTGGTCCCGGCGTAGGGCGAGTGGAACGGTGCATGCGCCTGAAAGACGATATTCGCCTGTCCCCCAATCAGGTAGCGGGTCGTGTCCAGATGATTGAACATCGTCGGCGCACCTTGGTCGGGCGCCGCCTCCGGGCTGGGCTGCGACGGGTGCTGAGCCGCGCCTATGCCCCTCCCGGCGAACACCAGGGTAAAAAGAAGAATCGCTCTGAACATGACCTCTGATTGTCTCAGAGCAGGCCTGACCCTCCGTTGAATTTTTCGCGAAACTCGAAATCCACGTTTCCCCGCTTGACGCCGGGTTTACTCTTCCATTATCTTGTTCTTACACGGGAAAGGAGGATGGTCCAGCCTATGAAAATTGACGGTAGTTGTAGCAAAACGGTACGTGAGGTGACTGAGGCTTAGAGCATCCCGCTCTAGTCC